>CAYOLS010000007.1:0-38116 GCA_964404845.1 uncultured Ferruginibacter sp. | reverse complement strand
TGTACCTGTAAACGCCTGCTGTACACATCCACTACACGGGCTATCTTGCTCAGGCCTGTAATATAGCCGTTTGGAATGTAGGCTACATGCGCCTTCCCATAAAACGGCAACATATGATGTTCGCACATGCTGTACAGTTCAATGTCTTTTACAATGATCATTTCACTCACATCTTCATGAAACCTGGCGGAGTCAAGAATGGCTTTGGCATCCTGCTGGTAGCCCTGCGTTAAGAACTGCATAGCTTTGGCAATCCTTTCAGGGGTTTTCTGCAAACCTTCTCTTTCAGCATCTTCACCGAGTAATGAAATTGTTTCTTTATAATTTTTGATGAGTGACCCGGTCACAGCTTCATCATATGCTTCTGTTTTTTTGTATGCCATTTCAGTTTTTTAATTTGTTCAGTCAACAGGGTATTCTACAAAATTTCTTTTTGTTTCGTATAGCCTTACCTGTAAGTACAGGGAAGGGTCAATTGCGGGCCTTAACAGGTTATAAATAACGATCGCAATGTTTTCCGCAGTAGGATTTAATGCTTTGAACTCTTCGCAATCTTCATTCAGGTTTTTATGGTCAAACCTTTCTACCACTTTATCCTTAATGATATCGCTTAAAATTTTCAGGTCTATCACATATCCTGTTTGGGGATCAGGTTCGCCAACAATTTTAACCACCAGGTCGTAATTGTGTCCATGGTAATTGGGATTGTTGCACAGGCCGAAAACCGCATCATTCTTTTGCATATCCCATGCAGGATTATACAAGCGATGGGCCGCATTAAAATGTTCTTTCCGGTAAACAGCTACCTTATTATTCATGCAATAACGTGGTTAGATCAATTCAAAATTCCTTTAAAACAGAAGTGTGCTGTTCATCAGGTGTAACTATCAACATCTAAAAGTACGAATAGTTGAGTAAAGCGGGTTAATTCCCAAAATACTCTGCATAAATGCGGTCGGTCTCAAACAGCTTCAGGGAATGTAATTGTATGTTTTCGGGAATATGCGATACCAGTTGTTGCCAGATAGCTATTATCAGGTTCTCAATAGAGCACAATTTCCCTTTCATAAAATCTACATCTTCATTCAGGTTTTTATGGTCCAGCTTATCCGTAACATGTTCTCTTATTATTTTGCTCAGGCGTTTGGCATCAAATACAAAACCGGTTTCAGGGTCAGGGTTGCCCTTAATAGTAACGTATAATTCAAAATTGTGTCCATGCCAGTTCTCATTGGCACATTTGCCAAATATTTCGTCATTCTTCTCCTTTGTCCAGCCCGGGTTGTACAATTTGTGGGCTGCGTTAAAATGCTCTATCCTCGTTATATAAACCATTTTTCCCCTGTTTTTCGCAAAGGTAAACAGTATTGGCAGAAATGTAACAGCAATGCCCGAATTTTGCAGGATGCAGGTATTAGTTATAGCAGCCACGGCAATGGAAATAGCGCCTTACCTGGCGCAGCATTCCACGGCAGATCATTTGATAACGGGAGTAGGCTCGCCCGCCTGTATGTACCAGCTGCAGAAGAAACTACAGCAAGGTAAATATGATTGTGTGATACAGGCAGGTATAGCAGGCGCTTTTAATAGTGCTATTGCCCTGGGTGAAACGGTGTTGATAGAAAAAGATGTATTTGCAGAGCTCGGAATGTATGAGAATGGCCGGTTGACCTCCTTATTCCAAACAGGTTTTGTAAACAGGAATGAGCATCCTTACACGGATGGATGGCTGATGAATGAACCTGGATTGCTGAACCGCTTTTCATTACCTAAGCATGCTGCTGTTACAGTAAATATGGTAACGGAGAACAAGGCAATGATCAATGAATACAGGAGATTATACGACCCGTCAATAGAAAGCATGGAAGGCGCAGCCTTTCATTATGTTTGCCTGATGGAAGCGGTACCTTTTTTACAGTTACGATCTGTAAGCAATATGGCAGGAGAGCGGGATAAAACAAAATGGAATATTGCTGCTGCTGTTCATAACCTTAACAATCACCTCCTTGAAATTGTGGAAGTATTAAAACAACATTGATGAAACTGATAGTAGGATTTTCCCCTTGCCCCAACGATACTTTTATTTTTGATGCGTTGGTCAACAAAAAGATCGATACAGAAGGAATAGAATTTGAACCAGTGCTGGAAGATGTGCAAACCCTTAATGAATGGGCCATACAGGGCAGGCTGGATATTACCAAGCTGAGCTATGGCGTATTGCCTTTGGTATTGCAGCATTATTTATTGATGGACAGCGGCGGTGCTTTGGGTAAAGGCGTTGGTCCCTTGCTGATAAGTAAACAAGATCCTTTAAGCATAAATGTAGAGGAAGAGCAAATCGCCATTCCCGGAGAAAACACTACTGCACATTTGTTGTTCTCCATGAAATACCCGGATGCGAAAAATAAAGTATTCGTCCGCTACGATGAAGTGGAAGCATTTGTTGCCAATGGCAAAGGGTTAGGAGTGATCATTCATGAGAACCGTTTTACTTATGCTGATAAAGGGTTGAAAAAAATTACTGATCTCGGAGATTATTGGGAGCAGCAAACAAAAGTATCCATTCCTTTGGGAGGTATTGTAGTTAAAAAAGAATTGCCTGGACCTGTACAAAAAAAAGTAGAACGGCTTATTAAAAAAAGTATTGAATATGCTTATGATGCCTATCCTGAACTGAATGATTATATCAGGCGGCATTCGCAGGAAATGAGCGAAGAGGTGATGCGCAAGCATATTGACCTGTATGTAAATAATTATTCACTGTCTCTTGGTGTAGATGGAAGGGAAGCAGTGAAAACATTGATGAACGTGTACAGCAATATGCATCCTGAAAGATCATTGCAACAGGATATTTTCCTATAGTAGGATACTGCCAGCCTGAGCTTGCCGAAGGCTGGCTTTACAAGTATTAAATTGACTTCGAAAGCTCAGCCTGGCAAAACTTTTCAAAATGAGACATTGCCTGCCATGATCTATTTTTCTTTCAACGCTTTTGTATAAATCTCCAGGCAACGCTTTCTCGCCATTTCATGCTCCACTATTGGTTGGGGATAAGTGAATTCTTCAAACTCCGGCACCCATTTTCGGATATACTTAAATTCCGGGTCAAACTTTTTCGTTTGCAGGTAGGGATTGAATATCCTGAAATAAGGCGCTGCATCACAACCACTGCCAGCGGCCCATTGCCAGCCGCCGTTGTTGGCTGCCAGGTCGTAGTCCAGTAGTTTTTGTGCAAAATAAGCTTCACCCCAGCGCCAGTCGATCAGCAAATGTTTACATAAAAAACTGGCAGTGATCATGCGTACCCGGTTATGCATGAAACCGGTTTCGTTCAACTCCCGCATGCCTGCATCTACGATTGGGTAACCAGTTTGTCCTGCGCACCATTTTTCAAATTCTTTTTCGGCGTTTCTCCATTGTATATGATCATAAGCCGGTTTAAAAGCCTTGCCTTTGCCCACCTGTGGAAAATGCCATAGGATCATATGGTAAAAATCACGCCATATCAATTCGTTTAGAAAAGTGCCGGATAGTTTATCTGCTTTTGCTGCCAATGCCCTTATGGAAATAGTGCCGAACCTTAAATGCACACTTAACCGGGATGTTCCTTTTATGCCCGGGAAATCACGGGTGCCGGCGTATTGCTTTATAAGCGCAGCTTCTGCATCTTTAGCAGGAAAATTTTTGGCTGCTTCCCTGAACCCCATTTTTTGCAAAGAAGGAATGATTATAGGAGCATGTTCTAAAAAAGAACGGAAGTATTTTTTAGTTGGATAAGCTTTCATGTAAAACGCATCCAGCTTTGCTTTCCATTTCTTGCTATAGGGTGTAAAAACAGTGTAAGGCGTTCCGTCATCCTTCAGCACTTCATCTTTGGAAAAAATAACCTGGTCTTTGTAAGAATGAAACTCAATGTCTTTTTCTTTTAAAAATTGTGCTGTTTTATTATCTCTTTCTCTTGCATAGGGTTCATAGTCTTCATTGGTAAAAACCTTGCTGATATTGTATTTACTGCATAGGGTTTTAAAAGCGTTTTCGGGAGTATCATATAAAACATGAAATGTACTGTTGTGCTGTTCCAGCGTTTCCTGCATTTCCAGTAGTGCATCATAAATAAATTGTACTCTCCTGTCGCTCTTATTATCCAGCTGGTCTAATATATTTTTATCGAAAATAAATACGGGCAGCACGGGGCTGCCGCTTTGCAAAGCATGGTACAATGCTGCATTGTCAGTTAACCGGAGGTCTCTACGGAACCAGCAGATATTAATGGATGGCTTCATGAAATGGTTTAACAAAAAATATCCGGAAAGGTTCGACACATACTGTTATAAACTGCAAGGATTTGTTCATTGCTATATTGCTTATCGCCGATAGCTGCTACCCATTTCACGGGGGTCATAGCATTGCTTATAAAAATTTCCTCCGCATCATACAGGTCAGCTTCGGAAATATTTTTTTCTGTTACTGTAAAACCTTTTCCTGTAAGATTGTTTAATAAGAACTGCCGCATGGTGCCTGCAATACATCCTTCTGAAAGGGCAGGAGTATAGATGGTTTTATCTTTAATTAAAAAAATATTGGCAATGGTAGTATCACTGATCCTGCCATGCTGGTTTAAAATGATAGCATCATTGCATTTTTGCTCTTTTGCGTACAATGCTCCCATCAGGTAGGGTAAAAAATTATTGTGTTTCAAGTTGCTGAAGGCATCGCATGTTTTGCGGGCATCCCTGTAAATACATAATTGCAAACCGTTGCTGTTTAGTTTTCCAAAATCATCATCCAGTGGCCATGATTGTATAATGAAATTGGGCTGCAGGTTTTCTGCATCATATAAACCACCATTTCCTCTTATTACCAACAATCTTACCCTGGCATGTGTGTGCTTGTTTTTCTGCACCAGCTTCAGCAGCTCATCTTTTATTTTTTGTTGTGTGAACAATCCAGGCAATTCAAAGCTCATTTTTTCAAGGCCAGACCAAAGCCTTTGCAGGTGCTCGTCCAGTAATTGAAACTCATTGTTTTTATACTTGATGGTCTCAAATAAGCCATCGCCAAAACGAAGCCCACGGTTGTCTGCATCAACAATATTGCTATCGCTGGCTATTAACTTACCATTATAATTGATATAGGCCATATGCGAAAATAAAAAATCCCCGTTATGAGCGGGGACTGTTTGGATAACAATTGGAGGTTACAGCTCTTCTATTATCTTATGCTTTACAGCATACATAATAAGACCAGCAGTACTTTTAGCGCCGGTTTTCACTTTCAGTTTATCCCTGATAGCTTCTACCGTTCTTGGACTTAGTTCAACTATGTCGGCAATTTCTTTTGTACTTTTTTCTTCGCACATGAGGCGGAGGATGGTTGTTTCCTTGTCGTTCAGCATTACTTCCTGCGATATCATTTGCTGAGGCGCTACCACGTTGCGCTGCTTCAGGTTGGTGAGCAGGGCTTTGTTGGTCATGGAATTAAAGTAATACTCCTGGTTAAAACAGGTTTTAATGGCTTCGTAAATTATTTCGCTGTCGCTGGTTTTTGCCAGGTAGCTATTGGCACCCAGTTCCATTAATTTGGTGATCATGCTGTTGTCTTCCATAAAAGTGAGCATAATCACTTTTGTGTGCGGACTTATTTTCTTGATCTCGGGCAGGGTAGCAATGCCATCCATGATAGGCATCTGTATATCTAAAAGGATCACATCAACCTGAACATTCTTTAAAATATTCAGCAGGTGCATCCCGTTGTCAGCTTCAGCGATTACCCTGATATCTTTTTTTGCACTCAGCGATGTTTTAACACCGGCCCTGTACAATACATGGTCATCAGCAATAATAACGGAAATTGGTTCAGTAGGATCTTGTTTCATAATTAGTTAAAGGGCGAATTTAGTAATTTTTTGGTTAGTAAGTTTACGATGAATAAACGCTTTTTAAAAGTCCAAATTATGCTGATAATTAAGATAGAGTGTAATTACCCTTACATGCGGATGGTGTTTTTACGTTTATTTTTCGCTGTACGCAAATAGAATATACCGGCGTAAATTTTCGGGGTATACCCGGGACCCGCTTGCTTTTACTTATGCGGGCTGTAGAAATTTACTCGATGAGCTTATTTCTCATGCCATACATGATGAGGCCGCCGATTGTTTTGGCATTTACCTTTGTTTTCATATTCTGACGGATCGTTTCTATGGTCCTTGGGCTTAAAAATATGGTTTTTGATATTTCTTCCGTTGTTTTATCCTCTGCCAGCAGCTGCAGTATCTTCAGTTCCTTTTCGTTAAAGCTTACCGGTGTATTGGTGCCGTAGTGCTGCCTGACGTTCTTTTTCTGCATCAGCTTACCCATCACAGCCTTATTTACCAGCTCATTAAAGTAAAAATCATCGTTCATGCAGGTGAGTATGGCTTCGTATATCTCTTCGGGATCAGTTGTTTTGGTAAGATAGGCATTGGCACCCATTTCCATCATTTTGCTGATCATCTGCTGGTCGTCGTACATGGTCAGTACAATGATCTTGATCTCCTCAAACTCCTTTCTTATGAGCTGGATGCCATTGATGCCGTCTATTTCCGGCATCCGGATGTCCATCAGTAATACATCCGGCTTTTTAATGGCTATTTTGTGCATCATATCCTTTCCATCTTCGGCCTCCCATAACATTTTAAGGTTGGCTTTTCCCGATAGTGCCATTTTTATTCCGTCACGGAATATCTTATGGTCATCGGCAATGGCGATTTTAATGTGGTTTTCAAAATTCATCACTTTGGAATTGGGGGTTAGTATAACTGTGTCCAAGTTACATTTTCATTTGAACATACCGAAATTTTAACAATAAATTTTGCGTGTCCTCTTTTTTAATTATTTGATTTTCATTGTTTTTTCGTACACGTACTTAGTAAAAATACTTTATGTAAAACAGGTATTTTTACTTTTGTAAGAAGAAATAATACTTTTTAAAAAGTAATTCCTACAAAGCATTAATCAGGCAGTTTCACTGTTGCTTAATGTGTAGGAGCAACATATTTTTGTATGGTTGAATGACGCTGGTATGGATCGGCTACATTGAATCCTCAACACTTGAAAACCTTTAAAGTTCCATACCGGCAGCATTTTAACGACCAGCTTTTCCCGTTTTAAAATCCTTTCCAACCTTAAGCAAGAAATTTTTTTTCGCAAGCCCCGGACAATGCTCCGGGGTTTGTAGTAATTCTTCTAAAGTTATCCACTTATTCACATTGCAGGTAAATACACCTCGTAATCGTACGATACTAATCGATAGTAATTTTACTATTTTATATTCGTACATTTACCTCATTTAGTGTATGGTCTTTTTATCAATTTTCCGGTGAAATGTAGTGCTGTATTGGTTTTTGGGGGAATCGTAAAACTACCTCAAATGCAGTACCCCTTGTGGGAGGATTGATTTAAGGGCAAATTTGCACTGATATTTAATCGTAAACCACTAACAATTTATTTCACTATGTACGGAAGCGTATTAAACGGTATCGTAGAAATGGTAGAGTTCCTTTGCGAACTCTAAGTAAATTTTGCAGATGGTAAGCAGTTAATTATATTTGAGTAAATTAACGCTTATCCAGAAATTTATTCTCTATATTACCTTCTTACCAGAAATTCTTCCTTTAATCTTTTGTATACTGTTTTATAAGAAACTGAATACAAAAGCATTAAAGGTTTTTTTTGTTTATACTATAATCCTTTTTGTTTTCATAGGCTTTAATTTACTGTCCCGGAATGTGTTTAAAAGTAACGAGCTTCACTTATTTATACTAAGGCTTTTTAACATCTGCGAGTATTCGATCATCGCACTTTTCCTGCACCATATCCTAAAAGCCCCTTTTTTCAGGAAGCTGGTGCTGTATTCCATTATTCCTTTTGTGATTTACGCTTTCGGGGATTACCTGGCAAACGACCGCTCCCAGTTCAACAATCACTCTAATGTCATTTCTGCATTACTGCTTATTGTATTCATCGTTTATTTCTTCTACGAAAAAATGAATACGGTAGTGATGTATCCTTTATATCAATCTATCACTTTCTGGATCTGTGTAGGCCTGCTCTTATATTTTGCCGGCAGCTTCTTCTTTTTCCTGTTCATTAAATCGAGCGTAGACAAGGTTTTAATGAACAGTATTTATGCATTAGTTGTAATTGTGAAAAATATTCTTCTCTGTATTTCGTTATTTGCTTCTGAAAAAGCAGATGATGAAGACAATGCACTCCATATTCCTAAAGATTTAGACCTTGATGAACTGTCCCTAACAAACCCTAAAAATTTGTAATTGCGAATGTTTTTTTTACAAGCGTCTAATACATCGGATGTTTCAAAGCTCATGTTTGTAGGTTCTATAGGCATGATCACTTTGGCTATTGGGATCATTGTGTTCGTTATTATGCACCAGCGAAAAGTAATTCGCTATCATATCCAGATGAAAAAGCTGGAGGCAGAGAAGCAACAGATTTTCCTTAATGCATCCATTCGCTTCCAGGAAGAGGAGCGCCAGCGTATTGCTGCCGATCTGCACGATGATGCTGGCCCGCTGCTGGCCACAGCCAGGCTATACCTTAATGAGAACCTGGTGAACCTCGAAAAGCCGGCACAGCTTCAGAATATTTTCAGTGCCAAACAGATCATCGATGACGCCATCCTGCTTATCCGCAATATCAGCCATAGCCTGATGCCGCCAACACTTAAGAACTTTGGACTGGAAAGCGCCACTACAGATCTTTTTCAAAAAATAAGCGGCAGCGGTACCATCAATGCCAGCGCCAGGTTCCACGATTACAGGGAAAGGCTGAAGGTAGACCAGGAACTGCTCGTGTTCAGGATCATCCAGGAACTTATCAATAATATTATCAAACATAGCAACTCCGGGTTTATCCATCTTACCCAGAATGCCAATGCCAATTTCATTTATATCCGCCTGCACCACGATGGTAAAGGGATTGTGCAGTCGGAGTTTGAAAAGCTGAACCAGGCATCTACGGGCCTTGGTTTAAAGAACATCGCCAGCCGTATAAAAGTGTTGAACGGTAGAATATTGTTTGAAATAGACAACAGCCACACTTATTATAAGGTAACTTTAGAAGTGCCAAAAGAACATATCGTGTAAGAAATAGTACTTATACGCTGCTTATTTGTAAAGATGTTCTTAATTTTACCAATTAAGTATGCTCCCAGATCAGATTAAAGTTGCAATAGCCGATGATCACCAGATATTCAGGAAAGGTGTGATACTCTCAATGCGGCCCTACACCAACATCAAATTCGTGATGGAGGCGGATAATGGTGACGACCTTATTCATAAAATTCCCGAGTCACAACCGGATGTTATTCTCTGCGACCTTAAAATGCCGGTGAAAGATGGGATCGATGCTACCAAGGTCATTTCAAAAAATTACCCTCATATAAGAGTGATCATACTCACCATGTACGAAGACGAACGCTTTGTTGGTCACCTCATGGATTGCGGCGCTGCCGGTTATTTATTAAAAAGCACGGAGCCTGCAGAAATAAGAAAAGCCATTACGGATGTTGTTCGCACAGGTTTTTACCTGAACCCTTTTGTAAATAAAGTGCTGATAAAAAAGAATTACAGCAAGCAGAAATTCAATCCTTCGCTTACATCAGAAGTAGTGCTGAGTGAAAGGGAAAAAGAAGTGCTTACGCTGGTTTGCATGGAATTTACAGCTTCAGAAATTGCAAGTAAGATGAGCATCAGCGCACGCACGGTAGAAGCCATTAAAGACAGACTGATGGAACGCTTTGGCGTAAAGAACTCCGTAGGGCTTGTGTTCTATGCCATGAAGAACCAGTTGATCGATTAATTTAACTTCCCTTTATTTTTAAAACAACCCGAACAGCATAGAATCAATGCTGCTGATGATCTTTCCGAGATCTTCTTCGTTTTCCGCAAACTTGTTGGTGTCGGCATCTATGATGAGCAGCTGGCCTTCTTTGTAATTATCGATCCAGCCATTGTAGTAGTCATTTAATTTTTTCAGATAGTCCAGGCGGATATTTTCTTCGTATTCTCTTCCACGTTTTTGTATCTGTGCTACCAGTGTTGGTACCGATGCTTTCAGGTAGATCAGAAGATCCGGCGGCTGCACCATGGTTTTAAGGGTCTCAAAGAATTTATAATAATTCTCAAAATCACGCTTGCCCATAAGACCCATGTCGTGCAGGTTGGGAGCAAATATGTTGGCATCTTCGTAAATGGTGCGGTCCTGTATCACCGTTTCTGTACCACGGTGTATATCCAGTAATTGATTGAGCCTGCTGTTGAGGAAAAATATCTGGAGGTTAAAGCTCCAGCGGGGCATGTCCTCGTAAAAGTCATTGAGGTAAGGATTGTGATCTACATCTTCAAACTGCGGGATCCACTTGTAATGCTTGCTCAGCATTTCAGTTAAAGTAGTTTTGCCTGCGCCGATATTGCCTGCAATGGCGATGTGTTTTGGTTTCTTTAATTTGGCCATATTCCTTACCCCAGCCGGAGCTCCTTTATAAGTTCAAAAAATTGCGTTCAAAAAATCTTCGGCATTCAATGTAAGAAAACTTAGTGAAACGCCATTCAAAATAGAAGAAAAAACTACCCTGTTTAATAATATTTCAGCCCCATGGCTTCCCTTACTACCTGTAGGGTAGCAGCAGCGCTTTTGCGGGCTTTTTCTGCCCCCATTTCCATCACCTGCTGCAGGTACTTTTCATCGTTCATAATGTCCAGGGCTTTTTGCCTGATGGGGGCAATAAAATTGGCCATGTCTTCTCCCAACTGCTTTTTCATATCGCCATAGCGGATGGTACAGTTGTTGAAATCGTCTTCAAATTTCTTCAGCACATCTTCCGCAGATACGAGTTTCATAAGCTGGAAGATGTTTTCAATATAGTCAGGCTTAACAGCATTGGGTTCAGTAGGGCCACCGTCTGTTTTGGCTTTCATTATTTTTTTGCGGATGGCATCATCTTCATCTGCCAGGTAGAGGGTAGCCATCTGGTTTTCGCTCTTGCTCATTTTGCCGGTACCGTCCAGGCTTGGGATCTTGATCAGCGTTTCACCAAAATTAAAAGCTTCTGGTTCGGGGAATACATTGCCGTACCTGTAGTTGAAGCGTTGTGCATAGTTGCGGGCCATTTCCAGGTGTTGCTCCTGGTCTTTGCCAACAGGTACATAAGATGCACGGTGCACCAATATGTCTGCGCTCATTAGTACAGGATAGGTGAGCAGGCCGGCGTTCACATTCTCCGGGTGCTGGCGTACTTTATCTTTGAATGTTGTTGTTTTTTCAAGCTCGCCTTTATAAGCCAGCATATTGAGGTATAGGTACAATTCTGAGATCTCAAACACATGGCTCTGGCAAAAGAAAGCTGCTTTTTCAGGATCGAGACCGCAGGCAATATTTTCTGACAATACCCTGTGTACATTGCCTTTTAATTCTTTTGTATCAGGATGCGTGGTGAGTGAATGCAGGTCGGCCACCATGAAGTAGCATTCATATTCACTTTGCATTTTCACATAGTTGCGCATGGCCCCGAAATAGTTACCCAGGTGCAGGTAACCGGTTGGCCTGATGCCGCTCATGACAATTTTCTTTTCCATCTTCTGTTTAAAAAGTTCAGGCGGCGAAGATAAGTTTTATAGTACGAATTAGGAGTACGAATTACACGAATCCCGGTAGCTATCGGTACGAATTGCCGAATTGACCTATTGAAAAATGCTACATTTTATTAATTATTTGTAATGCCCGGTTTTTGTAAAATCTTATGACTGTAATCAATAATTAATAACCAGTTATCAATAGCCCTGCGATTTGCCGCCATTGGTGTAAAATACCCGCTTTCCTCTGCCCGTAAACCGTTATTTTTGTTTAATGGAAGTAAATGATGCAATGGTAAGTAAGCTGGCTTCGCTGGCAAAGCTGCGTTTTGATGCAGGGGAGCAGGAAGCTATCAAGAACGACCTGGAAAGAATGATCAGCTTTGTACAGAAAATGGACGAAGTGGATACTGCTCATGTGGAGCCTCTGCAACATATGGCAGCTCATGAGAATGCATGGAGGGAAGACGAAGTGAAGGGCGTATGTGAGAAAGCCGATGCATTAAAAAATGCAGGGAAGCACAACAACGATTTTTTTATGGTTCCTAAAGTGATCAAAAAATAATACATGGCTCAATCAATTCTTCAGCTGGAGCATATCAAAAAAAGCTACTTTTTGGGTAAGCAGGAACTGCCTGTTTTAAAAGGCATCAACCTCGATATTTTCAAAAACGAATACGTGGCATTGATGGGGCCGAGCGGTAGCGGTAAATCAACCCTGATGAATATTTTGGGTTGCCTCGATTCACCGACAGGTGGCCGTTATATCCTTAATGGAAAAGATGTAAGCCGTATGCCTGATGATGAGCTGGCTGCTGTGCGAAATGTAGAGATAGGGTTTGTATTTCAGCAATTCAACCTGCTGGCAAAATTTACAGCTGCAGAAAATGTTGCGCTGCCACTTATTTACAGTGGTGTTCCTAAAAAAGACAGGATCGAAAGAGCAGCAGCAGTGCTGGAAAAAGTAAGACTGCAGGACAGGATGCATCATAAGCCGAATGAGCTGAGTGGTGGTCAGTGCCAGCGGGTAGCGATCGCAAGAGCGCTGATCAATAACCCTTCTATCATTTTAGCAGATGAACCGACGGGTAACCTGGATTCAAAAACTTCTTACGAGATCATGGATATACTGGGTAAGATCCATGCTGATGGCAATACCATTGTACTTGTTACCCATGAAGAAGACATTTCTCAATATGCGCACAGGGTAGTTCGTTTAAAAGACGGGCTGATAGAATCTGATTCGCCTACAGAAAAAGGCGCTGCCGCTACTGTTGCAGTGTAGAAAATAAAATAAGATGGCATTAAAGATCTATACAAAGACCGGCGATGGGGGCAAAACGAGCCTGATAGGCGGTACCAAGGTTCCGAAAAGTCATATTCGCATTGAAAGCTATGGTAACATTGATGAATTGAATTCATTCATCGGCCTTTGTAGTGACCAGGTACAGGATGAAGGCAGTAAAGTAATGCTGAAAGAAATACAGGACAGGTTATTTACCATCGGTTCTTCGCTGGCCTGTGATCCTGATAAAGAACCTTTGATGAAAATGCCGGACCTGAAGAAAGAAGATATCCAGTTGCTGGAAAGTTCTATCGATAAAATGAATGAAGTATTACCGGTAATGAAATCTTTTATTTTACCGGGCGGCCACATGGCTGTTTCCTCTTTACATGTTGCAAGGTGCGTTTGCCGCAGGGCAGAGCGGATATGTGTACATATGCAGGAAGAACAGATATTTATTGATCCGCTGGTGATACAATATCTTAACAGGCTAAGTGATTATTTGTTTGTGTTAGCAAGGTATGTTGGTCATTTGGTAGGAGCGGAGGAGGTGGCATGGAAGCCGAGGGTGAGTAAATAATTCCTAACGATTTTTCCTTTTACTATAAGCCTTTACTTCTTTTACTGCTTCAATTAAAAAGCTACTTCAACTGCGTCACTACTAATATTATCTGGGTTATACGAGGCAAGTTTAAAAGTACCATCATAACTTTTATAAGTAAAGAGGTAGTCTCCTTTCACAGTTTCTCCAACTATTGTTACGTTATTATTTAGTTTCACTTGCATCTTATCACATTTTTCTTCAACTAATTTACAAATTACCTTACTTAAGTAAATCTCTGGAATCAATTTTGCCAAAGTTTAGAAGTTTGGCAAAGCTTTATTTTAATATTATTTGCCGGGAAGCCGGCAACACGTCTTACCGCCTTCCCGGCAAAATTGTTTTGTAGAAAAGTGCATAATAATAAAAGCCTAAATCTTTCGACTTAGGCTTTGTACCGGAGAGCAGACTTGAACTGCCGACCTTCGGGTTATGAATCCGATGCTCTAACCAGCTGAGCTACCCCGGCTAATGGGCGGCAAAAATAAAGATATTTGCCTACACGAGAAAATGATTTTTAAATTATTTCGAAACTCACCGCAAGGATGCTAAGACGCAGTACTTTAACTTATAAAGCCTGCTGATCTACGTTCGCCTTAACTCAAATTCATATCACAAAACGGGTTTGACCTGCGGTACTGACCCTAAATTCGAATAATTCGTGAAACAACTACTTCATCTCCGTAAAATACTGGTGGAAATACGGAATGGTCTCGATCCCTTTATAAAAATTATCAATATTATACTTCTCGTTCGGGCTATGCAGGTTGTCGCTGTCCAGTCCAAAACCCATGAACACTATTTTAATACCCAGTTCTTTTTCAAACAGGGCGCAGATAGGAATGCTTCCACCACCACGAACAGGGATCGGTGTTTTTCCGAATGTGGTTTCCATCGCTTTGGCTGCAGCCTGGTATGCCACGCTGTCAAT
This sequence comes from uncultured Ferruginibacter sp., assembly GCA_964404845.1. Lineage (GTDB taxonomy): Bacteria > Bacteroidota > Bacteroidia > Chitinophagales > Chitinophagaceae > Ferruginibacter. The sequence goes on along the minus strand of CAYOLS010000007.1, from coordinate 23,670 downwards.
AGGTGTCATATAAGGTTCGCCACCATGGTGCAGGGCTGCTTTTACAGTCACATAAGGCGGAGCGATCTTTTCCAGGTGTTTGATGAGTATTTCGGTGATCTTGTCTGAACTCTGGTTAGGCACCAGCCTTGCCGATATTTTTGCAAAAGCTTTGGAAGGCAATACGGTTTTAGCGCCTTCACCGATATAACCGCCCCAGATACCATTCAGTTCGATAGTAGGGCGGATGCCGGTCCTTTCATTGGTGGTAAAACCTTTCTCACCCCATAATTCTTTTACGCCAAGGTCTTCTTTAAATTCTTTTTCATCATATGGCGCTCTTGCCATCAGTTCTCTTTCTTCAGGCGTAGCCACTACCACATCATCGTAAAAACCAGGAATGGTGATATGATTGTTCTCATCATGCAAAGAAGCGATCATTTTTGCCAGTATAGTGATAGGGTTCGCTACAGCACCACCATACACACCACTGTGCAGGTCCCTGTTAGGGCCGGTAACTTCCACTTCAATATAACTGAGACCTCTTACGCCGATATCAATGCTCGGTGTATCGAGGCTGATCATGGCGCTATCGCTGATAAGGATACAATCTGCTTTTAATAATTCTTTGTTGGCAGCAATGAATTTACCGAGGTTGGGTGAACCAACTTCCTCTTCCCCTTCGATACAGAATTTTATATTGTTGGCAAGTGTGCCTGTTTTTACTAAAGTTTCCAACGCTTTTACGTGCATGTACACTTGTCCTTTATCATCGCAGCTCCCACGGGCATAAATTTTACCATCAATAATAGTTGGATCAAAGGGGCCGCTTTTCCACAGTTCCAATGGTTCTGCCGGCTGCACATCATAATGGCCGTATACCAGTACGGTTGGTTTGGAGGGGTCAATTATTTTTTCGGCGTACACCACAGGGTGACCGTCTGTAGGATATATTTCCGCTTTATCTGCACCCGCTTCCAGCAATCTTTGCTGAATGGCTTCTGCACAGCGTTTCATGTCATCTTTGTGCTCACTTTTTGCGCTTACACTTGGTATGCGCAACAGATCCAGCAACTCATTTAAAAAGCGATCCTTATTTTTTTCCTGGTAATCTTTCCAAACCTGCATAGTAATATTTTTAATATATGAATATTGTAGGGGACACAAATATAACTTCTTTAACCCTCGTTTTTCAATAAAAAAACAACCTGATTATTTAAGGAAATTTTTAAGAAATGTTTTTGGATAAATGAGTAGAGGTCCTTTAAATTTGCGCTACGATTGCTTGTCAATTTATCAGCCTTTGTTTTGTTTCAACCCGGTTTTTAGAGGATGTTACGATGCAAAGGCTGAGTCAATTTAAGCCGGCGGCAATGCTTTTCTAAAAGATTAAGTATTCATCATAACTTTCAGCAAATTTGTTAGACTTTAACCGCTCCATTCCCGCCGGGGAGCGTAACTGTTCTCCCGATAGCTATCGGCACTTCGCCTGCATCTATGAATAAATTTGCTGCGCATTTATTCATTTTCGCCAAAGGCGAAATCGAAGCAGCCAAGGCTTCTCCACAGTTACTGGTAAAATTGTTAGAGTAGCTTCACCAATTTTGTAAACACTTTCCTATCCCGGCTCAGTATTGAAAAACAAAAGTAATTCACCACAATGCACAGATGTACCACATAGCTGTATCCGGCCAAGGGGCTGTAATCCTTCGCCGGGGTCCTTTTTTGGGCAAGCAAAAAAGAACAATCAGCCAGCTGCAAGCGAAAAAAATCATTCTTATTTTTCCCTCCGCATCAATTTAATTGAAAAACTAACAATCAAAAAGCTGATCACCACTATTACCAATACCCATTTAAAATAAGCAGCAACAGCAGTAAGGAATGCTATCTTATCCGACACATTTCCATCCAGGCTTTGCAGCATGCCAATATTCTCCACAATATCCAGCAAGCCCGCCAGCAGCGCCAACGCAGCCATAAGGTGAAACAATTTTTTTGAAGAAAAATAAACGGATAATTGTTTGGCGCAGGTAAATAAAAACAGTGAATAACAGAGCAGGAAAATAAAATCCAGCCGGGTATTGTTGATGGCAACTTTAATAATATCCTTCTCCGCTGTAGAAGATTCTTCCCAGGTTTCCATCACAGCATCCACAGCCATTTTGGTAGAAGCGAATTCCAGCGATAATATCCCGGCCCCGGTGGCTTTCATCGGGCTGCCCTGTAAAAGCATCAGCACGGCCACAATGACCGTGCTGATGAGTAAAATGTAAAGTGTTGATCTTTTATAAAACAGATTCATAACGTTGCTGTATATAATCCCAATTTACAACGTTCCACCAATTAGTAATATAGTCCGCCCTTTTATTCTGGTATTTCAGGTAATACGCATGCTCCCACACATCCAGCCCCAGCACAGGGAAACCTTTGATGTCGCTGATATTCATCAGCGGGTTATCCTGGTTCGGTGTACTGCCGATCTTTAAGTTTTTAGAAGCATCCAGGTAAAGCCATGCCCAGCCGCTGCCGAAGCGTTGTGTACCTGCATCGCCCAATTGCTTCTTAAACTCTGCAAAGCTGCCAAATGCTTTTTCAATAGCTGCCATCAGTTTACCTGTAGGTTGGTTATCGGCTTTTTTAGGGCGCATGGATTTCCAGAACATTTCATGATTATAATGCCCGCCGGCATTGTTGCGCATCTTCACGGTGTATTTGGAAATATTGGCCAGTAATTCTTCTGTAGATCTTACAGCAGGAGCCTCTGCGCTCACGGCTTCATTCAATGCTTTGCTGTAAGCTGCTGCGTGCTTGCTGTAATGTATCTCCATGGTTTTTGCATCGATCACATCTTCCAAAGCATCATATTTGTAGGGCAGTGGTTGTTGACCAAAACCTGTGGCGGGCAGGCTGCCCGACATTTTTTTACTGCTGCTGCAGGATTCTAAAAAAGAACCCATCGCTGTTAAGCCGATGGATACAGACACAGTGCCAAGGGCTGCATTGCGAATAAATTGCCTGCGGCCACTATCAAAATTATTTTCCATGATCTTATGTATTTAAAGTTGAAGTCTTGTTAGGAGTTCTTTTTACCAGTTGCTTAATTTTCTTGAAGGTACGATGATAAAATTCCTTGTTGAACAGCTGCGAATCATTCATGGCTTTGTAGGTTAAAAATATCCCGATGGGAATTAAAACCATCACCGCCAACCACATGCCGGTAAAAGGAGTTGTTAATCCTTCCTTCACAAATTTTTCGCCAAACATATTCAACAGGTGGAAAATCAGGAAAAAAATAATGGCCACCACCAGCGGCATGCCCAATCCACCCTTACGGATGATGGAACCCAGGGGAGCGCCGATAAAGAATAATACGAGGCAGGCCATGGAGAAAGAAAACTTGCGATGCCATTCCAGCTCGTGGTAATTGATGTTCTTTTTTAGCTCCACATCATCATTGCCGTAAAACTGGATCGCATTCCGCATATCAGTAGCCAGCGAGTGCGCCCGTTCATTCAATAGCAAACGGCTGGAATCGGGAAAAATGGAATCGGCTTTTGCCGGTGCGTTTATTTTGCCGATTGCGGCCCAGGTGCTGTCTTTAATGGCTGTAAAGTGCATGTACGATTTTAAATTATCATGCATTCTTTTGTCTGAGCTGTCTGATACTTTTTTAAGAGAATCAATGCCTTTGACCAACTGCCTTGCGCTGAGCATTTTTTGATTTTTGCTGAACAGATCCTGGCTGGTCGTTTGCTTTTCCAAAGCACTCAGGTCGATCAGCTTTTTAAAATGTTTGAATCCCAACCGTACGTATTCTGTACTGGAATCGTAGGCATTGCCCCGCTCCTGGTAACGATAGCCGTTCTCTAAATTGAACTCAAGGAATTTTTTATCGGCAGACATCTGCATCAATCCTTTTTCAGCAATGATGGCATTGTCCTGTAAAGGATTGTCTTTTTCGTATATGAGGATATTGCTGATCCTTTTTCCATCACTTTCTTTTTTGCCCACTTTAATGGCGTACTGCGGTATGTAGGTAAAAAACACCCCTTCCTTAAGATCGAAAGCGGGTTTCTTATACCTGATCTCGTTATAGAGCGTGGCAAATTTTAAGGAAGCATAGGGAATCACATAATTGGCAAAAAGAAAAGTAATGCCGCATAAAATGATGGCTATATACATAAGCGGGCGCATGAAGCGCAACAAAGAAATACCGGCTGATTTAATAGCAACCAATTCAAAACTCTCACCAAGGTTGCCAAAGGTCATGATGGAAGAAATAAGAATTGCAATCGGCATAGCGAGCGTGAGCAGGGTAGCGCTTGCATACCAAAGAAACTGGCCAATGGTGAGAAAATCGAGGCCCTTACCCACAAGGTCATCAATGTACTTCCACAGGTTTTGCATTACCAGTATAAAAAGGGTAATGAAAAATGTAGCGATAAAAGGCCCCAGGAATGCTTTTAAAATAAGTTTGTCTAATTTCTTCATTGTACATTGTAAGCATAAGAAAAATTAACGGCGTAAATTTTCCATATGAATGACGATGCAAAAATAACGCTTTCTGAGCTTGAAGCGGCGCTGGTAAACAATACCGAATGGATTTTAACGAAACATACGGTGATGCACAAAGCGGGTGAGCTGCTGGCAGCACAGGTTTCGGCCATTAACAATGTATTCATTGATCATGTAACCGGCGTAGCAGCTGAACTATCGGCATGCAAGCCGAGGGTGTTTAAAGGGGAGCGCTACCGTGACCTGCCTTATGTGATACTGGATCATCCGGCGATCTTTTCAAAAACGGATGTATTTGCTTTGCGTACCATGTTCTGGTGGGGGAATTTTATCAGCGTTACATTGCACTTGTCGGGCAAATACAAAAAACTGTGTGCGCCGGCATTGCAGGAAAACCTATACAAAACAGCATTGCCATTTTATATAAGCACAGGAAACGAAGAGTGGGAGCACCATTTTGGCGATGATAATTATTGCAGGATTGATGCCCTGGATAAGGATGGGCTTGATAAAAAAATAGTGCAACCTTCTTTTTTGAAGATCGCACTACAATATGATCTGCATCAGTGGAATGATATGGGCAAATTGCTACCAGCCGCTTATAGCAGCCTTGCGATTATGCTGAACCGTTAGTTCCCTATGCGGTGAAAAAGATCTTTAACCTGGTATTCCCATAGCTGGCTCTGATCTTTAATGTCTTTTTTTTCTGCAAAATCCTTGATGATAAGGATCGTCTGGTTGGTTACTTCCGATTTATCAATAGAAAATTCAAAGTATTCGCCTTTCTGTGCGTGTGTCCAGTGAAAACGGATAAATTTTTCCTCTTCTTTTTCCAGCATTTCAGCTTTTTCCTCTGTGCCATTCCAGCCAAAAGTAAATACGCCGTCCCTTTCGTCTACATGGTCAGCAAACCATTCCTGCAATCCTGCTGGGGTGCTTAAAAATTCGTATAAAATACCGGGAGAGCACCTTACAGGGTATTCCAGTGTGTATAATTGTTTCTTACTCATTCTGTTTTTTTAGTAATCCTTGGAGGCTGCAATTATAGAAAAATAATTAACGTGGCAAAATTTTTAGACCATTATTTTGAAAAGCTTTCCTTAATACGTATGAGTGGCTGAAAACGCCTGTTTTTATTGGCTTCCTAATTCATTATTATTTTTTGATACATAATATAAATAACTTAAATTACGTAAGATTGAAAACTTTTCTCCCGGGTACCAAAACGAAATAACATGTAGTTTTTTTAACCACTAAAATTGCCCGCCTTATGAGTATGCGTCAGCTGAAGATAACCAAATCCATCACTAACCGGGAAAGCCAGAGCCTGGAGAAATACTTACAGGAAATCGGAAAAGTAGAGCTTATCTCCCCTGAAGAAGAAGTAAAACTAGCCATTCTTATTAAAAAAGGTGACCAGATGGCACTGGAAAAACTGACAAAGGCCAACCTGCGCTTTGTGGTATCTGTTGCCAAACAATACCAGAACCAGGGCCTCACACTTCCTGATCTTATTAATGAAGGCAATCTCGGCCTTATAAAAGCAGCGCAACGGTTTGATGAGACCCGGGGTTTCAAATTTATTTCCTATGCAGTATGGTGGATCCGGCAGAGCATTTTACAGGCATTGGCAGAACAATCGAGGATCGTTCGCCTGCCGCTGAATAAAGTGGGGCTTACCAATCGCATCAGCAAAGCCTATTCGCAGCTGGAGCAGGAATTTGAAAGAGAGCCTACTCCCGAAGAACTGGCATTTTTGCTGGATATAGATGCAGAAGAAATTGCAGCCACATTGGGTGTAGCAGCAAGGCATGTGAGCATGGACCAGCCGCTGGCTGACGGAGAAGACAGCACACTGATAGATGTATTGGTAAACAAAGATGCCAAAAGCACCGATGATGAACTGGCTGTAAAAGATTCGCTCAATACCGAAATAGAACGTTCCTTAAGCACCCTTACCGAAAGACAAAAAGAAGTGGTACGTTATTTCTTTGGTATTGGCATCGATCATCCGCTGAGCCTGGAAGATATCGGCGAACGTTTCAGTCTTACAAGAGAAAGGGTAAGGCAGATAAAGGACAAGGCCATTAACAAGCTCAGAACAACTTCCCGCTGCAAATTGCTGAAAGGATATTTAGGCGTTTAACAAGCATCATCTTAATAAATACAATGGACTCCGCTGAATGCGGAGTTTTTGTTTTTTAGCTATTAGCTACGAGCCGTGAGCCATGAACTATTAACTATTGGCCAATAAAAAAAGCCCCGCTATAAAGCGGAGCCTTTCTGATTTGTATGAAGAAGAAAACTTTGGTTCTTACTTGATAATGCTGAACTGTTTGTTGAGCTCAATTCCGGCATCACTGCTCTTAATGATGTAATCACCTGAAGGCAGTCCACCGAGGCTTATCCTAAAGTTGTTGGTGCCGTTCTGAACATTGGCATCCAGTTTTTTCACCAGCTTGCCTGATATTTCAAATACCATCAGTTGTGTTCTTACTGCCCTGTCGGATTTGATCACCACGTTCAGCACATCTTTTGCCGGAACAGGATAGATAACACTGCTGATATTTTTAACCTGGCAATTAGCCCTTTCTAAGTTGGTATAAACAGACTGGCCGTCTTTATCAACCTGCCTGATGCGGTAGATCGCATTGCCTGCTTCGAGGTCCAGTTGGTTATAATTGCGGTCCATTGAGCTGTAACCTGCTGCCGGCGTGGTGCCGATCGTTTTCCAGGTAGTACCGTCAGTGCTCCTTTGTACTTCAAAGTAGTCGCTGTTCACTTCCTGCGCTGTAGCCCATGATATCAGCGTACCATTGCCGGAACATTTTGCATCAAATTTAGAGAAGAGAACAGGTACTGTACCACCTAATGCAACAGTAGAACCCGGGAATGATGGAGATTCCAAAAAGTATTCTGTGAAACCACCGTCAGCAGAAATTGAATGCTGCGGAACTGTTGTGCCTGGCTCTAAAATAATATATCCACCCTGGGGGAAAGAAAGACCTTTTGTCCAGTAAGTAACTCTCAGAACAGGTGTCCAGCTTGTTGTGATTGGCATAAATGTACCGGTTGCACCCTGGTTGAACCCAACGATCATCCTCCTGTCAAATGATTGCCCGCCATAAACAGGCAGTGGCAATGATATAGGATTTCCTGCAAGGTTTGGAGAAGCTGTCCAGCCAAGAGGAGCCAGCGGGCCCAGCGGTGTAAGCTCAGGAACCGCTGCGGTCATAAGGCTTGATGTTTGAAATGCAACACCGATCCCAAAACCATCTGCCATTACAGGCTCTGTGGACATCAGCTCGAAAGTGAAGGTAACCGAACCTGTTGCATCTCCGGCTCCATCAGGATCTGCAGAAGAGTAACTGGTTTGAGATACCCGTGCAGAAACTACAGCCTGCGAGAATCCTTGTTTCAAAAAAACATAAGGATATAAATAAAAATATAATTTTCTTCATTTTTAAGAATTTTGTTTTGTTAGCATTTTCCATTTTACAACATTATTCAACAATAGCCTCACCAGGCACATGTGATGTAATAGGCTTGCTGTTTACATTTAATTGTTGTTGAGGATTTGCAGTTCTGCTTGAACTTGTTGTTGCCTGTCCAAGAAAAGCGTTATTAGTTAATGACAGATCTGTAGAAGTTACATTTCGATCCATATTCACGTCTCTTACATTGTATATATTGGTATTACCGCTGCTTGGCCCGATGATAGCATTGTTAACAAGAGAAACGTCGGTAGCAGTTACAGAACCATTACCATTCACATCTCCCTGCCATAATCCATATAAAGTAGCATTTCCTGGCAACAGCGCTATAGGAGCAGAAGTGGCAGCTGGTTTTTGATATACATTGGCAAGAGAAGAGAAGTTATTAGTGAAGTCTCCTGTTGCATTAGAAGCTTTTGCAAGGCTCATTGCAGAAACGTGGTTCCTGTGCTTAACAACAATGAAATTGCCTGAACCTTGTTTTGAAATAGGCAGCGACATTGGAGTAACACCATCCAGGTCAACTACTGTACCGTTGGTAAGCAGGAAACCTGCTTTACGGCCGATCAGGGTGCCTATTAGAGCATCAGCAGGTAAACCGGATGCCGGCTTTCTTAATTCCACCAATACCCAGTCAACCACATTCGCATTTGGAATAGCGCCTACAGATTCTGTACCTGCGTAGTTAAATGGTGCAGCGTTGTATGGTTGAGCCAAAGGAAGCAAACCGCCCGTGTTCAATGTATTCCTCATGAGCAATGTAGGGTTGTTCCAGTTGCCCCTTAAATATGCGGTCACATTCATTGTATAATTCGGATCAGCCAGTTTCCACTCCTGTAAAAGATCGGCAGCAGGAATGCCTGTAGTATTTACCCAGTCATTTGCCACATCCCTTGTTACCGGCGTTAACCGTGCATTCCATTCAGAAGTAACGAGCCTCCATGGAACAAGGTTGGCTTCTGTATTGGTATTTAATTCAGATGCTATGTAAGGATAGCGTACATCGGCTGTAAATCCGCTGCCGCCTGTTTGAGCGAAAGTATATTTTCTTTTTACTTCTCTTTCTGCCTGTGTTGGATCACCATTAGGGATCATGGTAACAGTAAGATCTGTTGGTGCCGTACCTGCATTGGTAGTAACCTGCATATTTGGCTGGTTGAATACCCTTGCTGCGCCATTTGTCCAGCCTGTTCTTCTTACACTACCTACCACTTCTTTGCCAGCGGCAAATGTATATGGAGTGGTGGCCGGAGATATCAGTGCCACAGCAGGCGTTACTGCAGGGTTGGTGGTCAGTACACCATTGGTAAGCGTAAAACCATTGTTTACTGTAGCAGATGCGGTAAGCGTAACCACATCGGTAGCTGCTGTTTTATTGATTGTAAGATTGGCGATAGGAGAACTTCCGGGAGCCAGGTTGGCATTCCCTGTTCCGTACATTTCCAGTACGCCTGCGGTGCCTACAGCAGTGTAGGTGCCGGTGTTGGTGTAATTCCCTTGAACACGCAGACTGCCGTCATTGTTCAAAGTACCTGCATTCTGTACATCACCCTGCACGGTAACCTGTGCACCGGCCTGCATAAAGAATGTAGCGCCACTTTGTACATTTAACTGGGCCTGCCCCTGTAAACTCAGGAAACCAAAGACTTCAACAGCAGTGGTAATTTTGGGTAGCATATTTGTATGTTTTAGCAATAAAGTAAAGGTATGCCCTAATTCTTTTATTTGAAAACCTAATTTATTAGAATGGCTGTTTCGTTTAGTATTCGGTACCAGCTTTTCAATTATTTCATTTTCAAGGCATAAAATTATGGCATTTGAAAGCAGTTCATATACCACAATCGGGTTATTTTTAGAGCCATATTTCAACAAAATATTTTCTTATCGGCAATTTTACCCGAAATTTGCACAACAAAATTTACTACCTAGATGGCGTTAGAAATAAAAGTTCCAACAGTAGGCGAAAGTATCAGTGAAGTTACCCTGGTAAAATGGCTAAAAAACAGTGGAGAATGGGTAAACAGGGATGAGGTAATAGCTGAACTGGAGAGCGAAAAAGCTACTTTCGAGATCAATGCAGAACAGGCTGGTATTATACAGCAGATAGCCAAAGAAGGGGATACCCTGGCTATTGGTGATGTGGTATGTTCTATAGATACGGAAGCCGAAAAGCCAGCCGGTGCCGAAGCGCCTGCAGCTGCGCAAGAAACCGCAGCGCCTGCGAAGGAAGCTGCCCCGCAAAAACCTGCAACCACAACCGCAGCTCCTGCTGCTGACGTAAAAGCTACACCGGTTGCAGCAGCCATCATTGCAGATAAAAAAGTTGACAGCAAATCCATCACTGCTTCGGGCAGCAATGGCAAAATAGTAAAACAGGATGTGCTGGATGCGCTGAGCAATCCCGGCCGCAAACCTGGTACGGAAGCTTTCAGCCGCCAGGATCGCCCTGAAAAAATGAGCAATCTCCGCAAGACCATCAGCCGGAGGTTGGTGGAAGCTAAAAATACCACGGCCATGCTCACCACTTTTAATGAAGTGGATATGGGCCCGATCATGGAGCTGAGGAAAAAACACAAAGACAAATTCAAAGAAGTACATGGCGTAAACCTGGGCTTCATGAGCTTTTTCACCAAGGCCTGCTGCTATGCTTTGCAGGAGTTCCCGGCGGTGAATGCCTATATAGATGGTGAAAATATTATTTATCATGAATATTGCGATATCTCTATTGCGGTAAGTGCTCCCAAAGGACTGGTGGTGCCGGTGATCCGCAATGCGGAAAGCCTTAGCATGGCCGGTATTGAAGCGGCAGTGGTAGATCTTGCTACAAAAGCAAAGAACAATAAGCTTACCATTGAAGAAATGACCGGAGGTACTTTTACCATTACCAATGGCGGTATTTTCGGCAGCATGATGAGCACACCTATTATCAATATACCGCAGAGCGCCATACTTGGTATGCACAATATTGTGGAGCGCCCGATGGCGGTGAACGGCCAGGTGGTGATCAAACCAATGATGTATGTGGCATTGAGCTACGATCACCGCATTATCGATGGCCGTGAATCGGTTGGCTTCCTGGTAAGGGTTAAACAACTGCTGGAAAATCCTTCGCTGCTGTTGTTTGGCAAAGATCCTGTGGATGCTTTGCTCGAATTATAAAAATGATCACAATAACAAAATAATAAAGGTCGTCTTTTAGTAAGACGACCTTTTGTTTTTCAGGCTGATTCTGTGATTTCTGATTATTAATTATTCAGCAGCTTCATTCTTTACGACCTATAATTAATGATCAGTAATCAATAATTATTTTTCCGCCGGCAACCTGTCCGCCTGGTTTTTCTTCCTGTTGAAGCGGTACACAACAGTAGCGGTGTATTGCGTCCTCAGTCTTTTGTAAGAACCGTTAATGAGGTAATCTGCTGTTTCTGTGAGCTGCCTTGTTTCCTGTGAATTGAAAATATTATTCACGGCAAATGTTACAGACATCTTATCATTCAGCAGGTCTTTGGAAATGGCTGTATTAGCCCTGTACTGCGGCTTTGTAAGCGTCTGCACATTTTTATTGGCGCCCCTGTAATTAAAGCTCATGTCCATAGAAAATACTTTCGGGAACTTCATACCTGATCTCAACGTAACGAACCAGGTATTATCCTTTACATTGAATTTGGTGGTTTTGAATTGTCCTTCCTGGGTAAAACCATAGTAGTTAAAGTCGAGCGATAAACGCCACCATTTGTAAGGGTTGTAGATAGTATTCAACTCTGCGCCGTATCTTTTTTCACTGCCAAGGTTTACAGGCGTGCGCACAAAATTGCCATCGGCTGTTTGTTGCAACACATAGTCAAAATACCCGGTTGATTGCTGGTAATATACAGATGGATTGATGGTGAGCTTACCTGCTTTTTTAAGAATACCTAATTCTAATGCATCCGTGTACATAGGATCAAGATCAGGATTACCTACGGTAAGAAAACGGGTATCTGATAAACCGGCAAAAGAATTCAGCTGCCAGAACCTTGGCCTGTTGATACGCCTGCTGTAGCTCAACTGCAGCTCCAGGCTTTTTTGCAGGCTGTATTGCAAATGCAGGGTAGGAAAGAAGTTGATGTAATTTTTTGTTTTGTTGATGGTATTCTTCCTGTCGGAAATTTGAATGTTGGATAACTCGGAACGCAAACCTGCGAGGTAGCCCAGCTTTTTTATTTTGCTGCCGTACTGGATGTATGCTGCATAAATGTTTTCATCGTAGTAGAGTTTGTTGTCGTACTCATCCAATAAACTTCCATCCTGGTAAGCTTTGTAATCGCTGCGGATGGCACGCAGATCGGCTCTCACACCCATTTCCAGCTTTGCGTCATTTTTCAACGGTGCTACATAATCGCTCTGTATAAAAATATCATCGCTGCTTTCAATATCTCTTGATACCAGGTTCAATGCATTGCCCGTAGCGGGAAATTTTGTTTGTTGAGTGATCTGCTGGTTCTCATCATCATTCCAGAAATCGTATAACAATCGCAGCGACCATTTTTTACCAGGTTTTTTAAAAGTTTTCACATAATTCAATTCCAGTTCGTTGAATAATTGTGGCTCCCTGTATTTTTCGGAACGGCTGATGCTGCTGTCAGGCTGGTCGTTGCTGTTAAAATAATTGTAGTTGTAGTCCACGGAATATTTATTCTTTCTTGTATTGTGAAAGTAACTGCCGGTAAGCGTATTCTTATCATTGAAGTAATAATCACCGCCCAGGTAAAAAGTTGTATTACCAGCGCTGCCGTTCTCTTTATCCAGCTGGCGAAGAACACTCAGGTTGCCCGTTTTGTTCTGCCTGAACATCCTGTTCTCTGCAAATGATTCTGCATAACGGTAACCGATATTCGAAAAAAGGTTGAACTTTTTTGTTTTATAGCTCATGTTTGCATTCACGCTGTTATTGGCCGGCGTTCCTGCACTCGCCTGCAAAGAAGCATTGAAGCCCTGCTGGCTGTTCTTCTTTAAAATGATGTTGATGATACCTGCACTGCCCTGCGCTTCATAAGCAGAGGAAGGATTGGTGATCACTTCCACCTTTTCAATGCTGGCGGCTGGGATCTGCATCAGGCCGTTATTGGCAGTGAGCATCGACGGTTTACCGTTGATAAGCACCCGCACATTACCGTTGCCCCGCAGGCTGATATTACCGGCAACATCTACGTTTACAGAAGGAACATTGTTGAGGATATCATTCGCATTACCGCCTTTCGATAAAATATCCTTACCAACATTAAAAATTTTTTTATCTGCTTTTAATTCAATGTCAGATTTAGCAGCTACCACTGTTACCTCGTTCAACTGCCGGATCGTTTGCTGCAGGGAAATTGTTGCCAGCACAGTGTCGTTGACCAGTTGAATGTTTTTTATCAATATGGTCTCATAATTCACCGCTTCTATCTTTATTGTGTAAGTGCCCGCAGTTGCACTAGCTTTAAAGCTGCCATCTGCTGCTGCAACAAATTTATAGACCAGGGAATCGCCTGTTAACGAGATGCTGGCGGCTGCCACAGGCTCTTTTGTTTTGGCCGAAATTATTTTACCGTTGATGCTTGCAGAGCGCTGGGCCTGGATTTGGAACCATGCGGTCAAACAGATCAAAGTGGAAAGTGTTAGTTTTTTCATCGCTATGTTTTAAAAGTTTTCACAAATATTGTCCAAATTCAAACCCATAAAATGCTGCGCTGCCAGGCACTATACATAGAGCGATAAAAAGGTTGTATAAGCAGAAATATCCGTTTCGTATGCTGAAAATGCTTTTTTAAAGGCGGTTGGCTATTGTTCATCTACCACGCTCTTTATTTTAAAACAAAGGCGTTTATTTTTACACTATGCCATTAGCCGACAAATTAGAAGCGTTTATTGCCAGGAACAGGGTGCTGTCGCATATCCTGTTTTGGGTATTGATGTATGCCGTGCTCATCGGGAGGTTTGAGCCCTATGATGAGCCGTATGACCCGTTCGTATATGATATGATCGGTTTCTTCTTCTCTCTCTGTTATTCTATCATGTTCGCTTATTTTATCGGGTACAGGATCTTGCCAAGACTGATGAAAGGCGATAACAATTTTTGGGTGATAGCAGAATTTATTATTGGCAGCTATATCATAAGCGCCATTGCAAGGTCGGTAACAGTACATATAGAAGAGCCCATTGTGAGGATGCCGCCTTTTGACCAGGAATCGCTTTGGGAAATATGGACCGATGTACCCAAGTTGTTTAAATCATATTTTATACATGCTATTTCTCTTTCCATGGTCTTTATTGTTTTAAAGCTGATAAAAGACCAGTATGCGGTGAACAAGCATGCGCTTGAATTAAAAAAACAGAAAGCGGAAACAGAGCTGAGCTCACTGAAAGAACAGCTGAACCCGCATTTTTTGTTCAATACACTGAACAATATTTATTCGCTTTCGCTCATGAATTCGCCCAAGACATCGCCTTCCATTGCAAGGCTGTCAGGCATACTCGATCACCTGATATACAGGTGTGGCGGCATGTATGTACCGGTGGAGCAGGAAATAGAATTGCTGACGAATTACATAGAATTGGAAAAACTGCGGTATGATGATAACCTTGACATCCGGTTCGCACACCATACAGATAATAATGCGCTGATCGCCCCGCTTATCTTAATATCCCTGTTGGAAAATGCATTTAAGCATGGCGCAGGCGAAGATGCAGGCGCTGCGTTCATCAACATCGACCTTCGGGTAGCACAAAACAAATTCAGTTTTGAAATAAAGAACAGCATTGCGCCTCCTGTAAAAAATAAAACTTCGCAGGGCATTGGGCTGGCCAATATTAAAAAGCAACTGGAATTGATTTATCCCGGAAATCATAGCTTTACTGCCGCTGCGCAGGAAAATATTTTTGTTACCAGCCTCAAAATAAATTTACCACATGAATAAGCTGAGATGCCTGATAGTAGACGACGAGCCGCTTGCAAGAAAATTGCTGCTGGGCCACGCCAGGCAAATGGAAATGCTGGAAGTGGTAGGGGAATGTTCCAATGCCATCAAAGCATCGGAGATGCTGCGTACTACTGAAGTTGATCTTTTATTCCTCGATATAAAAATGCCGCAGATAACGGGCATTGATTTTTTAAAAATGCTGCGCAATCCGCCGGCAGTTATTTTTACCACTGCTTACAGGGAATATGCGTTGGAAGGGTTTGAACTGGATGTGATAGATTACCTCCTCAAGCCCATTACTTTCGATCGTTTTTTTAAAGCCATAGAAAAATACCACCTGCGAATGAACCCCAAGGAAGCGGGACAAAAAGTATTGGCACCGCAACAGGATGAAGCGATCTACATCAAGACCGGCGGAAAATTTCATAAGCTCAACAGCAGCGAGATCACTTTTATTGAAAGTGTGAAAGATTATATAGTTGTGCATAGAGAGGGAAAAGAAAAGCTGACGGCAAAGTATAAGATCAGCGACCTGGAAGAAGATCTGAAAGGAAAACGTTTCCTGCGCATTCACCGCTCCTTTATCATCAACCCGGCAAAGATCACAGCGTTTACCCACCAGGATGTGGAGCTGGGTGCTGTGCAACTGCCCATCGGTAACAGTTATAAGGAATATGTTTTTAAAGTTTTGCAGAAATAGGAACTTTAGAACGCTGATCTTCATGATTGTCATGATGTTTCATGATCTCCTATCATAATAGATCATGACGATCTGCGTCATCTGCGTTTCAACATTGTAGAAATAATCATTTATTTTCGGCCCTGATGAGCAGATTTTTTTCTTATATCAATTCTTCCAAGAAAATACTGGACGGATACGACGGTTCACAACCGTTCCCATTTCATATAAAAAAGCAATTTGCAGCCAACAAACAATTCGGATCAAAGGATAGGAAAATGATCGCTGAAATTTGTTATGCATGGTTGCGTGCAGGGCACCTTTTCAACCGCAACCTGCAGGATAAAAACCTTGTACAGGCTTTGTTCCTTTGTGTAGATGCACCACATCCTTTGCTTGCTGCAATGGCCCCTGAGCTGGAAGAAAATGCAGGGTTATCTTCTCAAAAGAAATTATCTTTCCTCCAACTGCCTGTATCAGCACTTTTTCCTTTTGAAAAGGAATTAGGAGCGATCGATCATACTGCCTTTGTTTTATCTTTCTTAAAGCAACCTTTGTTATTCCTGCGCCTGCGACCAGGAAAAGAAAAAGCTGTTATTGAAAAGCTGGATAAAAATAATATCAGCTACTCGTTGGAAAAAGATAAATGCATTGCAATGCCCAATGCCACTAAGCTGGAAGAAATTATACAGCTGAATAAAGAAGCGGTGGTGCAGGACAAAAGTTCGCAGCGTGTTTTTGATCATACTGCTTTATCATCCTTCACTGAAAAAATAAATGTGTGGGACTGCTGCGCTGCCAGCGGTGGAAAATCCATTTTAATATTCGACAGGCTGAAAGGAAATATCAAACTAACGGTATCGGATATACGGGAAAATATTTTGCACAATTGCAAGAGAAGGTTACAGGAAGCCGGTATTAATATCTACCAGGCCCTGGTGGCCGATGTAGCCAATAATATTCCCGCAAGCATTGAAAAATATTTTTCCATCATCATTTGCGATGCACCCTGCACGGGCAGTGGTACCTGGGCCCGTACGCCGGAGCAGTTGGCTTTTTTTAAAACAGGAAAGATCAGCGAATTTGCAACATTGCAAAAAAATATTGCGGTCAATGCTTCCAAACATTTAAAAGAAGGGGGGGTGTTCTTTTACATTACCTGTTCTGTTTTTAAGCAGGAGAATGAAGGTGTAGTGGAAACGTTGCAAAAAGAAACTTCGCTACAATTATTGCACAGCGAATACCTGCCTGGTTACAATGAACAGGCCGACACAATGTTTGTAGCTGTGTTCAGAAAGTGATCTACTGTATCACCAGGTTTCCCTGCACCGTCAGTTTTTTTCCCGTCCTCACTTCAAAATAGCCGCCAGCCTGCACTTGCTGGTTGGTATTTAAAATGCATTCACCTGTTACGATAGGGTCAATGATGATGGTGCTGCCCGCAGGTAACACTGCAGGAGGAATGGCGTTGCCTGCCCAGTTGGATGCAACATTCCAGTTGCCATCGCCGTTAAAAGTATAAGTAAGGCAAGGGTTCTGGTGATTGAAATTGATGGTTGATAAAGTAAAGCTGGTATCCGTATCAATATTCATGCGGATGCGATAGCTGATATTGGCTGGAGCAGTAACAGCAGAAATATCATCCGTGTAATTAAAATTGTTTTGTGCAAATGTGCCGCTGCCATTAATGGTTTGCAAAGCAATAAAATCCGCATCAGCCGGCAATTTTCTTTCTACAACAAAATTCATATTGCCACTGCTTTTAACGCTCCACTTCAGCGTAACATTACAACCCGCCTGTTGTACCTGCTGGCTGTAATATCTTTTCAGCAGGATCACAAATGCTTTCTTCATATCCGGAACGCCATAACCGATCCTTGCATTGGGACTACTGTAAATAGAGCCTGCTTCCTGCAATGCAGAGATGATGCCCATATTGTTGGACTCTGGAAATGCCTGCCATAAACAGGTGCTCAGTCCTGCCATGTTAGGGCAGGCGAAAGAAGTACCATTGCTCGGTGTAGGATTGCCGTTCACTGCATTGGCTACAATTGCATTCACACCAACAGCCGCCACACTTGGTTTTACCTGCCCGTCGCTGCTGGGGCCATAGCTGCTGAAACTTCCTACAACACCTGATGTATTTACTGCTCCAACAGACAATACACTGTCTGCATCCGAAGGTGTAGATAAATAATGCCAGGCCACATCACCATCGTTGCCGATGGCAGCTACTACCAGCATGCCTTTTTTTGCGGCAAGGTCTGCGGCTTTTGCGGCCATGGTAACATTGCCATTCATTTGTGTATAGGTATGGTTGTAGCTGCTGTTGTCGAACGTAGTATAACCGAGTGAAATGCTGGAAACATTCACACCAAGGCTGTCGGCTCTTTCCAAAGCTGCTGCCAGGTTATGTTCTTCGATCACATATTCAGATGCGGCATCTTCTGTTCTGAATAAATAAAAAGAAGTTTGAGGAGCAGTGCCTACAAAGCTGCCGGGAACATTGGCTGCAATGGTGCTGAGGCAATGCGTGCCATGAGAGTTGTACCCGTTCACATTGCTTGCATTGTTCACAAAGTCCCAGGTGCCCAGGAATCGGTTGTTGATGCGTACGCTGTCAAAAGTAGGAAGGGTAGTATAGTTTGGAAAACCTGCATCCAATACTGCCAGCTGCATGCCCTGCCCGCTGAAGCCGTGGTTGTGCAAAAATTCTCCCTGGTGAATATGCACCTGCCCGTAAGATTGCCCGTAGTTGTAAATGTTCGCCAGTTCAGGCGTAGGTTGCTCCGGCAGATCGGCGCCGGGAAAAACTTCACCAAACTTATTGCTTGTTACTGCTTCTTCATTGCCTGTTCTTGCTGCAACAGCAGAAGTATTTTTTACAAATGGAAAACCGCTGATCTTGATCAACGCTGCTGCATCCGTAGTTCTTATCGCCACCTGGTTCAGCCATTTTGAAACATTTAAAATGGTGACATTGCCCGCAAGGCGTATGCTGTCGAGGTAACGTGCCGTTATGGGAAGGTCCGTGCTGTCGAGCGGGATATTGTACTGCTGTCTTTTTGCAATGGCCCTTTGGGTAAGGTAGGGAGTCGGGTCGCCCAGGGAAAAAGTATTGTCTCCCTTGTTCCTGAACTCAACGATATACCTGTTCATTTGTGCTTCTGCTGCCATTGAAAGGCAGCACAGCAGCATAGCCAGCTGTAGAGATCTCAGCATATTGGATGGTTTATAGTATTTAATTATTCATTATCAATTATTGACTATTGCAGGAAGAATAATCAATAATAATAATCGTAATCAATAATTAACTGTTATACGCCCACTTTATCCAGGTAGCGCCCCAGGTAAAGCCGCCACCAAAAGAAGCGAGGATAATATTATCGCCTTTTTTCAGCTGCTTTTCCCAGTCCCACAGGCAGAGCGGTAAGGTACCGGCCGTGGTGTTGCCGTATTTCTGGATATTGATCATTACTTTTTCTTTCGGCAGGTCCATGCGGTTGGCCGTGGCATCAATGATGCGCAGGTTGGCCTGGTGCGGTACCAGCCAGGAGATATCATCGGCAGTAAGGTTATTGCGCTGCATCAGCTCATAGCTCACGTCTGCCATACCTTTTACCGCAAATTTAAAAACGGCCTGACCTTCCTGGTACACAAAGTGTTCCTTGGCCATTACGGTCTCCATGGTAGCCGGTTTTACGGAGCCGCCTGCTTTCATGTGCAGGTGTTTGGCGCCGCTTCCGTCGCTGCGCATAATGCTGTCCAGCACGCCATTGCCTTCTGTGTTTGGCTCCAGCAGTACGGCACCGCTGCCATCACCAAAAATGATGCAGGTGGTACGGTCGGTATAGTCGATAATAGCGCTCATTTTATCAACGCCTACTACAATTACTTTCTTATAACGGCCACTTTCAATAAAGGAGGCGCCTGTTGTGAGGGCAAATAAAAAGCCCGAGCAGGCTGCACTGATATCGTAGCTGAAGGCATTGGTCATGCCCGTTTTGTCGCAGATGATATTGGCCGTAGCCGGGAAGACCATGTCGGGGGTAACCGTGGCGCAGATCACACATTCGATTTCACTCGGATCAAGGCCTCTTTTTTTCAGCAATTCCTTTACTGCTTCGGCTCCCATATCGCTGCTGCCCAGTCCTTCGCCCTTTAATATCCTTCTCTCTTCTATACCGGTACGGGACTTTATCCACTCGTCGGTGGTATCTACCATGGTTTCCAGTATCTTATTGGTAAGCCTGTACTCCGGAACATAGCCTCCTACAGCAGTAATGGCAGCTGTGATCTTCTGCATATCTCTATGAATTTAATATTTTTATAATCTAATCCTGTTAAAAAACGGGGTAAAAGTACAGCTAATTTTCATTCACCATTTTTTAAAGTGGTAGCGAGGAAAAATATCCTTATTTTCGCTTTGGTTTATCACTAACTGTATGTACGCATATCTGGAAGGAAAGTTTACTTATAAAAGTCCTGCGCTTGTTTATATTGATGTAAATGGGGCAGGTTTCGAAGTAAATATCAGCCTCAACACATATTCGGATATACAATCCAGCGAAGCAGGCAGGTTGTACACTCATTTGCAGGTAAGGGAAGATGCGCATATTTTGTATGGATTTTCCGGCCAGCAGGAAAAAGAAATGTTCCTGCTGCTCATCAGCGTTTCGGGTGTGGGTGCAGCTACCGCCAGGATGATGCTGTCTTCACTCCGGTCGGAGGAAGTGAGCGCAGCCATTATCCAGGGCAACGTAAAGCTCCTGGAAAGCGTTAAAGGAATAGGGAAGAAAACGGCCGAACGGTTGGTATTGGAATTAAAAGACAAGGTTGGAAAACATACATCCGGTGCCGGCCTTGTACAAACGGCAGGCAATCGATTAGAACAGGATGCGTTAACTGCCTTAACTGCACTGGGCATATCCAGGGCACAGGCAGAGCTTTCAATCCAGAAAATTATCCGTGCTGAACCTTCAGATATACCATTAGAAGACTTGATAAAAAAAGCCTTAAAAGCCATTTGAGAGAAAATCTACGTTAATTTATTTACCGGATGTTGCTTATCAGAAAATCTATTTTATCGGCAATAGGGATCTGTGCTTTGCCAGTATTGTTGTCTCTCTACAATACGGGTGAATCCTATGGCTTCGGCAGGTCAGGTTCACTGTACCAGCAGGTACAGGACACTGTTCCAGGCGAAGACCTGCGTTTCCCGATCACCGATCGCAGGGGCGATTTTATTTCCTCTGGCACAAGAAATACCTACGACTTAGGAACTCCTTCCAATATTACCGATTCCGTTGTGTACGATGCCATCAACAGGCGCTACGTGGTGTATGAAAAGATCGGCGAACGCTATTATCGTATCCCCACCATTTACAGTTTTGAAGAATACTGGGCCATGCGTAACCGCCAGGCCGAAGTGGAATATTTCCGCCGGAGGGCCAATACCACCAGCTTATTGAACAGGAGCAGGTTCACCCGCCCGAAATTGTCGCTGACAGACGGTTTGTTCAACCGCCTTTTCGGTAATGGTAAAATTGATATCAGCCCGCAGGGTAACGTGGACATTTCCGCCGGTTACCAGGGGCAGCGCATCGACAATCCTACTTTACCTGAAAGAGCGAGGAACAATGGCGGCCTTGACTTTTTAATGAATGCCCAGGTGAATGTAAATGCAAGCATCGGCGATAAGCTTAAATTTCCCATCAACTATAATACCCTTGCCAACTTTGACCTGGAGAACCAGTTGAAACTGGATTACTCTGGTAAAGACGACGAGATACTAAAAAGATTTGAAGCTGGTAACGTAAGCTTCCCAAGCCGTGGTACGCTGATACCGGGCGCACAACAGCTGTTTGGTTTAAAAACCCAGTTGCAGTTCGGTAAATTATTTGTGACCACAGTATTGGCCAACCAGAAATCACAGCGCCAGACGATGGAACTGCAGGGTGGTACTGCATCGCAGCCATTTGAAATTAAAGCAGACGAATACGAAGAGAACCGCCACTTTTTAATGGCGCAGTATTTCCGAAACAATTATAACCAGGTAATGAGTAACCTGCCGGCTATTACAAGTCCTATACAATTACTGAAAGTGGAAGTATGGGTAACCAACCGGAATGGTACCACTACAGAAACAAGGGACGTAGTTGGTTTGATGGACCTGGCCGAAGCAACGCCTTTCAACCCGCTTATCAACCCAAATCCAGCGGAACCGCCCGTACCACACAACACAAGCAATGACCTTTATACAAGAGTGATCAGTGCACCCAATTCCCGTGACCCGGCGAGTGCTTACAGCAATCTTACAACGATAATGGGCCTGAGGCCGGTGCAGGATTTTGAAAAAACATTTGCCCGCAAGCTGGATTCAACGCAATACCGTTACAACCCGCAAGTAGGTACTTTATCATTAAGCCAGCCGCTGCAAACAGATGAAGTGTTGGGTGTTGCCTACCAGTTTACCTACAATGGGCGTGTGTACCAGGTGGGTGAATTTTCACAGGATGTACCACCGGACAGCACCAGCGCCACACAAAAAGTATTATACTTAAAATTATTAAAAGCTACATCGCAGCGTACCAATCTTCCTATCTGGGACCTGATGATGAAGAACGTATACACAATCGGTTACGGTACATTAACACCATCTGATTTTAAACTGGATGTATTGTACCAGCAACCAGGTTTGGGAGCTAAGCGTTATGTGCCTTTCGGTGATAAGAATTTAGGTTCCCCGATCATTTCACTGATCAACCTCGACAGGCTGAACAGCCAGAACGATCCTCAACCGGATGGTGTGTTTGACTATGTAGAGAATTTTACGGTGGTATCGCCTTACAGCCGTGTCATATTCCCGGTACTGGAACCTTTCGGCCGTGACCTTGCAGGGCAGATATACAACGTGGTGCCGCCTACAGCCGGCGATACCTTGTTTTATGCATTGTACGATTCTATCAAAGCAGTTGCGCAGCAATACCCCAACCTCAACCGCTTTATGTTAAAAGGTGTGGCCAAAACTTCCGGCTCAGCTGATATCAGCATTGGCTACAATGTTCCGCCCGGTTCTGTAACTGTAACCGCCGGCGGCCGTACATTGATGGAAGGGGTGGACTATGATGTGAACTACGACCTCGGTACCATTAAAATCACCAACCAGGCCATTTTAAATTCAGGCTTGCCGGTGCAGGTAAATTCAGAGAACAATGCATCCTTCGGTTTGCAGCAGCGTTCTTACCTCGGCTTGCGACTGGATTACCTGGCAAAAAATACAGCCAAAGAACAATTGTCCATCGGTGGTACAATAGTTCGTTTGAGTGAGCGTCCTTTCTTTACTAAAGTGAATTATGGTGAGGACCCGATCCGCAACGCCATGTATGGCCTGGATGTGAACTATCGTAAAGAAACCCCAAGGATCACCAAATTACTGAACAAGCTTCCTTTCTATTCTACAACGGCGCCTTCCAGCATCAATGTGTATGCAGAAGCTGCTATGCTTGATCCCGGCCATGCACCGCAGATCGGCAGAGGCAAAAGCGGTATCATTAATATAGATGATTTTGAAGGCAGCAAGTCGGGCATCGATCTTCGCTTTCCACCCATCAGCTGGGCACTGGCTTCTGTACCCAATGGTGCTACAGATGAGTTAGGTACTACTTTCCCCTGGGCATTGAACAACAACTCCAATGATATCAACCAGGGTAAAGGAAGGGCTAAGCTGGCCTGGTACCAGATCGAACAGACATTGCAGCAATACAAAGGTTCCAATAACCCGCTGGCAGATAATGCTGCCGCATTGAGTGATCCAAGGGTAAGGCAGGTGTACCAGAAAGAAATTTTCCCGCAGCGTACCACAGGTTTTGGCGAAAGCCAGCTGGTGACTTTTGACCTTAGCTATTATCCAAGGGACAGGGGTCCTTATAACTACGAATCAAGCTCTGCTGAAGTGAATTCCAATGGTAAATTCACTAACCCGAGAAATAAATTCGGTGGTTTGATGAGGGCGCTGGATCAAACGGATTTTGAAACCGGTAATATTGAATTTATTGAAGCA
>CAYOLS010000006.1:0-39363 GCA_964404845.1 uncultured Ferruginibacter sp. | reverse complement strand
AGCGCATTGATAGAGCTGGGTTACTGGTTGAAAAAATCGAACCTGAAAAAATACAATTATGTTTTAGTGGCATTTTCCGGTGAAGAGCTGGGCCTCTTTGGTTCAAAATATTTTGCTGACAATAGTCCTGTTACATTAAGCACTGTTAACTACATGATCAATATGGATATGGTGGGCAGGCTGAACGACAGCACGCACAGCCTGAGCATTGGTGGTTTTGGAACTTCCCCTGTTTGGAACGAGCTGATCAATCAAAATGATAAAAACTTTAAGATCAAGATCGACAGCAGCGGTACTGGTCCAAGCGATCACACTTCTTTTTATTTAAAAGACATTCCCGTGCTGTTCTTTTTTACAGGAACACATACCGATTACCACAAGCCGGGTGATGATGCGGACAAGATCAACTACAGTGGTATGCTGCAGATCATCGGTTACATTAAAAACCTGCTGACGGCAACCAACGATAAGGACAAAATTGCTTTCACCAAGACCCGTGAAGTGCACAGCGGAATGCGCAGCAGCTTTAAAGTAACGCTGGGTGTAATGCTGGATTATACTTTCTCTGGCCCCGGCATTTATGTAGATGCTATTACGGAAGACCGCCCGGCGCAGAAAGCAGGCGTGGAAGCAAAAGATATCATCCTGCAGATGGGCGAATACCCGCTGGCAGATGTACAGGGTTATATGCAGGCGCTCGGCAAGTTTGAAAAAGGGCAGACCACCACTTTAAAAGTTAAGCGGGGCGATAAAGAATTATTACTGCCTGTTACTTTCTAATAATTACCTGCCTGTGATACATGTGCCCTCGGCACACCCTGTTATTAGGCTGTACGTATTAATTTGACGCCAACTCCGTAGGAGTTGAGTATAGAAGTTTGTTATAGTTTTATAAAGCAGCGCCTCCGGAGCTTGTAGAGGGTCAATCATTAGTAGTTTGAAACTTCACAGCCAGAAAACTAACTGAGATATTTTTCATGCTCAACATATCCGGATTTCGCCGGTAAAAAAATGTAGCATAATTTTAATTGGCATTAGCCTTTTTAATTCAACATTTCAATTTAAGTTCCCCTCCAGGGAACAAGGGCATGAAACTTAAAATAGACAACGAATCCATTGCAGAAGAATTTTTTGAGAATAGTTTTCTCATGGGGATCGTTGCGCCAATGAAGGATTATTTATTTACCTGGCATATCAATCATAAGCTGGGACTTAAATTCAGGAACAACCGTACAGAAATTGAACTAAAGCGAAAGGGGCGCTATTATTTCTTTTCTGTTTTTGAATTTACAGAATCGCATACCGGCAATCTTCACTTTTTATACAATAATCAAAAAGACGGGGAATACTTACTGCCGGAGTTCAAACACCTCGATTTTTTATGGCTCATAAAAGGCGTAAATGAAGAGCCCCCGGGCAAAGAAGATTGCAGCCAACTGTTGCAAAATATCCGCCTCATCCCTGCTGTACAGCTGGTAAACGAAATGACGAATGAAAAAATAAAAAACAAACAGCATCTCATTTTATAGTATTCAATAGCAGTTTGATTACAAATTAAAACTATGAGCTGTTAGCCTTGAGCTGCGAACAAACATTTTAAACTCCTGAAACCTCCCAAACCTTGAACTTTGAACCCCTGAACCTTCGAACTCTTTCATACTGGCACCAACTTTGAGTCTTCAACCCTGAACTTTAAAATCTTTGCTTATGTGGACAGAAGAAAACAACGCACTCCATCACAAATTTGAATTTGCTGATTTTTCACAGGCATTTGCATTTATGAGCCGGGTCGCCCTTGCGGCTGAAAAAATGAACCATCATCCCAAATGGACCAATATCTATAATACTGTAGAAATATGGCTGAGCACGCATGACGCAGGCGATGTGGTTACAGAAAAAGATCATAATCTTGCCAAACAAATAGACAAGATCTTTTCCAGCCGATGACACAAAATACGCAACACATTGCCATGGTAAGGCCCGCAGCATTTGGCTTCAATGAAGAAACGGCGCTCAATAACCACTTTCAAAACAGCGAGCAAAAGAATAATGCAGGCTTGCAGCAGCAGGCATTGCAGGAGTTTGATGCTATGGTACAATTGCTGGAAGACAACGGCATTGATGTGCTGGTGCTGAACGATGAACCCCTTCCTCCCAAACCTGATGCTATTTTCCCCAACAACTGGTTTTGCTGTAACAACGGTATGATACAGGTATTTCCCATGTATGCACCGAGCCGGCGGCTGGAAAAGAACTGGGCGATGATCGATGCCATCAAACAAAAAACAGGGATCTCCATTGTAAAGGACTGGGGCAGCTACGAAGAAAAAAATATGTTCCTCGAAGGCACGGGCAGTATGATCATCGATCATGAACATAAAATTGCTTACGCCTGCATTTCTGCAAGAACAGATGAAAAATTATTCGGTCAGTTTTGTAAAGAAAATAATTACCTGCCCATTTGTTTTGCTGCAGCTGATGAAAACGGCCGTGAAATTTACCATACCAATGTAATGATGTGCGTGGCACATAAATTTGCTGTTATATGCCTCGATGCGGTCACAGATGATATTGATCGCAAAAAAATAATTCATGAGCTGCAAACCACCGGTCATGAGATCATCAACATTTCTTTTGAACAAATGAATTCCTTCGCCGGTAATATGCTGGAGCTAATAAATGACAAGGACGAACATGTATTGCTTATGAGCCTGGCTGCTTTTAATAGTTTAACACCTGCTCAGTTTGAAGTGATCCGCAAATATGCAACTATTCTTTCTCCTGATGTAAGTACTATAGAACAGGCTGCCGGCGGCAGCGTAAGGTGTATGGTGGCGGAACTGTTTTACTAAACAGCGATCCACTGATCTTTAATTTTCAACATCCTGACCAGGTAAGGGATCAGCAGCAGCAATTCCAAGGGAAAGCTTACGTCGCTTTCGCCGGTAAAAGTTTCAGGAAGAAATAATGCAAGCAGGCAAATGATAATACCGGCAACCCCGTCAACAATTGCAAGTTGTACGCCCCATTTTTTTGCCCACAGTAATCCATATGCAGTAAACCCTTTCAATAAATAAACAGCAATAATGGCTACGCCGGCCAATGAAAAAGCATCAGTTGTTTCTATATGATAAATTGCGAGCGTAAGGTTATTTATAAAAAGGCTCAACACCACGCTTACTACAGCCAATACTCCCAGCACCAAAAAGATCCAGGCAAATATTTTGATCCATAAAGGCAGCAATTTTTTCCGGAAAGCTATAGGGTCTACAATAAAGGATTCTCCGAGTAAATCATTCATTTCGTGGCTCATGCGTCAAAAATAAGCTGATGAGGCTTTCTGCGGAAAATATTTTTTCTTGATTAATTATTGTTTTACGATAATTAATTATATTTTTGCAGAAAGTTATAACATGAAACCAGTTCGTCTTGTCGCCCGGGTATTGTACTATGTAAGCCTTGTGCTATGTTTTTTCTATTCGTTGGCGGGCCTCTATGTTGCTTATGCTACCATCAGCAAATCTCCTTCCTTCAAGCTGATAGAAGATGGGAAAAAGTTCATGGTATCGGCGCCATTTGGTGATCGTCCTTATTTTATTGGTGATAATTATACCGGTTATATGGTACAGATGGTTTCGCTGTTATTATTATACGGTTTGTTTTTCTGGTTGCTCAGCCAGGTGTTTAAGGTATTCACACAGAAAAAATTATTTACGCAGGCCGGTATCAATCACCTGCAACGTTTTTACCTGGCCAACCTTATCATACCGGGTGTTGCGTATATTTTATTGCTGGTAGCAAATGAAGAAGCAGAGGATGTTTTTATGCTCGTGATGCTGCATGCGGTCATTGGTGTATTTGCTTATTTTATTGCGGCCATTTTTAAGCAGGGCGTATTATTACAAAACGAACAAGACCTATATATTTAAACTATGCCAATTATTGTAAACGTAGATGTGATGCTTGCCAAACGCAAGATGCAATCGAAAGAATTGGCAGAGTTACTCGGCATAACGCCGGCCAATTTATCCATTTTAAAAACGGGCAAGGCCAAAGGTATTCGCTTTGAAACACTGGAAGCCATTTGCAAAGCGCTGAATTGTCAACCGGGAGACATTTTAGAGTTTGTACCCGAAGAAACATAGATCCAAAACCATATTATCTATCACAAAAAAATCGCTCCAAAAGAGCGGCAGGAATTTTATTGCCATTAAAAAAGTACAGCCATGAATATTTTACAAATTGAACAACTGAAAAAAACATACCCAAATGGCGTTACGGCCATCAATGATGTGAGCCTTTCCATCAGCAACGGTATGTTCGGATTATTGGGACCGAATGGTGCCGGCAAATCGTCCCTCATGCGGACCATTGCAGGTTTGCAATCGCCCGATTCCGGAAAAATTTTATTGAACGGTAAAGATGTACTGCAGGACAGCACTTACATCAAACAACGCCTTGGTTACCTGCCACAGGATTTTGGTGTATATCCAAAGATTTCTGCCTACGACCTGCTCACACACCTTGCCACACTCAAGGGACTTACTAACAAAAAACAAAGAAAGGAGCAGGTGCTGGCTTTGCTGGAAAAAACCAATCTCTTCCAGCATCGCAATAAAGATGTATTCAACTTTTCCGGGGGAATGAAACAGCGCTTCGGCATTGCACAGGCATTGCTCGGCAGCCCAGAAATAATTATCGTGGATGAACCAACAGCAGGACTTGATCCCGAAGAAAGGGCCCGCTTCAACAACCTGTTGAGCGAAATTGGCGAACAGGTGATCGTTATTCTTTCTACACATATCGTGGAGGATGTAAAAAACCTGTGCAGCCAGATGGCCATCATTCACAATGGAAAAGTGCTGGCAAATGGTTCGCCTGCCGGTTTTATAGAACAACTGAATAATTACACCTGGAGTAAAACGATCAGCAAAGCAGAACTGCCGGAGTACAAAGAAAAGTACAATGTTATTTCAGCTACTTTGTTCACAGGCAAGCTGAACCTTCATGTGTACTCAACCACACACCCGGGTAATGGCTTCGTTGCCTTAGCGCCAGGTTTGGAAGATGTATATTTCTCCACCCTTCAAAATATACAACCATGAAAGAAATAATATTGTTTGAAGGGCGGCTCTTTAAAAAGAGCTGGAGTTTTTATGTGATGTTGCTCGCATTTTTTGCATTAGGCTTACTCACTGCCAAAGCAGCCAACTTTCCCTTTCCTGATGTGCATAGAAATTCTCCTTATATCATCAGCTATATCATTGCCCTGTTTTCGCAGATCAGTATTTTTTCTGTTACCATACTGGCAGCACAGGTACTGTTGCGGGAGAAAGATGCCAACTTTCAGCAGGTATTGTATACTACGCCTGTTAAAAAGAATGAGCTGCTTGTAAGCAGGTTCCTTATCATTGCCGGTATTGCTATCCTGCTTTTTTTATTCCTTGTTATTGGGTTGATGGTGGGACATTCACTACCATTGGCCAATAGTGAAGATACCGGTGTATTCAGCATTTGGTATTATATACAGCCGTTTCTTTTATTTGGTATACCCAATACTGTTTTATGTGCAGCAGCGATTTGCCTGTCAGGCTGGTTATCAAAAAACAAGCTGATGATCTATCTCTCGGGTCTGCTTATTTATGTGCTGTACATTGTTGTATCCATATTTTCCAACTCGCCTTTAATGGCAACAGCATCTCCTGTAAGCAATGAATCAATGGCCATTGCTGCAAGGGTTGATCCGTTTGGTTTGGCAGCTTTGTTTGAGCAAACCAAATACTGGACGACACTTGACAGGAATACAAGACTAATAGAATTTTCAGGTTCCGTTTTGATAAACAGGGTAGCCTGCATCATTGCTTCGTTGCTATTTTTATTGATCGGCATACTGTCGTTCAGGTTTTCCGTAGCCAATAAAAAGAGCAGGAAAAAAACAGCTGTTGCATTTAAAGAAAATGCAGCTGCGCAAACGCTTATACCTGTGACCACTCACACAGGAACCAAAGCATACCAGCTTCAAACCATTGCCAGCTTTATAAAGATCGATTTGAAAAGCATCGTAAAAGGTATACCCTTCATATTGGTTTGTCTTGTCTGGATCTTTTTGCTGAGCATGGAAATTTATGGCAGCATCGAAGGTGGTATAAGATTGCCAGAACGGTATGTTACAACCGGTTTAATGGTCAATACGATCTTAAAGACCATTCCATTTTTTTGCCTGATGGCCATTTTGTTTTATAGCAACGACATTGTATGGCGAAGCAGGAATGCTAATATCGCTGCATTGGAAAACAGCACGGCCATACCTGGCAACCCGGTGCTGATAGCGAAGCTTATTTCGCTTTCTGTTATCCCGCTTATGTTTGTTTTGCTCAGCATTGTAACAGGAGTTGTTTTCCAGCTAATGTATCAATACCCTGTTATTGATATGGGCTTGTATTTTTCTTTGTTCTACCTGGTCTTCCTGCCCATGGTTTGTTGCCTTGCCATTGCAATGAGCATACAGGTATTTATCAAAAACAAATATGCGGGCATTGCAGCAGCAACTGTATTTGTTTTGCTCACGAATACTTCCCTCGGGCAAATGGCAGGCCTGAAAAATCCTTTGTTCCGCATTGGCAACAGCTTTGAAAAGCTGTACAGCGAAATGAGCGGCTATGGTGCTTACCTGCAGCCTTTTTCATGGATGTTGTTGTATGCTGCATCGATTGCCGTTTTATTTATTTTGTTTGCAGGAAAAGTATGGAGCAGTGATAAAAGAAGATCTTTTAAGCAATATTTCGCCGGAAAGTCATTGCTTATTTTTTCCATTGTTGCAATAGGGACATTGCTGACAAGCGCTTCGTATATATTTTACCAGAACAATATTTTGCATCCAATGCTCTCAAAAAACCAGGAACACCAGTGGATGCAGGATTATGAACGGGCCTACAGGAAATATGCTTCCATGCCGCAACCGATCGTCAATTCGGTACAAACACAGATCGATCTTTATCCTAAAGAACATCGGTACGAAGTAAAAGGAAGTTACTGGCTACAGAATAAAACGGCAGCGCCAATGGATAGTTTCCTGCTTTACTTTACCAATGAAAGTGAAAAGCAAAATGTACAGATTGACGTAGCAAAACTTTTATCGCAGGACAAAAAATTCGGGCACTCTTTATATCGCTTTAATAAACCGCTTGCGCCGCTGGATTCTTTCAGGATCGATTTTAGTTTCAGCTACCATTGGTCTGGCTTTAAAGGTCACCGGTCATTTAACGCTATTGTAGAAAATGGAAGCTTCATGCGCATCAGCAATTATTTTCCTGCCCTTGGCTACCAGTCTGACAATGAAATTGAAGATGAAAAAACAAGAACCGAACGGGGTATGGGCAAAGCCACTGTACTTCCGGAACCTGAAGACAGTACAGGCAGCAATCATTTTATTTACCTGGATATGCAATTGTCAACCTCCGGTGATCAAACAGCTATTGGCGTTGGTGAATTGGTAAAGCAATGGAAAAGTAACGGCAGAAATTATTTTCAATACAGCATCGGGCAGCCTGTTCCATTCCGTTTTGCAGTTTCATCCGCAGCTTATGCCACCAGAAAAGACAATTATAATGGCAAGCCGCTGGAAATATATTATCACCCGGCACACAGTGAAAACGTGGATAGCGTAATAGCGGGGGCCAAACGAACACTTGCTTATTGCGAGAAAAATTTCGGACCTTATCCATTCCGTTCCATACGCTTTGCAGAAATTTCTTCTTTTACCAAAGGCGTTGCAGGCACGGCCTATCCTGCCAGCATCTTCATGACAGAAGATATGGTTTTCCATACCAACAACAGCCACAGCAAAATGGTGAATGCGATCGGTGAGCTTACATCGCACGAGCTGGCGCATCAATGGTGGGGAGGCAATTTATTGCAACCAGCCCATAAAAAAGGGCGTTCTGTTATGACAGAAACATTGGCCATGTACACAGAGCTGATGCTTAACAAACAGGTTGCGGACAGCTCCGCTATTCTGCGCTCTGTAAAAATGTATAAAGAAATGTATTTCAGCGAAGCCGGCTTTTCAAAAGAAACTGCTTTATATAAAGCCGGGCCGGGAGAAACATTTTTAAATTATTACAAGGGTGTAGTGGTAATGTACCAGTTGCAATTGCTATTAGGAGAAGAAAAAGTAAACCTTGCATTAAAGAGCCTGCTCGCAAAGCATGCTTATCCTTTACAGCCTGCCGGCACTCCTGATCTTATACATGAATTAAAGGCAATGAGTGATCCGCAGCAACAGGTTATGATCGATGAACTATTCAAACAGATCATTACGCATGAAGTAAAAATAAACAGTGCTTCTGTGATGCCATTGAACGGGCAGTATGAGCTGTCGTTTGATGTATCGGTTTCAAAATTCAGCAAGATCAATGAAAAGAATGTACAGGTGCCAATTAGTGGTAATGTGGATGTGGCAGTGTACATGGGAGATAATAAGCAAGTGTTTAGCCTGCCGGTAGTCAACAATAAAATTTCTGGTAAACTATTACTGAAAACAAAACCTACTCAATTAGAAATTGATCCATACATTAAACTGATGGATGCATTTGATGAGGATAACAGCAAGGAACTAAAATAGAATAAAAAGCAGGCTCAGTAAGCCTGCTTTTTTACTTTAAAAGTATTCCCCTGGTTAAATTTTAACTCCTTTAAATTAAAGCCGCCGCTTTCTGCTGTTACCCTTATTTTGTGTGTACCTTTTTCAAGTGTAAGGTTTTGTATCAACACATATTCCCATTTGGTCTCTGAGCCCGTAACAGGAATAGTCGCAACAGAAAGATAGTTTCTTTGCGCTTCTTTTATTGAAACAGAAACCTGGCCACCAGCCTTTGTTGAGCTTACCAGCAACTGGAGATGAAAAGTTCCTGCTTTTTTTACGTCTAATGTGTATTGCAGCCACTCCCCGGTCTCAAAACTTCCGACGTACACATCATTGCTTCCTTCTTCTTTAAAAATATCTGCACCATCATTCCGGTATCTACTTCCTTTATTACCTACGCCTGGTTTGCCGGAAACCCTGTAATTAGCTGTATCCAGGTCGTAGTAGGCAAAGCCATTTTTACCAAGGTCATAATCAACAGCTTTTATAATGGCATTGGCAGCAATGGCATTTTTGCCAAATGGCTTTGTTTCATCACTATGCGGCTGACGCATCATAGCATCTACCACGTCTTTGTGAAAAATATTTTTTCTGATGTTGGTATTGCTGGCAAAGCCCAGCAACGTTTTTTCAAAATCAACCTGCAATGGTTTTTTGGTAGCGTCGTTCCAGTAGTCCACTATCTTTTTATAATCATTACCACCGTTCACCTGCAGGGGATTATTAAAACCTAATTTCTTCAGCGGCCACCATGCCCAGCCAATATTATTGGACTCCAATAAATGAATGGCCTGCGTAAACCAGGTGTTGGAGTTTTCTCCTGTTTCTCCCAGCCATACCGGTATATTATGCTGATCACGCATTTTAATGATATGGGCAATGGAAGCAGCGTCGTTAAAGTTCCAGTATTTGTGAAAGCTGAGGACCATGTTATTATCCCACACACCATCGTCTAATATGCCGCTGTAATTATTTCCCCAGCCATTGCCTTCAATAATGATGATGTGATCTTTATCTACTTCACGAATGGCAGCCGTTATCTCCCGCATTAATTTTTCAAGCGGTTCATTCTTTTTTTCTTTAAGTCCGTTCTTATCGGCGGCATCTTCAAAGCCCCAGTTAGGTTCGTTGATAATATCGTATGCAATAATGGTCGCTTCATTTTTATAACGCTCCGCCAGCTTTTTCCAAAGCGCAATTGTTTTTTGCTGGTTGGCTTCGCTGTCCCACAAAGATGGTTTGGATGGGTTCCTATCTGAAATATTATTGTCATTTCCCTGCCCGCCGGGAGCTGCATGCAGATCAAGGATAAGGTAGATGCCATTGGCTTTGCACCAGCTTACCAATGCGTCGGTCATTTCAAATCCTTTGCTGATCCATGTTTGCTGACCCGTAACTTTTTCTTCTTCCACAGGAAGCGTGTACAGGTTGTAGTGCATGGGAAGGCGTACAGAGTTAAAGCCCCATGCTTTTAAGGAATCAATATCTGTTTTAGTAGTGTGATTGGCTAGCCAGGAATCATAAAATTCATTTGTTTTTTCTTTGCCGATCAACTCTTCTATCCGCTGGCGGATACGGTACTGCTGTCCATCCTTGTTAATGCCGAGCATATACCCTTCCTGCAACATCCATCCGCCCAAACCCATGCCACGCAGCAAAATATTTTCGCCTTTGTCATTCACAATTTTTTTTCCATCGGTCTTTAAAAATCCCTGGGCATACAATGATGCAGTGCTCCAGGATAGGAACAGGAATACTACTATCTTTTTCATGTTGATGTTTATAGCTATAAATATAAACATTCAACTGCTGACAGCACAGCCGTTTGCCATAAACTCACTACATCGTTTTAGTTGGAATTCTTTTGCGAAAGCCTGTTCTGCTGCGCCTTCATTATCTCGTTCAAATATTTGCCTGTTTCACTTTCAATATCGGCAGTGGAAATTTCAAGCGCTTTCGGGTTGCTTACCAGTTGTAACCAGGGCTTAGGTCCGTCAAAATCATAGGTGCCAAAAACGATCACGGGAATACCTTTCGCCAACACATTGTCTGTACCCTGTAGTTTCCATTGGTCTGCCCAGTCGTACATGAACTTTGCATCCTGTTCTGTCATACGCAGGCAGGAATGCGAAGCTGGATAGCCAGGTAATTCATACTGGTGCCAGCCGATGCCTTCTTTATTTTCAATATTGAAATTCCATCTCAGCTCCCACTCGTCGTTGAAAGTACTCGTTGTTTCTTCTGCTTTCCAGTTGGTGAAATATAATTTTGCAGGTGTAGGATCTGCTTTTCTTCCCATGTTGGTCTGTCCTGTATAGACCAGTTCGCCATATTCATACGCAGCAAAGGATTGAGAAGGGTAAGAAAAGTAAACGATCTTATCTATATCTTTTAAATAAGGCACCTGTAAAGGAAAAGGAAGATAATTTTCTACATTTTTACTTAGATCATTAGGCACAATAATACTATCCATGTTCATCAAATGCCTGTAATCCGTTCTGTTTACAGCCGCTACAATGCGGGCAATGTCTTTATTTTTCTTTAATGTATCTATTAATTTTTTTGTGCTGCCGAAGCGATATATGATAGAAGCCTTGTCTCTTTTAACAGCTTGTTTTCTTGTGTTTGTTCCTTTATTTGTTTGTGAGTCCTTGTCTGTACATTGAACCAATAATATGCTTGCACATATTATTGAAAATAGTCTTGCGGTTATCTTCATATATTTCTTTTTGGTAGATAACTTATAAAACTGTGCCAACTATCTCACAATATCCCCTGTTTGGAAATTTTTATTACAAATGAAATGTCAGCCTCTTGCAAACCCCGCAAGGCATAGAAACTCGTTGAAGGCGGGTTACTCATTACCTAAGCGGCTTAGACAGGCTCAGCCTGACAATACTTTTGCCAAAACAACTTCTGCTATTATTATAATAAAAAGCAAAAACCCGTACTGGAAAGTACAGGTTTTGTGACACATAAAAATTCCACTTTTTATGTCCGTCTGTCCTGAGTAAAAATTATTGTTTCATAAACTTAGCGCTGCTACCATCATCCAGCCTGATGATATACATACCGGCAGGAAGTTTTGAAACATCTATATTTTTTGTGTTGGCTGTAACCATAAAGCTCAGGTGTGTTTTACCGGTTACATCAACGATCGTCGCTTTTGTATTGATCAGTGCATTATCGCTTACGCTGAGTGTTACATTGGTTAGCGCAGGCGATGGATAAAGCGATATTTCATTTCCTTTACCACAACCTGAATTGATCCTTGCCACAGTGCTGTAAGAATAGCTGCCCGATAGCTCATTGATGCGGATGCGATACAGGTATGCTGTATTGCCCGACATCTGGTAGCTCATATTGTAACTTCTTTCACTGGCAATGTTGTTGGCATTTACTGTCCCAACAGTACGGTAAGATGCACCCCGGTCATCGCTTACTTCTACCGTGTAGTTTGATATGTTAACCTCATTTGCCGTTTTCCAGCTAAGGTTGGCGGTACAATTTTGCTTTTGTGCCGCAAAATCATAAAGGTTAACCGGCAATACTACTGCAGCAGAAAAATTGGTGGAAGTATTATCATTAGAGGTGAGCAGGTTGCCCACTATAATGGGTGATGTCCTGTCTGCATTGAATGTAACCGTTCCAGTTCCGTTAGCAACGCTTCTTACATTCACAAGCAGGTCTATAATTTCTCCTTCCAGTATCAGCTGGTTGTTTACGAGGTGTACCACACCGAATGGTTCTGTATCTTCATCTTCTACGATAAATTTTGGAATATCATTTACAGAAGAATAAGCGAACTGTCCGGGAAAAGATAAGGTAAGCCTTACGCTTCCTGCAGGTATCTGGCCTGTGCTGTTGGTGGAGGTTGCTTCGTTGGTAAATTTAAATTTCAGTACCGCATTGCCTACAATGGTTGAACCTAACGGTACCTGCGTAACGGCTTTGGCCGAAGGATCTGCGTTGATCGCATTGGGTGGTATCTGGGCTTCTACATTTAAAGAGGATAATAAAATACCAAGTAATACAACCACCTGCTGCTTATAACAGCCGGCGATATGTTGTATAAAATTGTTCATCTGATAGGTTTTTGCATTTTTAAGACTTTTCATAATTGACAGACATTTTAGTTGAGGATTAGTGGACGATATTCAGGATTCGAACGATAGAGTTGTTGAGATAATTTACTTCGAGGCCAGAGCCATTGAAAATACTTACCGTTTGGTTCTCGGTTCCTTCTGCGGCTCCCGGTAACACCTGCATGCGAATGAATATTCTTGAAGTATTGTAGGCATTAATGGTATTACCTGCTTTCAGTTGGAATATCATTATGGAAGAAGTATTCTGCACCAGTTCCCAGTTGGGGTTGTTTACTGCAATACTTGCAGGCACGTTGGCTGTTACGGCAGCAGGATCGAATGTATAGCTGAAATTATCAGATTTGGCCACCCTTACTCTTACCGGCGACAGGTTATTGTCGATAGCATTGCCGAATATCTCGTTTACTTCTATCACAAAATTTCTTGTTGATCCCAGGCTTTCAATGAATGTACCATTGTTGATACGGGTAGATGGCGTTAGGTCGGGATTCACCATTTGCGTAACCATAATGTAAATGGTTGCGCCGGCACAGGATTGCGGTGTACCATCATCGCAAGTAGTATAGGTGAATGATACGGGGCCGGTAAACCCTGCTTCCGGCGTGAAGCTATATGTACCATCAGTATTCAACACAAATGTTCCTTTGCCTGGTATGGTTGTATTTTGAGCAACGATGGTTTGTGGCTGGCCTTCAGGATCCGTATCATTTGTTTTTACATTTCCTGTTGCAGTGGTATTCATCAATACATGCACATAATCATCTGCAGCAAGTGTTGTATTGGCTCCGCCGGCCGGCTCTACCCTGATCATTTGTTTTGCGCTTGCAGTTTTTGCAGTCGGCTCTACGTTATCAGAAACTGTATAGAGCAGCGAATCCAATCCTGTATAATTTAAAAAAGGCGTATAAGTAATGTCACCGGTAACAGGGTCTGTTGTTACTGTTCCATGCATAGCCGTTACAGAGATAGTTACACTTGATGGTACAAGCCTGTAACCCGGTGTGCCCGGCGCATCATTGGACAGCGTTGCAATTCGTACAACCTGGTTGGCGATGGTGCTGGTAATATCGATATTGGCTACCGGTGGTTTTTGCGTGGAGCCATTGTCTACAACAGAGATCGTTAGCTCCACATCTTTGCAACCACGGCCGGGTGTGCAGGACGGAACCATGTAAGTATAGGTTCCGGGAGCGGCGGCGATAAAGCTGTAAGTGCCGTCTGGATTCATATCCAGCGTAGCGCCGGGAGGATTGGTTCCGCCGGGGATAGGTGTTCCGTAAGTAGTTCCTGCCGGTACCATATCATTGGTATGCACATTGCCGTTTACGGGAGTGCTTGCCAGGGTAACATTCACATCAGGATACAAAGCGAGCCTTTCGCATTCAAATGCAAAACCATATGCTTTACCTAGTCCATTATCGCCAGCGGCGAAATTGAACAAAGTTCCCAATGTATTGCCGAGCGCAAGTACACCTGAACTAAAATCAAGTGCTTTACCAGGCGCACCTACCATTGCTCTTACACCCCTGCCCGATCCGTATGTGTTACCTGCGCCGGCCACGCTATAGCCGATCATACTTGCGGCATTGATGCCAAGTCCTTGTGATACGGTATTTTCCAAAGCCCAGTATGGCTGGGGGCTGTAAGTGCTGTCTGCTCTTCCGAGAAAAACATAGGCAGCGCCGCCAACTGCATTTGCTCCTATCAAACCCACACCTGTTGACAATGGTTCCCCAACAATGATATCGCCATAACCGTCACAGTTCACGTCTCTCATATTATCCATGGCGGTACCGAATAAAACGCTGAGATTGATCGGTTGTAACGCAAGTATTGAAAGAAGACTTGTAGAACGTGGCGAAGTAAAGCTTTGCCTTGGCGTATGTGTTCCTCCTGCTGCATTACGGCTGAAAAGGTGCACATTACCTGTTTTGAGGCGTAGCCCTGATAATACATTACTGAGCACATTGCCCGAAGGAGCACTCACCAGGATATTACCATTCCTGTTGCCATTAACATCTTTAGCACCTTTCACATTATACCCGAATAAATTAGCAACAGGACCTACAAGACTGCCACCTGCCGTGAGCTGTGCATGAATTACCGGGTTGACACCGGTATTATCAAGCTTACCGGGGAAAACATACGCACTTCCTCCCAGCAAATTATTCAGGCTAATGCTAAGCCCGCCGGGCGCACCAACCACCAGGTCCTGCTTGCCATCTTTATTGTAATCACCTGCGCCATCCACGCTAAACCCGAACAACAAACCATTGATGTCGGATAAAAGCGGGAAATCCAGTAAGGAAGGCGCATTTAATTTTACAGGAATATTTGATCCGAGGTTACTGGAATTAAAAACAAATGCAGCACCACTTCTTACATCCAGTAATTGAGTACCGGCATAACCGGGTGCACCTACCACTATTTCTCCTAAACCATCCGTGCCCATATCTCCTGTAACGGCAACAGAAAAACCAAAAAGGGCATTGATGCTGACATTGGATAATAATACGCCTAATACACCATTGCTGAAAAAGTTAGTGCCATTGAGGTATACGCTGGTGAAGGGCGAGGAAAACCCGGAAGCCATATCTTCTCCACGGAATACATATACTTTACCCGCAGTTACGGTAGCTGTATTGGGAAGTCCCGTTACAGATGTGGTATAAGATTCGCCGGGTGCGCCGATCACAATATCAGATTTTATATCGCCTGTAACATTGCCTCCTGCAATACTAAAGCCGAATAATGCATTCGCCAAAGGCGTGGTAGCTCTTAATGTTCTGCTGGGTGTTGCAGGTAATCCATTGGCGGAGCCGAGGTAAAGGAAAACAGCGCCTGCGCTCACAAGCGTGGTTGGACCAGCAATTACATCTATAGCACCGGGTGCGCCGATGGCCACATCATCGAAGCCATCGTTGTTCACATCTCCTACACCCGCTACAGAATAACCTACAAGCGCATCAACCTGCAGCTGCAAAGAAGTAAGTAAAGATGGTAATAATCCATTGGCAGAAACAGTCCACTCGGCAGCATGTGTCAACGGGTCAATGGTGATGGGATAAGCAGCATTTGCATCTGCTACTTTAATGACCAGCTCATTGTTTTTTGACAATGACATGGATGCATCCAGCAATTTATTATTGGCATCCCACACTTTAAGGCCATCGTATTTGATGTAAATTTTCCCGGATGGGCGATGTGTAAGCCGCAGCATGTTCCTGCTTACTGAGGGAGTTAATGTACCGGATACTTTCAACACAACTTCCAACGCTTCAGCAGTTGCTGGTTTACTTTTTACAATAAAATTCTGGCGAAGACCAGATTCATTGTTGATGTATTCAACATCGTAATTGGCTGTTGTATACTTCAGGTAATTGTCTTTTGTAAACAATGTTGCTTCAGCAGCAGGCAAATTGTTAGCTACAGACAGCAGCTCCAGGCCGGTATTCCAGGAAGCTTGGTTTTCCACTGGTTTTATTACCAGCTTATTAGCCGATAAACCAAATACAAGGCCCTGCTTTGTATTGAGTACAGCATATTCACTGCCCGTATTTTTAAAGTGGTACGTGGCATTATCCAGCAGAGCGGTGGCATTTGCCATCCAGTCGTCGCTGGCTGCATTGCTGCTGCGGCTTGCTACAGCCTGGGCTTTGTCATTAATAAATGATGTTTGAAAATTTTGGGCGGAACAAACGGAAACATACAGGAAT
The DNA here is from genome assembly GCA_964404845.1 of uncultured Ferruginibacter sp. GTDB lineage: Bacteria > Bacteroidota > Bacteroidia > Chitinophagales > Chitinophagaceae > Ferruginibacter. The sequence goes on along the minus strand of CAYOLS010000006.1, from coordinate 22,897 downwards.
ACCTGTAGCAGAAGTAGTTTTCTTCTCATAACGATAGGATTTAAGCGGTTTTCTTGTGTTCAGATCACTCTACCAATTAAGGTAGAATTGTATTTCAAAAACAAACCTACGTAGCACCGTAAAACAAGAAGTCCCCAAAAAAATCTGTTCTGTCCCCAAAAAAATCAAAATAGCAAAAGGGTTATAAAATAAAAAAAATGGTTCTGCGTTATTGCCTATATTTATAAGGATAGATTCCACTACCGTAATTCCTAACACCTGAGTACTATGAAAATCAGACCGTTCTCATTCGGAACAGATCCCATGTATGCTTACATGGAGAAGCTTTCCGTTGACTTCAACGTCCCGCTTCACAATGATATTACCCTGAAACTGCCCCCGGAGAAGGGAATGGGTTTCATTAAGAATATCTTCTTTGAAGACAATTTTTGCATTCGTTATTACCATTTCAAATTAAATAGCAGTTTGCCCTTTCATTGGTTCTATAACACAGAGGCCGACGAATTATTATACAAACTAATGTTTACCTGCTCTCCTTCGCAGGCTATACAGCATGAAAAAACAATTTCCAACGATCCAAAGTGCTTTAAAGAAAACTCCACTATACTCTATTCTGAAGATACAGATACTGTGCAGACAATTCCTGCCGATACCTGGATAACAAGGATCGCATTGATCTTTACCAAAGAATGGCTGGAAGAAAACTTTCCTGACGCATCGTATAAGATCGACGATATGGTACAGCTGCTTAGCGACAGGCATCAACCCTCTTATATTGCGGAAGCAATGGATTACTCTTACTATACCATCGTTAATGAAATGGCAAGGGAAATGGATAAGGATATTTTCCCTGTGATACACATCAAAACAAAAAGCCTGGTATTGCTAAATGAGTTCCTGAACAAAGTGGTAGAGACCAGCAAAGCTGAAAACGCAGAGCAGAAAAGCCTTTACTATGATATTATTTTAAAAGTAGAGCAACGTTTGCAGGATTACCTGCTCACGGCCATGCCGAGCATCGCAGCACTCTCAGCTGAATTTAATATGAGTCCTTCCACATTGCAGCGCCATTTTAAAATTGTATATAATAAAAATATTTACCAATACTATCTTGAACAAAAACTGGCGATCGGCAGGGACCTCATCACTTCCAAAAAGAAAACCATTTCGGAAGTGGCGTATATGCTGGGTTATAACAAGATCAACAGCTTTTCCAAGATATTTAAAAAATATTTTGGCGTACTGCCAAAAGATGTAAATACGATTAATAAGATAAATACCAGGACAGGAAATATGTATTGAGCTATTTTACCAATATCGTTTTTTCTTCTTTTTTAATGATCCTGCCGATGGGCTCTGCAAAAGCAGGCAGGTTATTTTGCTGCAATAGTTTTTTAATCTCATCTAACCCGCTTTCATTTACAGAAAAGAGCAGGCCGCCATTTGTCTGAGGATCTGGCAGCAAATTAAAAGCCTCCATTACATGGATGCCTTTGGCAAAACTTGTCTGGCTGCTGTATGCATTCCAGTTGCGGTAAGTAGCGTCGGGCACTATGCGTTGTGATAAATATTCTTTGACTCCATCCATCAAGGGTATACGATCGTAATACAACTCTACAGATAAGCCCGCACCATTGGCCATTTCTATTGCATGACCCAACAGGCCGAAGCCGGTGATATCTGTCATTGCTGTTACATGAGCTGAATCGCCGAGCAGCATGCCTGTTTTATTCAACCCGATCATCTGGTCTGTCATCAGGCTGATATGTTCCCGTTTTATCACTCCCCTTTTTTGTGCGGTCGATAAAATGCCGGTGCCGATCGGTTTGGTGAGGAATAGCCAATCACCTACCTGTGCCGTATCGTTTCTTTTGATCTTATGAATGCTTGCCAACCCATTTACAGAAAGACCAAAAATGGGTTCTGCTGAATCAATGCTGTGGCCGCCGGCTAAAGTAATGCCTGCTTCTGCACAAATAGTTCTTGCACCATCCATTACCTGCTGCGCCAACGATGCCGGTAATTTATCTACAGGCCAGCCGAGTATGGCTATGGCCAATAGCGGCTTGCCTCCCATGGCATAAATATCACTGATGGCATTGGCTGCGGCGATTCTTCCAAAGTCAAATGCATCATCAACAATGGGCATGAAAAAATCTGTAGAAGAGATGAGCGCCTGGCCGTTCCCGATATCGTACACGGCAGCATCATCGTTGCTGCCATTGCCTACGAGTAAATTTTTATCGGGTGTAGTTGTTAAGCTGCTATGCAATATTTCTTCCAATACTTTGGGGGCAATTTTGCAGCCACAGCCCGCTCCACGGGAGTATTGTGTTAGTTGAATGATCTCTTCTGCCATGCGGCAAAGTTATCATTCCTTTTTCCGGTTGAAAACAATAGCGGCATTTTTTTGCAGGTCGCCGCTGAAGCGGATCTCGTACAGGTCTTTACCGTCTTTTATTACAAGGAGGCCTGTATTGGGAGGAATGGTTCCAAGTGTTTCTGCATACATCACCATTTCCACCCTGTCTACATTGTGAGGAATATAAATAGTGTGTTTGATCGCTCTAATACCAAGGCCTTGCTTCGCTAGTATGAGCTGACCGTTCATTAACACGCTTACCGTATCGCCATCAATTTCGCCATTGTCATACAACGATAACTGCAAACTGTCTGATGAGAAGTTTACGGTTTGCTGCACTACTGTTTTTCTTGATGCTACATCAGCAGCCGGTGCTGTATTGGTTTTAAATACAGGTTCAGCCCTGGTTTCTACAGGTGCTTTTTTAGCTATTGCTGCATTCGCCTTTTCCTGTTGCTGCAATGCTTTTTCTGCGGCGGCTGTTTTCGCAGCTTCCTGCTTAGCGATAAGCTTGTCCTGCTTGTCTTTTTCAAGCGCTGCTGCTTTTTGTTCTTTCTCTTTTATAGCGAGCTGGCGGGCTGCTTCTTTTTCTTCTGCAACCTGCCGGGCTGTTTCTTCTTTCGCCAAAGCCTTATCAGCCTTTTCTTTTTCCGAAGTTATTTTTTTTGTTTCCTTTTCTTTTGCCAGCTCCTGTTTAGCTAACTCTTTTTCAAGTTGTATTTTTTTGTCTGCTTCCTGTTTGGCGATCAGCTTATCCTGTTTTTCTTTTTCTGCTTCAGCTTTTTTTGTTTCAGCCAACGCCTGTTTGTCTTTTTCAGTTTGTAATTTTTCTTCTTTGATGGCGGTATTCCTTTGCGCCAACTGCAATGCTCTTTCTTCTGCGTCAGCTTTTGCCAGCAATTGTTTTTCTTCTTTCACAAAAGAGAGTTCTTCATCTTTCCCTAATTCCTGCAAATGCGGAACAAGTGATGATTGCCAGAAATCATTTTTTCGTTGCAGGTTGATGCTGCCGGTAAGTACATGATACTCTTTTGTGCGGTTGGTAGAAAAAGGACCGGTAAGGGTCATAATGCTATCGCTTGCATCAAGTGTCAATACATTCAGTTGTCTTACTCCTTTATTGGGAGGTATGGGATAGTTGTGTGCTATGAGGCCGTTGTCTTCTACAATGATCTTTCCGTCGCCGGCAATTTTTACTATCACTTTTTTTACGCCGAAATATTGTGTGTCGCCAACCAGGAACCAGGTGTGCGAAAAGCCGCTGTATTTACCGCCTTTTTCCCTGCTGATGCCTATCTCGTATTTGTAATATTTTTGGGTAGTATCGTTAAAAAGTGTTCCTTTCCAAAGGCCGGTAATATCTTTCTCCTGTGCGGTTACAGCAAGCGGAAGTATAAAGATGAGGGCCATTACGGCTTTGCGGAATTGCATAGTAATAGTTTTTCTGTATTGGATAGGCTATCAACGCTTAAACAGGGTATTTTATTTAGTAGGCTGTCAATATTTTCCCGGTTATGGAGGGCTTTATGGTAAACTTTATCATAATAGGCAAGCAAAATACTGAAACAGGCTTCTATTTTATTTTCCGACAAGTGCAATAATGCTGTTTTTGTTTCCAGCGGGCCAAGCCTTTTTTGAATGCGTTCTATGGATATTTTGAGACTCTCCCGGTCGCATTGCCCGTACTCTTTTACAATATTTTGCAATCTTTCATTAAAGGGCAGGTCAATGAAGCAGATATTTTTGCGGCGCATGGTTTTCCAGAAAGAATGCGGTATATGGAGCATACCAATACGCTGGCTTTCATCTTCCACATAAAAATGTTCCTGCTGAATTTTGCTCAGCGCCGTTGCCAGTAAGTTCTCAAACATTTCCTGGCCTGGTTGCGGTGGCAGGCCAATACCACCGAATGCAGAGCCTTTGTGATTGGCGAGTGCCTCCAAATCAATGACGGGATGATTTCTTTGATTGAGCTCGTGCAGGATACCGGTCTTTCCGCTGCCGGTATACCCGCCTACCAGGCTGAAATCATACTCTTTTTCAAAGTGATCTATTACCCAATGGCGATAGGCTTTGTAACCGCCTACCAAAGTATAGACATCAAAACCATACAGGTCGAGCAGCCAGGCCACGGCAGCGCTGCGCATGCCACCCCGCCAGCAATGAATTAAAATTGTTTTTGAAAATTGTTTATTGTCTGACCTGTCTTTCCCCGTGGCCATTTCTACCTGCTCCACCATGGCCCGCATTTTAGGACCGAAGAAATCCAGCCCTTCTTTAATGGCTCTTTGCCTGCCTTGTTCCTTGTACAGCGTACCTACTCTTTTTCTTTCTTCGTCGGTAAACAAGGGTAGGCTGATGGCGCCGGGAATTTGCGCATGCCCATATTCTCCCGGGCTTCGCACATCAAATACATGAAACTGTGCAGCCAGTCGTAAAAACTCTTCTATGGCAATTTTTTTTACAAGCATATTTTACGGTTGCTAAATTAATCCTATTTACGGCTGCGCATTCAATAAAAAAGCTGGTGAATGTTCACCAGCTTTAAAATATAAGAATCTGTTTTAATTAACCGTTCATTGATGTAAGGAACTCTGCATTGTTCTTTGTTCCTTTCATATTCTTCAGCAGCAGGTTGATGGCTTCTTCCGAATTCATATCAGCCATATGCTTACGCAATACCCACATACGCTGGAAAGTATCTTTGTCCAGCAACAGGTCATCACGGCGTGTGCTGGATGCAACAATATCAATTGCAGGATAAATGCGCCTGTTGCTGAGCTTCCGATCCAGCTGCAATTCCATGTTACCGGTACCTTTGAATTCTTCAAAGATCACCTCGTCCATTTTACTGCCGGTATCAACCAGTGCAGTTGCAATGATGGTGAGCGATCCTCCGTTCTCTATTTTACGTGCCGCACCAAAGAATTGTTTTGGTTTTTGCATTGCATTGGCTTCCACACCACCACTCAATACTTTACCGCTTGAAGGAGCTACGGTATTGTGTGCCCTTGCCAGACGGGTAATAGAATCGAGCAGTATCACCACATCATGACCGCACTCTACCAGCCTCTTTGCTTTTTGCAAAGCGATGGTAGAAACTTTCACGTGCTTTTCGGCAGGTTCATCAAAAGTAGAAGCAATTACTTCTGCTTTTACACTGCGCTCCATATCGGTCACCTCTTCCGGTCTTTCATCTACCAGCACTACCATCAGGTAACACTCGGGATGATTTTCCGCAATAGAATTCGCCACTTCTTTGAGCAGCATGGTCTTACCTGTTTTGGGTTGCGCTACTATCAATCCACGCTGGCCCTTACCGATCGGCGTAAACAGATCCATGATCCTGGTGCTGTAATTATCGCTTCTTGAAACAAGGTTTAATTTTTCAAAAGGGAACAACGGCGTCAGGTAATCGAAAGGAACCCTGTCCCTTACTTCTTCCGGTGTTTTACCATTGATGGTCTCTACTTTCAGCAAGGCGAAATATTTTTCACCTTCTTTTGGAGGGCGAACAGATCCGTAAACAGTATCACCTGTTTTTAAGCCGAATAATTTTATCTGTGAAGGAGATACATAAATATCATCAGGAGAGGAAAGGTAGTTGTAATCGCTGCTGCGCAGGAAGCCGTAACCGTCGGGCATCATTTCCAGTACGCCTTCGCCAAGTACCACACCATCAAATTCAATATTGAAAACCGGTTCTTTTTTAAACTGCTGACGTTGCTGTTGTTGTGGCCTGGATTCAATTTCATCCATGTTGATCTCGGGCTGCTGTACATCTTCAGCCTGCAACATTTGCGCAATAGCAGCAGGAATGGTGCTTTGCTCACTGGTGATCGGCTGCAGTTCTTCTTCCTCTTCTACCAGCTCCGGCTGTTCTGTTTTCGTTTTTTTAACCGGCTTCTTTTCTGCTTCTGCTTTTTTTGCACGGGCAGGGGCAGCTTCTTTTGATGAAACTTCTTCGGCAGATTTTTCTTCGCCGCTTTCTTTATCTGATTTTAAAATGCGTTTGCGCTTTGGCTTTTCAGCGCCCGGGTTTTTGCTATCTGTTGCCATATTGCTTTGTTTTTCCAGGATGGTGGAAACCAGTTCCTGCTTGTTCATTTTTTTAGAGTTGGGTATTTTAAGTTCTTCTGCAATATCATGCAGTTCGGGAACGAGCAAGTCGTTCAGCTGTGTTATATCGTACATAAAGTATGAGAAATACGTTTTTCCAAAAGTCCGCTGGCAGAGCCGTTAAAAAAGAATTGAAATTGAAAATTTAGCTTGATGGAAGCCGGTTAATACCGATAGAAGTTTATTGATATGGGATAAATCGACCGTTTCCGTTGCAATGATACGATGATTTTTGAATAATAAAAGAATTTTTTTGGCCTTATAGTCAAAACAGGGTTGGCTTTCAGCATTTTGGAACAGGTATTGGGGTATAAAAAGTGCTTACCAGCCATGTAAAAAACCACGTCGTTTTTTTCAATACGGTATCTTTGCTCTCCTTTTTACACATGATTTAACCTAACTGAAATGAAAAAAATTTACTTCCTCTTTCTTCTTTTTGCATCGCTTAAAGCTTCGGCTACGTTGTATAGTACACCAGGTACCGGCGTAAGATGGACACTTGCTCAACTGGTAACCAACTCCGGTGGTATCGTAACGCAAAGTGGTGCTGATTACACTTTCATGGATTCCGTTACTGTATCAACAAGAGATACGCTCGATATATCGATCAACACTACTGTAAAATTCAATACGCAAACGGTTTTACGGATCAATGGCGTGCTTTTGATTCAGCCCCCAACGGGTGTTTTGTTTACAGCCATTAACCAGGTCAATGGCTTCAGGGGTGTATTTGTAGAAAACAGCACAGGCAGTATTGTAAAAAAACTTACTTACGAATATGCCAGTTCTTTTCGCCTGAGCGATAGCAGTCCAAGTTTTGACAGCTGCACATTCAGGTTTAACAACAACTCAACTGTTTTATCAACCGGGGCTTTGAGCCTGTTCAGGTCGAACCCGGTTATAACAAATTGTAATTTTACCGACAACTACAGGGCTGCAATACAAGGCGGGGCTAATATTGCCAATGCACCTAAAATTATCAACTGTGTTTTTTCAGGAAACAACAGTACCAACCAGAATGTACCACATATCAACCTCGGCGCATCGGGAACAGATACCACAAAGATCATTGGTTGCCGTATTGTAAACCCGGGCGGCATAAGAACAGGCGCTATTGGTTTTTTACCATTGGGCAACCTCAACGTGTACATACATGGCAACCTGATTGCCAACAACCGTTATGGCATCAGCCTTCAGGGCGCTACGATCAACTCCCTGGTTAGCTACAACAGGATTGAGAACAACAACATTGAAAACAATCCAAACCTGGGCGGAAGCGGAATCGCTTATGCGGGTGGTACTGCAACACAGCAACAAAACAGTATTGTAACCGGTAATATCTTTTCTAACAATCTTTGGGGTATTACTATTCAGAACAGGGCTAAACCTAATCTGGGTAATCTTCAAAATGCAGACACAACCGATAACGGTAAAAATATTTTCATCAATAATACCAATGGGAATACTCCATTTGTTGATTTGTACAACAACAGCATTGATACCATTTATGCACAGGGCAATTACTGGAATACTTCTGTTGAATCACAGGTAGAAAGCAAAATTTTTCACAAGACCGACCAGGCAAGCCTTGGGCCTGTTATTTATAAAGCTTATGCCTTACCATTCAACGGGGTTGATCTTACTGCAGAAATTGATGTGAATGATGTCTTGCTTAAATGGCAGACGGCAACTGAATTTTATACCAGCAGGTTTGTTGTTGAAAAAAGCTTTAACAATATTTCCTTCTCTCCTGTAGATACAGTTGCTGCAGCAGGTCTTAGCTTCTCTCTAAAAAATTACAATAGTGTTGATGAAGCTGCATTTACCAACAATGCTACGATTTACTATCGTCTTAAAATGTTTAATATAGCCGGTGATTTTGTTTATTCAGACACTGCTTCTGTTAAGTTTAACAATATTCCGACTACAGGATTGGAACAATACTATCCTACCATTTTAAATGCATCTCAGCCATGGACGATCAAAATTAATAGTCCTTATCGTCAATCGCTGAGGCTGGCATATTTTGCTGCCGATGGTAAGTTTATAAAATTCATTTACCTAACGCTTGTACCTGGTTTTAACCAGTTTACTATTCCTACAGATGCAAGATTGCCACAGGGCTGGAATTTTATAAAAGTTTCTGCCATTGGCTTAAAGAAAACAATACCGGTATTGATCCACTAATAATTTTCAATCATTTTAAAAAGCCATTCAATGAATTGTTGAATGGCTTTTGTTTTTAGATTGCACATTTAAAATAATTCCATGGCAGAACCACTGAAAAATATTTACAACGATATTTTCTTTACAGAATTAAAAACAAGCCTGCAAAAAGCGATCCCGGGTTTTAATACCAAAAAATTTATTGCTGCTGTTAAAAACAATGGTTGGGAAAATATGGAACTGAAAGAACGCATGCGCCATCTTTCTACCACGCTGAATGATTTTCTTGAAGGAGATTATACAACAAAGCTTTCGCAACTGTTGAAGCTGGTAGCATCATTGCCTGAAAAAAGTAAAGTACAATACAGCGGGTTGGCGTACATGTATATCCCTGATTTTTTAGCGCAATATGGATTAATGGATATTGCTCTTTCTTTAAACGCCATGGAGCCTATCAGTATGATCACCAGCTGTGAATTTGCTATCAGGCCTTATTTATTGGCAGATGAAAAAAAGGCCATGAAACAAATGCTGGCCTGGAGCAAACACCGCCATGAGAACCTGCGCCGTTTTGCCAGCGAAGGTTGCCGGCCGAGGTTACCCTGGGCAATGGCCATTCCTGCGTTTAAAAAAGACCCGTCTCCTGTATTGCCCATACTGGAGAACCTGAAAAATGATACTTCGGTCTTTGTTCAGAAATCTGTTGCCAATAATTTAAATGACATTTCAAAAGATCATCCTGAACTGGTGCTGGAAATTGTAAAGCGCTGGCAGGGACAATCTGCAGCTGCAGACTGGATCATTAAGCATGCCTGTCGTGGATTATTAAAAGCGGGCAACAAAGAGGCATTGCATTTATTCGGCACTGCTTCTTCTGTGTTATGTGATGTACATGATCTTAAATTAAGCAAGGCAAAGCTTAAAATTGGTGAACAGTTTCAGTTCGACTTTCGCCTGCAATTGAAAGAAACAGTTACAACAAAATTAAGAATTGAATACGCCATTTTTTATCAAAAAGCCAATGGATCTTTGTCTAAAAAAGTTTTTAAATTCAGCGAAGGGCCTTACAGGCATGCTATTTCCCATTCTTTCAGCAGGAAACATTCCTTTAAAGATCTTACTACAAGGAAACACCACGCAGGTAAGCATGTCATTGCTATTATTGTAAACGGAAATGAGTGCGCCCGGCGGGAGTTTGTGCTTACTGGCTGATTGTACCCAGGTTCGAAGCTTTCATAAAAAGAACAGTCAGGCTGAGCTTGTCGAAGCACTTAGGTGATAGTAACCCTGACTTAGACAAGCTCAGCCTGACAGTATTTTTCTAATTGGTACTATTTCTTACAACTTAACGATCGGTTTATCTTCAATAGGTATTTTATCTTCACTGATGACAGGTTTGTTCACCGGTATCTCTTCTACTTTTATCCAAACGGAATAATCATTGGGATAAATTTTTCCTCCGAAATTGGTTGCATATACTTTAGTGAATACGGCGCCGAGATATAATATAGCGGCACTGTAATACACCCATACCATCAGCACTACCACAGATCCGGCAGCTCCGAATATGGTGGTCAGGTTGCTTTTTCCTAGGTAAAAACCGATGCCATATTTGCCCAGCATGAATAAGCCGGCGGTGATAACAGATCCAACAAAAACATCCCTCCATTTTATTTTAGCATCGGGCAGCACTTTAAAAATAGCCCCAAATAATATGGTGGTGATCACCAGCGAAAGCAAATTATCGAGCACGAGCAGCAACACTTCTCCCGAAGCAGAGAACCAGGAACTTATTTGTGCGCTTAGGGCAGCCACCAAAGCATTCAGCAGCAGCGATACTACCAGTACAAAGCCAAGGCTTATAATCAAAGAAAATGATATGAGCCTGTCGATGAGTAATTTCCACCACACTTTTTTTATCTGCCTTAACCTCAGTCCCCATATTTTATTAAGGGAGTCCTGTATCTCCCCGAATATACCGGTAGCGCCAATTATGAGTACGATGACACCGACAACGGTAGCGAAAAAATTATCGGCGCTCAGGTGAATATTGGATACGGCCGTCTGCACCTGCAATGCGGCATCGGCTCCTACCAGGTCTTTCATCTCTCCATACAATTCTCCCCTGATGGCTTCTTCGCCAAACAGCTTACCGGTAATAGATAAAATGATAATGAGTAGCGGGGCAAGCGACAATATAGTATAGTACGCCAGTGATGCACTGTACTTAAGTACATTGTCTGCCATAAATTCCGAGATCACCTGTTTATTAAACTTAAAAAATCCTACGATCTTTTTTTTCATGATGTATGATTAACGAACTACCCCACAACAATTTACAATAAACCTGCCATTACCGGGGAGTGGAATGTTTGTATTTGATGTCTTAATGTTGTAACTTATGTGAAATGTTACTTAAAGGCAAAGATTGGCAGCATTTTGGTTTAGCATATATAAATTATTCAAACTTTTAAAACTATCATTATGAGCAACGGAAAATTTTTAGCAGGAATTTTATTGGGAGCAGCGGCGGGAGCAGTATTGGGTGTCTTATTTGCACCAGACAAAGGCTCTGATACCAGGAAAAAAATAGCAAAAAAAACAAGTAAACTGGGAGACGACCTTAAAGCAAAATTTGACGAGATGACAGAGACCATCCGTGAAAAATTTGACAGCATAAGGGAAGATGCCAACGACATGATGGACAAATCCAAAACGGCAAAAACCATGTAATAATTTTTTTTGACGAACATCCTAAGCCGTTTTATTATGCAAGAAGAAAAAAAAGACGCCTCCATAAACGGGCTGTTTCAAAAGGCAGGAGATTACCTGGAGACAAGACTGGATCTTGTAAAGCTTAAAACAACGCAAACCACATCAGACGTGGTTGCGTCTTTTGTAAGTATCGGGATCATACTATTGTTCCTTATTTTTTTCCTTGCCTTTTTGAGCATCGGGCTTGCGCTGGTAATAGGGCATGCATTGGGCAAAACCTATTACGGGTTCTTTATCGTAGGCGCATTCTATGGATTGATAGGCTGGTTCTTTCACCTGTTCCGTGAAAAATGGGTAAAGAATCCTATTTCAAATACGATCATAAAAAAAATGACCAAGCTATGATGATCAACAATGAAGAAGAGCTGGCCATAGCGATACAGCAGCTTGAATTAAAGAAAAAAAGACAGGAAGAAGAACTGATCGATCATTTTCATGCAACGGTTGACAGCTTTAAACCGTCCAATATTATAAAGTCTGCCGTGAGCAAAGTGGGTGATCCTGCCGTGATTGGCAGCATTTTAAAAACAGCAGGCAGTTTGGGCGTGGGTTTGCTCACCACTAAATTAGCAGGCGGTGCAGCTGCAACATCAAGCGGTAGAAGTTTGATCGGTTCTTTGCTTAAACAATCTGCCGCCAAAACAGTCTTTAAGAATATAGACAAGATAAAAGCATACGGCTTGTCAGCCTACAAAAATCTTTTCGGAAAAAAATAAGCTGGCACAGCGGTTGCATAAGTTATCCTAAATCCATTGTCCTTCTAAAAACCGTAAGTGTATTTGTTGTTTGTGATATGCTTAACCCCATTCACGTAACCTAAAATCAACGCTATGTACAACAACGGTGAAAATTTCGGATTCATTACCGATAAAATAAGGGAGATAAAAGTAGGTCTCTTTAAATCAGAGATCAATTCGGAACTGATGTTGCCTAACAACATCATCCAGGTACTGAGAACCGATAATGACGGTCATATCTGGTTTTTTACTTCCTGCAGCGGAAGGCAGGCAGCCAACATCAATAAAACATTTTATGCCTATCTCGATTTTCACAAACGAGGAACGGGTTCCCGTTTGCTGATCAACGGCGTGGCATTTATTGTGGATGAACCTTCAGATGTGGAAGAACTTATACAGCAAAGCAATTACAGTAAAACGGTTGCCCCAAGCCTTGTACTGGTGAAAATGAAAATAATGCAGGCAGAATATTTTGAAAGCCATGAAACGCAGAAGAACAGTAGCTGGAAAGAAAGGCTGTTTAACAGTTTTGCCGGTTTATTTTCCGACAACAGCAATCACAAAGTATTTGATTTCGGATAGCATACTTTATACTTACACATATATAAAACAAAAGGTAGCTTACGGGCTACCTTTTGTTTTATTACTTTTTTAATAAGTGCTCTGTCATGCTGAGGCACGAAGCATCTCAGCAATCAACCGGCAGATGCTTCGTGCCTCAGCATGACAGCATCAGATCAGCTTGCTATTAATTTTCTATGCTTTCGCTTTAAACTTTTCGATCGCATTTTTTGAGAAACTGCTCAACACCAGTTTACCACTGATGGATGCACGCAGTTTCAGCAGCTCATCCCAGTGTTCGGTTCCATGCCAGAACATTTTTTTCATTTCTGCCATGGCTTCAGGATTGGAATGCGATAAGGTATTCGCCAGGCGCTCAATGGACTCATCCATGTTCTCAATATTTTCATGCACTTCTGCAAACAGGCCTTTTCTTTTTGCCCATTCGCTGTTGCGCCACATACCGGCATCAATGGCCAGTGCGCTGAATGCTGCCGGACCGATCTTTCTTTCCACTGCCGGACCAACCACAAACGGACCGATGCCTACAGCGAGTTCGCTCAGCTTAATGTCTGCAGCTACAGTAGCAATAGCATAATCTGCTGCTGCTGCAATGCCAACGCCGCCGCCTACACATTTACCCTGTACTCTTGCAATGATGAATTTGGGACATTTGCGCATGGCATTGATCACCTGTGCAAAGCCGCTGAAGAATTTTTGCCCTTCGGTTTCGTTTTTTATTTCAACCAGTTCAGTAAAAGAAGCGCCTGCACAAAATGCTTTATCGCCTGTACTTTTAAGAACGATCACTTTTGTTTCTGAGTGGGTACCGGCGAAGTGAATTTCGTAAGCCAGCTGCTCCAATATTTTTCCTGGTAAAGAATTGCTTTGCGGGTGATGAAACTCGATCGTAGTTACGCCGTTGTGGGTTTCAGTTCTAACATATTCCATATACTAAATTTAGAAGGAAGGGGTAAGATCGCTCGCCCTCTTCCGGTGTTAAAGGGGGAAATAAAATTATACAAATAGTTTAAATAAAAGTTCAAACATCATTTATTTAACAGAGCATTTTTCATTTGCACCATCGTTAAAATAGTAGCCACTCCTGTTACTTCATCTGTATCATCAAATATCTCCACATACCATTTTACAATGCCTTTTGGAATGTCCTGTCCTTTTACAAACGGCACATCAGGATTGACCTCTTTTAACTCCTGCGCCGTTTTTTCCTTGCAGGTAAAACGGATATAAATACTGTTGCCCGGATAAACAGGTTTGGTAAACCTTAGTTCATCAATACCGTAATTGAGCAACACAGGATTTTTGTCAAAACTATCTACGAACAAACCTGCAGCAGCGCTCATGATAAAATAACCGTGTGCTACCTGTTGTTCAAACATAGTGCCATCAAAATCGGTTTTTGTTAGGTGCGCATAGAACTGGTCGCCGCTCAGCAAAGCAAATTTGTCAATGTCTTCGGAAGTGATCAATCTTTTTTCTGTTATCAGCTGATCTCCGATATTCAGCTCTTCAAAATATTTTTTAAACGGATGAATGCCTTCCGTATTGCCTTTTGCATTGGGCTGGTACACATTGCTGATGGCCGTTATCATTGTTGGCGAACCCTGTATCGCCGTACGTTGCAGGTAATGCTTGATACCACGCAGGCCGCCCATTTCTTCACCGCCTCCTGCCCTGCCGGGGCCACCATGTACCAATAAAGGCAGCGGAGAACCATGACCAGTGCTTTCTTTGGCGCAATCATTATTCAACACTAATATCCTGCCGTGGTGTGTGGCTGCTCCCAAAACATATTGCCTTGCAATGCCCGGGTCGGCTGTTACTATCGAAGAGCAAAGGCTGCCTTTTCCCTTTTTACTCAGCTCTATCACTTCATCCATTGTTTTGTAAGGCATGATCGTACTCACCGGGCCAAACGCTTCTATATTATGAGAACCTTCGGCGGCAAATGGCTGCTCGTTCATTAATAATACAGGGCTTAAAAATGCGCCATTCGCTGCATCTGCATCGATCACCGCCACACTGTCGAGCGAACCATAAATGAGCTGCGATGATGCCAATAGTTTTTGCACCTGTTCTCTTACTTCATTCCGCTGGTCCTGGCCTGCCAGGGAACCCATGCGAACTTTTTCATTAAGAGGATTGCCGATAGTAGTTTTATCAAGTTCTGTAGCCAGTGCTTTTGTTACATCTTCCAGCTTATTGTCCGGTACAAAAATGCGGCGAACGGCTGTACATTTCTGGCCTGCTTTTACTGTTATTTCTTTTTTTACTTCCTTAATAAAAATATCCCACTCGGGCATTCCGGGTTGTACATCGGTTCCGAGTACAATGCAGTTCAGTGAATCGGCTTCCATGTTGAACGGAACAGATTCACTTAAAATATTTTTGTTTGATTTTAATTTCACACCTGTATAAGCAGAACCTGTAAACGTTACCACATCCTGCGAATTCACATGATCGAGGATATTTCCTGCGCTGCCGCAGAGCAGCTGCAAAGCGCCTTCGGGTAATATCCTGCTGGCAATAATCTCTTTCACCACGGCTTCTGTTAAGTAAGAAGTAACAGTAGCCGGCTTTACCACTGCAGGCATACCCGCCAGTAAGTTCACCGCAATTTTTTCGAGCATTCCCCAAACAGGAAAATTATAGGCATTGATATGAATAGCCACACCTTCTTTGGGCACGAGTAAGTGATGCCCCATAAAAGTTCCGCCTTTGCTTAATGCGATAGGATCGCCATCAAGACAAAAAGGATCATCCGGCAATTTTCTCCGCAATGATGCGTTGGAAAATAGATTGCCAATGCCGCCTTCAATATCTATCCAGCTATCAATACGGGTAGCCCCGGTCTGGTAGCTGATGGTGTAAAATTTTTCTTTGTGCTGCATAAGGTGAAGCGCCAATGCACGGAGCATACGGCCTCTTTCCTGGAAGGTCATTTTTCGCAAAGCGGGATTGCCTTTTTCCCTTGCATATTTCAATACTGCTTCAAAATCCAGTCCTGCCGTGGTAGCAGTGGCGATGGCTTCGCCGCTCACAGCATTAAACAATTCCTGGCCCAGCCCGTCGCCCTCTATCCAATTGCCGGTAATATAATTTCCTAATTTATACATATAGCTTATTTGAGTGTACAAAACTAAGTAATGATCGTTTGAAATAGGGCGTAAAAAAACCGGCTCGTTATGAACCGGTTTAAAAAAATTTGTTGTGGACTTAATTACACTGGTGCTGATAATTGTAAGTAAGCGCAGAAGCGCCGGTAGCATTAAGCGTAGTGATCTTTCCATCGCTGTCATATACATACGAAAGGTTCGTGATGGAACCGCCGGAAAAAATTGATTTGATCGGGTTCTTTGCTTTAATGATCCTGTAACCTTGTGTGGTTTGTGCAATATCCCAGTAATCACCTTCCTGCGTAGGTTTGTCTGTATAATATTCTACAGTTTGAATACTGCTGCCGGAAGTAATGGTTGTAGGATTACCGCCACTCCATGCTACTGTTGTTACAGAAGGGGCGCCGCCGCCGGAATTGGTAGATGTTTGTTTGATAAGCTCTGTGCCGCTGTATTCAAATGCAAGGTTCGACCAGTTGGTACCGGATACGTTGGTTTCTGTGCGCACATTTGCTGCCAGGCCGTTTGGATTGGCGGTAACAATAACTTTAGAGCTGAATACACCGGAGTTGGTGGTAGTGGCAACAGAATTGTTCCCGCTGTAAGCAAAAGTTGTTACAGTTGTGCCGGAAGTAAGGGTAGCTACTCTTCCTTCGTCATTATAGGTGAGGTTAATGGGCGTACCGGAGTTGGGTGTTACTGTAATGATCCTGCAACTGGGTTTATCATCATCTTTACTACAGGCAGAAAAAAGTGTGGTGAGAACAAGGCATAAAAATGCCACTAAGAAAAATTGGTGCTTTTTCATTGTACGTTTTTTATTTGGTTAGGCCTGCAAGATAAGCCCATGGCCTATTTGCTGCAATACCATTTTTGGAGTATCAATATAAAGCAGTATTTCTGCAGAACATTTTTAAATTGATACATTAGCTTTTGTATCAGCACTACCTATCTTGTATAAAATAATGTAGCTTTATAGAGAAGTATTTTCTATCACTCCTTTAATAGTATTCTGTATGAAAAAATTTATTGTTGTACTCATCATTTTCGCATCCTGCAAAAGCACAAAGACAGACGTATTGAAAGATTGTAAAGGGCCGGAAATTAAAGATTGCGTATGCACCATGCAATATGATCCTGTTTGCGGCTGTGATGGCAAAACATACGGTAACGAATGCCAGGCTAAATGTGCGGGTGTAAAAAGCTGGACAAAAGGTGAATGTCCTACTGCAAAATAATTAATCCATTAAACCAAACTGCTTAAAGTGGTGCCGCACATGTTTGTGATGCAGCAACACCCACTCTTCAAAATTGAGCGGGCCGAAAGCAGGATGTACGCTGGTCCCGGAAGGGTCTGCAGCAAACCATTCAATAAAACTTTCTATTGTTCGCTGCAGGTGCTCTTTGGCATCTGCAAAAGAGGGCTGCCGTATATCCAGCGGTACTTCTCCCAAAATATTGGTGGGCGCTTTGGTATTTTCCCTGAATTCTTTTTCGCTTAATAAAAAGGCTTTGTACTTAGGCAAATGTTCTTCGGGTACAGAGAGCGGAAAAATTTGTTTTTCATAACTTACTTCAAAAAAATCGGCAAGATGCTCCAGCATTTGCTGCGCATTCATTACACCCCATTTAGGAGCAGTATCCTGCTGCAATTGTTCCAGCGCAACAGGCAACCCGTTTTTTAGAAAATTTAATTTTTCCTGTACCATGCTAATTAAAAACTCCGCCGGGGCGGAGTTGGTATTTAAATTCTTGTATCTATTTCTTTGCAAAGGCCGTTGAAGATATCATCGATGGAACCTTCGCCTTTTACCATTACCACTTTATCAAACTGCCTGTAGTAATCGGCTACTGCTTCTGTTTTGTTCCTGTACTCGGTGATCCTTGCCCTAATTACCTGTTCGTTGGTATCATCGCTTCTGCCGCTTGTTTCACCTCTTTTCAATAATCTTTTTACCAGCTCTTCTTCGCTTACATCCAGTGCAAGCATTACACCGATAGAAGTTTTTTTCAGGTCCAGCAATTTATCCAGTGCCTCTGCCTGTGCGGAAGTACGTGGAAAGCCGTCGAACAAAAATCCTTTGGCATCGGGGTTATCATCCAGTGCAGAGCTGATCATTCCTATCACCACTTCATCCGGCACCAGCTGGCCCTTATCCATAAAATTTTTTGCCTCGAGCCCCAATGCTGTCTGCCTGTTTATTTCAGAACGCAACAGGTCGCCCGTGCTCAGGTGCTTTAACCCGTAACGAACGATCAATTTTTCGCTTTGCGTACCTTTTCCGCTACCGGGCGGGCCAAAAAGTATTAAATTGAACATAATAAAGTTAAAAACCGGTTTAATTGTTTTAAGGTAATGGCAGGCAATCGATTCGACCAAAGATAATCAAGCATTTGTAAATAGCCCATTTTATAGCCGTTTACTTCATTTGATATTCAATGGGACAACAATAATATAATAAAATTCAAATACCAGCGCTGTTATTTTAAAAATCCTTTTTGCCGGCTTTAAAATTGAGTAGTTTCTCAATTTTAAAATTACTGCCAGGCTGAGCTTGTCGAAGCCGGGGTTATTCATGATCTTATACCGGCTTCGACAAGCTCAGCCTGATATCTCTTTTATATTAAAAATTCAAACTGAGACACTATGCCAAATAGAAATCAGCTGCTATAGAACATAGAATACATATTCCCGCTATAGCTTTGTAAACAAGCCGATATAAATTACCTTTGCAGCGGGTCAGATTTTTATATTTAAACTTGCTATTATGGGTAATTCAAAACTTAGTTTGCTTGCAGAAACATTGATCGGGTCGGAAATAGTTAAACTCGGTAGCATCATTAAAGAAAAGATCAGGCAGGGCGACCAGATTTACAACTACACCATCGGCGATTTTGATTCATCACAATTCCCCATACCGGCACAACTGGAAGAAGCCATCATAGAAGCATATAAAGAAGGGTTTACTACTTACCCTGCTGCCGATGGCGAACTGGACCTTCGTATTGCTGTAAGCAATTTCATAAAAAGCAATGAAGAGCTGGATTACAGCCCTTCTGAAATACTGATCGCAGCGGGCGGAAGGCCCCTGATATATGCTATTTACAGGGCCATTGTTGATAAAGGCGATAAAGTGATCTATCCCGTACCAAGCTGGAACAACAATCACTATGTGCATTTTACAGAAGGCGAGCATGTGATGATAGAAGCTACACAGGAAAATAATTTTATGCCTACTGCTGCGCAGATAAGGCCGCATGTTAAAGGCGCTTCGCTGATAGCAGTTTGCAGCCCGCTCAATCCTACCGGCACTACTTTCAGCAAAGAAGAATTAGAAGCCATCTGCGACCTTGTGATAGAAGAGAACAACCAGCGTGGGGAGGGAGAAAAGAAATTGTACCTGATGTACGACCAGATATACTGGACGCTTACATTTGGCGATACTGTTCACTACAACCCGGTTTCTTTAAGGCCGGAAATGAAAAAATACACGGTATTCGTGGATGGCATCAGCAAAGCATTTGCAGCTACGGGTGTAAGGGTGGGCTGGTCATTAGGGCCATCTGAAGTGATCGCCAAAATGAGGGCCATCAACAGCCATGTAGGCTCATGGGCGCCTATGGCCGAACAAAAAGCTGTAGCAAAGTTTTTGAATGATACGGATGCAGTGAGCAGCTACCTGGCCAATTTCAGGTCTGAGATATCTTACCGCCTCACCAGCATATACAAAGGATTCCAGGACCTGAAAGCCGCAGGATTTACAGTAGATGCCATTGCGCCACAGGCAGCTATTTATCTTACTGTAAAGATCGACCTTGCAGGTAAAAAAACGGCAGCCGGTCAAACGCTGGAAACACAGGCCGATGTTACTGCCTATATTTTAAATGAAGCCAAGCTCGCATTGGTACCTTTTTATGCATTCGGCGCAGAAAGAACCAGCAGCTGGTACAGGCTCAGCGTAGGTTGCTGCAAAAAAGAAGACATTGAAATAATGTTGGAGAAATTAAAAGCTGCACTGGAAAAACTTTCTTAGTTTTTGTTGTTGAGAAAAATGAAAGGTTTTTCTTTATTGCTGCGCAGGTAATTTTTTAAAGCTTTTGATTTATTGATCACTTTGTATTTGCAGAGATCGATCAATTCGTGAGCAGTAACAAGATTGTCGATCCTTTCAACAGAATACAACAAACCATGCAGCCATGAAACTTCACGTTCAATAGCCTGTGGGTTTTTTAACTCCTGCTTAAAGAGAACAAGTAAGTCACGATTTGAGTTGTTCATATAAACAACATTTTAGCATCCATTAGTAACCGACAAAACCTTTTTTCTGGGGGCAGCCGCATGATCCTTTTTTGGATGAAGAGCAGCCTGTTGCAATCAGGGTAATGGCAATCAATAACAATGCTGAGATTTTAATTAGATTTTTCATGCTTTTTCGAGTTACAATTTAAACTATTTTCACCAATATTTATTGTTCCGCTGTATGAACGGTGAAAATATTAACATTGGGGATAAGCCGCTGCGAGTGCTGGTTTCTGCGTTGGACTGGGGACTGGGTCATGCGACCCGTATAATTACTATCGTAAAAACACTGCAAAACTACGATGTTCAGGTATTAATTGCTGCCGATGGGGCGATTGCCAGCCTCCTTGCTGTAGAATTTCCAGGCATTGAAATTTTACCGCTCAGGGGTTACAGGGTACAGTACAGCCGGTCAAAAAAAAATTTCACTTTTAAATTAATAGAGCAGGCTCCTTCCATTTTTTCCAGCATCAGGAATGAAAACCTATGGCTGAAAAATACAGTGAAGCAATATAAAATTGATGCGGTGATCTCCGACAATCGTTTTGGTTTGTATCACAAAAGTATTCCTTGTGTATACATCACTCACCAGCTGTTCATTGAAACAGGAAAAAAATGGATGAGCAATATTGCACAGAAGATCCATTACAAATACATTGATCGTTTTACAGAATGTTGGGTGCCTGATTTTAAAGATGGTGTAACGCTCGCAGGAAAATTATCGCATCCTAAAAATTTGCCGGAGGTGCCGGTGAAATATCTGGGGCCTTTATCAAGATTTAAAAAAGAAGAAGCGGTCATTAATAACGATCTGCTCATCATTCTTTCCGGGCCTGAGCCACAAAGAAGCATCTGGGAAAAAGAAATACTGCAACAGGTAAAAGATGTGGATGGCACTGTGCTATTGGTAAGAGGATTGCCCGGAAGCACTGAAAATATTGTTACCCCATCCAACATTATTGTTTATAATCATTTACCAGCAAAGGAGTTAAATAATTTAATAGTGCGATCTGCTGTAATCCTCTCCCGCAGCGGCTATTCCACGGTAATGGACCTGGTGGCGTTGCAGAAAAAAGCAGTATTGGTTCCTACACCCGGCCAGTCAGAACAGGAATACCTGGCTGATCATTTAAAGGAACAGCAATTGTTTTATACCTGCCGCCAGCATGAACTGCAATTAAAAAATGTGTTGGAAGATGCCAGGAACTTTGTACAAAAATTACCGCCTGCAGATTTTTCGTCTTTAAATGAACAGCTAATAAAAGATTGGGTTGTTACACTCCGGGCTTCGCAATAAATTTTCCCTTCCTGTTTTTATCACTGCTGCCTACCATACTTCTGCTGCCCTGTGCATGAAAAAGCATTTGCGTTTTTGTGGGTATTGCTTCTGCCTGTTGAATAATTGTCTTAAAGCTTTGTTCGCCTTCGCATAAAATGAGTTGCTCGATTTTATTTTTATCGATTATATTTTTTACTTCTGTTATCCTTCCCAACGCTGTGCCATTATCTGTACTTTGTATCGCTATCCTTCCGGCAACAGCCATGGCCGGTGATGCATATTTTACCAGTTGCAACATTTCATCAAATTTTTGCTGGCCGGCTGCAATGGCAGTATTCAAAGGCCTTTCTTTTGAAGGGTCATTTTCTTTTTTTGCAAACAGGCTTTTAAAAGACGCCAGCATTTTACCGGCTGTGATCGCAAGACCTGTAAAAAATACCAGTCCTTTTTTTTCTGCGAAATGTTTTTTTACAAACAGTTTCATAGCGCCATAAAAATGCTGGTTGTAAGAAGCAGAAAATTTTTGTGTGCTCTCCCCTTTAAAATGCAGGATGGTAGTACCGGGGAAATAAATATTTTTCAGTCCTGCTTTTAGAATGCGGTAGCTCAGGTCCACATCTTCGCCATACATAAAGAAGTCTTCATCAAAACCTTTTGTTATGTCTGCTGCTTTCCTGCTGATCATCATAAAAGCACCGGCTAACACATCTACTTCATTGACTGTATTCTCTTCTAAATGACCTGCATAGTAATGTGCAAAGCTTTCCGACTTCGGAAACAAGGAAGCGAGACCGCTCATCTTATAAAACGAAGCTGCTGCTGTAGGAAATCCTCTCTTGCTTTCTTTTAAAAACCTGCCGGAGCCATCGATCATTCTTACGCCCAACGCTCCAATGGTTGCATCCTGCTGCATTTGCTGAAGGCATAACGTAAAACTATCTTCTGCAACAATGGTATCAGGATTCAGAAAGAGAATGTATTTTCCTGTTGCCTGTTGCAAGGCTTTGTTATTGGCTTTTCCAAAACCGTCATTGGTAGTTTGCCATATAAATTTTACAAAGGGGAATTTATCTTCCAGCCATTCACAGCTGCCGTCGGTACTGTTGTTGTCAATCACCATTACTTCTGCTTCTATTCCCTTACATGCTTTTTGAACAGCACAAAGGCATTGCTCCAAAAAGTATTTTACATTGTAATTAACGATGATGACAGATAGTAGCACGTTGGTTATTTTGTACGAAATACGAGGAAAATTCTGAAGAGGCAAAATCTTAGCTTTTGTGCCATACTGTTCCCGGGGCCTCCGGAACAGATCAGGAAGCGCCCTGTTTTCT
Source organism: uncultured Ferruginibacter sp. (assembly GCA_964404845.1). Lineage (GTDB taxonomy): Bacteria > Bacteroidota > Bacteroidia > Chitinophagales > Chitinophagaceae > Ferruginibacter. Next base: position 127 of record CAYOLS010000006.1, on the reverse strand, counting down.
ATCGGCTCCGCAGGAGCTTACATCCTGGCAATATTTAAAGTCTATAAACAGTTTGTGCCAACGGTACTGTATAACCTGTGATCATTGATTAATCAATATAATAATGGCAGCAACTTCTTTTGATGCG
>CAYOLS010000005.1:0-40757 GCA_964404845.1 uncultured Ferruginibacter sp. | reverse complement strand
ACCGGTTTTAATGTTACTAATATTTCATATACGGGTAACAATGCACAAAATTTTGTGGTACCGCCCGGCACTACACAAGTACGTATCAGCCTTACTGGTGCCAGTGGCGGACTGGCTTCGGCAAGCAGCAATTCGGCAGGAGGTGGCGCTACTGTGTATGCTTATGTAAATGTTGTAGCCGGGGATGTTTTCAGGGTGCTCATCGGTCAGAAAGGCATTGATGGTATCAACGAAGCCGGTGGCGGCGGCTCCAGTGCAATATATAAAAATGGTGTGCTCATCATGGTGGCCGGCGCCGGCGGAGGGGAGGATAATACAGGAGATGGGGGCAATGGACTTGCTGCTGTCAACGGTGGCAATGGCGGCGATGATAGTGGTGCAGGCGGCTCAGGTGGTTGCGGAAGCTCTGTCAACAATGGCCGTGGCGGCACTGGTGGAAACGGTGGCAATCATGGTGAATTCTCCGCCAATTGCCCGCATGGCGGCGGTGGCGGCGGCGGCCTCAATTCAGCAGGGCAGGGCAATGGTAATATCAATTCCGGCCAACCCGGTGCAAGGGGAAATGTGAATGGTGCACCCGGCGGAGTAGGATCTGCAGATGATGCAGCAGCGATCCATGGTGGCTGGGGCTGGAGCGGTGGTGGCGGTGCCGATGACAGGGAAAGCGGCGGCGGCGGCGGATATTCAGGCGGTGGAGGAGGCCCTGAATCCAGGAATCCCGGTGGCGGCGGCTCCTTTGTTGCAGCTATTGGTACAAACGGCATAACAGCTTCCGGTAAAAGCGACGGAACGGGTACTACCAGCGGTTACAATGGCTCTGCCATTGTTTGCAGCCCGGTATTGATCGTGATGCCGGTACAATTCCAAAGCTTTACCGCTAATCTGTCACAGCAATCTGTCAATTTAAAATGGATCATATCGAGCCAGGTGAACACAGCTTATTATACCATTGAAAAAAGTACGGATGGCGTTCATTTCAACAATATCGGAACCATCTCTGCACAGGGAAATGCTGACGGAATGTATGAATACCAGTTTACAGACAATACCATTACTTACGGCAGGCAGTTTTACCGCATCAAAGCAGTGGACAATGATGCATCGTATGGTTATTCTGAAACCAGGGTTGTTGATGCTGCAAACCTGCACCCAGGGCTGGTCGTATATGTTCATCCCGGCAATGAAAAGATCAGCATTACACTTCCAGGCGACTGGACAGGAAAAAATGAGCTATCGGTTACAGATGCAAGCGGTAAACTGGTACTCAAGAAAGAGGTTCACCAGCTACGAAACGATCTTAGCCTGCAGGGGCTTTCAAAGGGCGTGTATTTTATCAGGGCATTTAATGCACGAAATAACAAACAGCTCCCGGCAAAATTCATAAAATAATGTTTGGGTGTTTCATATCGTTTTTTCATACAGAAGAATTAGTCCTTCTTCATCAAACTTGCGTGTAAGTAAGTTAGACGGGTTATTTCAATAACCTGTTTTAAGAGAATTTTTCTTCCGGTAATTATTATTCCTACAATAAGGAAGGGTTGCAAAACCTTTCCTTTGTTTGTTTTAAGCGGTCAATAGGGAGACAATAGTTCTGCTAACTTTGATGGGAGCAAAACAGCCTGATCGTGCATTTTAAATTCATAGAAACCCGGCACCCTGTATTAAAAGAATACCTGGAAGGCTTTTATATCTTCGACACATTGGGAGACGATAGCCCGCCGGAATTGCTTGTATTTCCCTCCAATCATACCATCATTTCTGCTTATAGAAATACAGAGATAAGAGTAGGGGAAGACCAGGTAAGGTTTACAGAGAACAAACAGCACGATTTTGATGCAACGATCGTATATACATTAGAGCGGCCTGTTACGGGTATATATACCAGCAATATCAGGGAAATAAGTTTTTGCTTTCACCCGCTGGGATTTAATTATTTTATTGACAAAGACCTGGTCCATTATTTCAAAGCAGGTGTTCGGTCATTTGACCTCTTCGAAGATTTTGAGGAAAGGATACAGGTACTTTTTGAATTACAGGATGAAGAACTATTACAGGAAAAAGCAGAACAATACTGGTTGTCAAAACTGCAGCGCAAGGAGCTGGCAACAATAAAAAATATTATTACCGGGATACAGGAAGACACGGAGCGATCTATAGATATTATCGCACAACAGGCGGGTATGAGCAGGCAACATATTACACGCATGTTTGACCGGCATATCGGCCGCACGCCTTCGGCGTTTAGAAAAGTGGCCCGTTTTAGAAAAGCACTTCAAAACAGGGTGCAGAACCTGAAAGCCCAAAAAAGTCTTACGGGGCTTACTTATGAAAGCCTGTTTTATGACCAGTCGCATCTCATAAAAGATTTTCATAGCCTTACCGGCATGACCCCAAAACAATTCTTCAAGGGGAACAAAGCATTTAAAAACGGCAATATTAACTGGTATTTTACCCGGTAGGTTACACTTTTACAATTCCGGTTCAGCTGGCGGGGCAATCTTTGCTTTTAAAATAATAAGCCATGAACGATCGACCACTGATGCGATGCAGTATCGTACTTTTTTTTATTCTGCTGTCACTTTCTCCGAATGCCCAAACCCCGAAGAACAGCAACCATATCGGGCTGGTGAAAGACATAAACATAGCTGCATTTACAGGAAAAAAATACAGGATAACCGCAGATATACAATGCAATTTTGCCGACAGCAGCACGCAATGGGGCCTGTCTGCTTTACAGGTGGGCAAGGGTGATTATGATTTTATTGAAGGGTCGGGAAGAAATCTTTTGTATAACACCAAAAGTTCCGGGTGGAAAAAATGTTTGGCCGAAGGGATATTAAGTCCCGGTTCAAAAAGGATCTGGATATACCTCGTGGCTTCCGGCAACGGCGATTTTTATTTTGATAATCTTTCATTAAGCGTTGAGGAAGACGATGGCTGGAAAACAATTCCGATCGACAATTCTGATTTTGAGCAAACAACAGATATCAGCAAGGTTTTGAAACTATTTAAAAACACAAAGCCGGTTAAGAATAATCCCAATGCAACAGCCTCTATAAGCTCACTTGATGAAAACAATAAAGCATTACACCTGTCATTAAGGAACAATACCGTTTCTTACCAGGTCTTTTACGGGCACAACCGTAGCAGCGGCAAGTACGTTACGCTTAAAGACGGCAAAAAGCTTTATTATGAAACCTATGGGGAAGGTGCACCCTTGCTTTTATTGCATGGCAATGGCGGTTCTATCAGTTCCTTTGAGCATACCATACCGGAACTTGCCAAACATTATAAAGTAATAGCGGTGGATACAAGGGGCCAGGGCAACAGTACAGACAATGAAACAACGGAATTCAATTATGATCTTTTTGCGGATGATATGGAGACTTTGATCCGGCAGCTTGGACTAAAGCATATAAATATTGTCGGCTGGAGCGATGGTGCTATCATCGGTTTGCTGCTTTCCATAAGACACCCGGAACTTACTGATAAGCTGATGCTGATGGGTGTTAATCTCAATCCGTCAGCCGAAGCGATCAGTCAAAAAATTCTGCAACAGGCACGGCGGGATATAAAAAAACTGAAGGGTAAAAATGATCCTGGTAATATTACAAAGACCAGGTTGCTGGAAATGCTGTTACAATATCCCGATATTGCTGTGGCTGAACTGAGTAAGGTAAAAGCTAAGACACTTGTTATGGCCGGTGCCAAAGACCTGGTACTGGAGGCGCACACCCGGCTGATCGCTGAAAATATTCCGAACGCAAGGCTGAATATTGTAAAAGGCGAAACGCATTTTTTACCGCAGGAGAATCCGAAGCTGTTTAATAAGATCGTTTTGGAGTTTTTACTGGAGAATTAATTAATATATGATAAAAATGCTGTAGGGAAGGGCTCGCCCTGGCAAATAATTAACAGGCACCGGCATATCTTTTATCAACCAGGTCAAATTCCTGTAAAATTCTCCATGGCCTTCCGTTTTCCTGTTCTACCAGGCTTATTCGTTTAAACAGCAATTGTGTGGGCAAATTTACTTTTTCAATTTGCCCGAAAATTTCGTCTGTGCAGGTTGAGTTTCTCGGGTGCATTAAGGTAATATGCGGTTCCTGGTTCGCTGGATTGCCTGTAAGTCCATTTAAGACTTTTCTGCGCAATGTTTCAAATGCTTCATTGGAATTTGTTCCCGGGAGAAAAAGTCCTTTGCCATTATCAAATCTTGCAGCTTTTCCAAACCCGATTACTATGGCTGGATGCGCCTGAGCCAAAGCAAGCAAATTTGATAATACTTTTTCAAGGTTTTCAATTTCATTTTCCCTGCATAAAGTAACATGGGCTTTTATTAATTCAAATTGGACTGGATTAAATTTTTGCCTGATCTGCTCAATTATTTCAGCATCATTTGGCTCGACAAATAAGGTCAGTTGCCTGCGGGTATTATTTATTTCTTTTTGGTTGTTGGGTTTCATGATACATACCGTTGCATGTAAAGGTAATCTCACTATAGAGAATTTTAACTATTTATACCTTATAATTAATATTATGTTAAGTAAATAATTTTGAAACCATATCCTTTCATCCTCTCTAAATCAACTATACAAAAAAAGGCTCCATATTTATGGAGCCTTTTTTTGTATACAGCATAATTGCTTTTATTCCTCAACAGGTTCTGAACCCTCTGCTGCTTCAGCACTTTCCCCAGAATTATCACCTGCATCCAAAGAACCCGCTTCGCCGCCATTCACTTCTTCTAATTCTTCTTCCTGCTCATCCAGCTGCGTGATCGCCGCAATTTCGTCGCCCTCATCCACACGGATCAGTTTAACGCCCTGGGTAGCACGCCCTAACTCGCTGATATTGCTCACTGCCATACGGATGGTAATACCCGATACGCAGGTGATCATCAGGTCTTCTTTTTCCTGTACATCCAGCAGCCCAACCAGCTTACCCGTCTTGTCGGTTACGTTCATGGTTTTTACACCTTTACCACCACGGTTGGTGATACGGTAGTTGGCTTCACCCGTTTCAGGATCATCTAACAGCGTACGTTTACCAAATCCTTTTTCGCTCACTACCAATACTGTACGGCTCTTATCTTCTTTATTAATACAGATCATTCCAACCACGGCATCGTCTTTTTCATCCACTTCAATACCTGCCACACCAATACCACCACGGCCGGTGCTGCGCACTTTTTCTTCATGGAAACGGATAGCACGACCGCTGCGTACGGCCATCATGATCTCGCAGTTACCATCGGTTAACCTTGCCTGTATCAGCTGATCACCTTCCAGGATATTGATCGCATTGATACCCGTCTGGCGGATACGGCTGAAATCTTTCAGGTCCGTTTTTTTGATGATACCATTCTTGGTACACAATACGATGTAGTGATTGTTCACATATTCCTCGTCATCAAAATTCGGCACATCAATGATCGCTTTTACTTTATCGTCCGGCGGTATCTGTATCATATTCTGCAATGCACGGCCCTTGCTCACCCTGTCGCCTTCCGGTATTTTGTATACCTGCAGCCAGTACAGCCTTCCTTTTTCTGTAAAGAACATCAAAGTATGGTGTGTGGAAGCTACGAACAGGTGCTCAATATAGTCTTCGTTGCGGGTGCTGCTGCCTTTGGCGCCACGGCCACCACGGCGCTGCTGGCGGTATTCCGTAGCAGATGTACGCTTGATATAACCAAGATGCGAAATGGTTACCACCACATCTTCCTCTTCTATCAGGTCAAGCATATTGATCTCATCATCCGCATATTCGATCGTTGTTCTGCGCTCATCACCAAATTTTGCTTTTACTTCCAGCAATTCGGTTTTAATGATCTCGAAACGCAGGCTTTCGTTTGCCAGTATTTCTTTCAAACGTTCTATCAGTCGCATGATCTCAGCGTGCTCTTCACGGATCTTATCGATCTCCATTCCTGTCAAACGCTGCAAACGCAGTTCCAGTACAGCTTTGGCCTGAATCTCACTCATGCCGAAATTGCTCATCAATCCCTCCTGTGCAATATTAGGTGTAGCACTTTCACGAATGAGCTTGATCACTGCATCAAGGTTATCCAGCGCAATGATGTACCCTTCCAGGATATGCGCACGCTCTTCTGCCTTGCGCAATTCGTATTGCGTACGACGCACCACCACTTCATGACGGAAATCGACAAATTCTTTGATCAAAGATTTCAGGTTCAGTATCTGTGGCCTTCCTCTTACGATCGCTACATTGTTGATACCATAAGAGGTCTGCAGTTCTGTATGCTTGTACAATTGGTTGATCACCACCTGTGCTACTGCATCCCTTTTCAGGTCAACAACGATACGGGTTCCCTCCTTGCTGTTACTCTCATCATTTACATTAGAGATGCCTTCAATTACTTTCTCATTGATAAGGTCGCCGATCTTCGCAGCCAGCGCATCAATATTTACCTGGTAAGGCACTTCGTATATCACCAGCTTTTCCCTGCCGTTCGAACTTGTCTCTACATTTATTTTACCCCGCAATACTACCCTGCCACGGCCTGTTAAAAAGCCTGCTTTCACGCCTTCCATACCAAAGATGGTACCGCCGGTTGGAAAGTCAGGTGCTTTTACATGCTGCATCAGCTCTTCAATGCTGATCTCGTTGTTCTCAATATAAGCAACGCAGCCATCCACCACTTCAGCCAAATTGTGCGGCATCATGTTGGTGGCCATCCCCACAGCAATACCGCTGCTGCCATTTACCAGCAATTGCGGAATGCGGGTTGGCAATACCGTTGGTTCCTTTAAGCTATCATCAAAATTCAGCTGGAAGTCAACCGTTTCTTTTTCTATATCGTCCAGCATGGCTTCTGCCAGCTTTTCCATACGTACTTCGGTGTACCTCATCGCCGCCGGCGGATCACCACCCTGGCTACCGAAGTTACCCTGGCCATCCACCATGGTATAACGCATGTTCCATTGCTGTGCCATACGCACCATGGTATCATAAATAGCACTGTCGCCATGCGGGTGATACTTACCCATTACCTCACCCACGATACGGGCAGATTTTTTGTAAGGTTTATTGCTCGCATTGCCCAACTCATTCATGCCGTACAGCACCCGGCGGTGTACCGGTTTCAGCCCATCTCTTACATCAGGAAGCGCCCTTCCAACGATCACACTCATAGAGTAATCGATGTAAAAAGTCTTCATTTGCTCCTCGATGTTCACCGGGATTATCTTACCCCTGTTATTGAGGTTCTCTCCTTCAAAATTTTCCTGATTTTCCATATAACAAATTGCCCGTTTTTAGGGTATGCGAAATTAACGATTTTGAGGCGTTTTCCCGTTGAAAATCACGTCATTTTGGGCTTTGTTTTACACATTTTTTTAAGGGTTGTGGAGAAGTTTTAATATGATATTTTTAAAGCAAAGAGAATAAGGAGAAAGGAGGCAAAAAGAGCTGGTTTTCACTCCCTGTTCTCCTTCCTCTTTGTTCCATTTGCTATTTTTCCAACTACATTATTTTCATAGCAGCATCGTTGTGTCACTCACTTGTACTACATAACAATGGGCAACAGTAAAGGCCCTATTCTATAAACCGCAAAGGACACTAAGTTTTCGCAAAGATCGTAAAGGCCCTCTGCGTTCTTTGCCGCATTTCCGCTGCGTTTCTCTGCGGTTAAAAATCTGCTTAACTTGCAGCTTCTAAATTTTTATTGCTTGAAAACAATACTCCTCTTCGGCGCAGGAAAATCTGCTTCCGTTTTAATAAAATACCTCATCAAAGAATCCGAGATCAACCACTGGAAATTTATTGTGGCAGATGCCAACAGGGAAATGATCGAGGCCAAGACCGGCCGCAGCAAATTTGCCGAAGCCATACAGCTTGATATTACAGATGATGATGCAAGGGAAAAACTTATCCAGCGAGCTCATGTCGTTATTTCAATGATGCCCCCTGCCCTGCATTTTTTAATTGCCAAAGACTGCGTGGAATACCGCAAGCATTTGCTCACCGCTTCTTATCTCGACGACAAAATGAAAAGCCTGAGAGACGAGATTAACCACAGGAAATTATTGTTCCTCTGTGAAATGGGCTTAGACCCGGGCATTGATCACATGAGTGCTATGAAGCTCATCGATGATATCAAAAGCAGGGGCGGTACCATCACTTCTTTTAAAAGTCATTGCGGCGGACTTGTAGCTCCTGAAAGCGACAACAATCCATGGCATTATAAAATAAGCTGGAATCCACGAAATGTAGTGCTGGCAGGAAATGCTGGCGCTGTATACCTGGAAAACGGTGAAGAAAGAACAGTAACCTACGAACATTTATTTGATGAAGCCAATAGCGTACAGGTAGATGAACTGGAAGCGCTGGCCTATTATCCCAACCGGGATTCGCTGAGCTATATACCGGTGTACAAACTGCACGATGCCAAAACATTTGTGCGCACCACGCTTCGCTATCCATCTTTTTTTGCCGGGTGGAATGCGATCGTCGATGCAGGTTTAACAGATGATAAAACCGCCCTCTCTCCCGCTGGCCTCAGCTTCAAAAAATGGAGCGAGCCTGTTCTGCCTTTGGTGAATGACAACAACATGGCCCTGCTGGAATTTTTAGGATTGTTTGATGATACGCCTGTTCCGGCCAAAGCCAATTCTTCTGCCGATATTTTACAATACTTGCTGGAAACAAAGCTGGCGATGCAACCAACAGACAAAGACATGATCGTTATGCTGCACGAATTTGTATATGAGCTCAACGGTGAGCACAAACAATTGCAAAGCAGTTTGGTTGTAAAAGGCGAAGACAGTGTACATACAGCCATGGCAAAAACAGTGGGGCTTCCGTTAGGAATTGCTGCCAAGATCATCCTAAACGGAACGCTTACCTTAACCGGGCTGCATATCCCGATCGTAAAAGAAATTTATGAGCCAGTGCTGGAGGAATTAGAGCACGAGCATGTGATCTTTAAAGAAAAGGAAATTTAATATTAACCGCAAAGACGCAAACCTTTGGTTTATTTTAGAACGCAGATGACGCTGATTTTCATGATTGTTCATGAAAATCAGCGTCCCCGCAACGCCTTGGCATCTTAGCAGTGAAAAATTACAATAACATTTTAAGCAGATCTTCAATTCCTTCAGTCGCCGGCTTTTCTATTAAATGTAAATTTTGATAACGGTTTACGGAAGGTATCTTCCTGTCAACAATATATTTCGGCACTTCATCCTTTACATAATCGATCAGTCCCGCTGCCGGGTACACTTGCAATGATGTGCCAACAAGAATAAAAATATCTGCCATCATCATTACCTGCGCCGCAACGGAGATCATCGGCACCGGCTCTTCAAACCACACAATGTGCGGCCGTAGCTGTGTTCCGTCCTCTCCTAAATCACCTACTTCAATATCACCACGTATTTCCAAAGGATGTTCAGGATTACCCAGGCTGTGCATTTTAAATATTTCCCCATGCAGGTGAATGATGTTGGTCGATCCTCCCCTTTCATGCAGGTCATCTATATTCTGGGTAATAATGGTAACCTTGTATTTGTCTTCCAGCTTTGCCAGGCCCTTGTGTGCCGCATTGGGTTCCGCTGCTGCAACATCCTTGCGGCGCATATTGTAGAAGTCAAGCACCAGCTGCGGGTTGCGGGCAAAAGCTCTTGGAGTTGCTACATCTTCAATGTTGTAACCCATCCAAAGCCCGTCACTGTCCCTGAAGGTTTTTAAGCCACTTTCTGCACTGATGCCTGCGCCGGTGAGAACGACGATATGTTGTTTGTTCATGAAGCAATTTACAAATCTTATTACACCAATTGGTTCATAGCCGACGGATGATGGTTCATAGAACGAAATACCACTTTCTTATTTCTCATTCATTATTTCTTATTCCTTATTTTTTATAGCACGAATTTGGAACGCTGATGACGCAGATCATCATGATCGATCATGATGATCATGAAAATCTGTGTTCCAAATTAGTGGTTAAATTGATTTAGAAGTAACAGGTGCAGGCTGTTTTCTTTTTTTCCAGATAAATACGCCTGCGACTCCAGCCAAAATCAACGGCCAGATGCTGATGATCGCCAGTATCAATCCTTTTACAATTTCTCCGCCACGACTGAACGCTTCTCCTGTTTTTTTCCAGAAAGAATTATCATCATTGGATGGCGCTTTAAAACCTTCCATCGGTTGGTAGAAAGTTAAATTGATGGTACTATACGCCGCCTGCTTCGTAAGGTATTGCACCCTTTCTTCCGCAGATTCAATTTCTTCCTGTATACCATTGATCTCTTCCTGCACTTTCAGTACCTCTTCCATGTTCTTCGATTGTTTCAGGAATTCAAGGTATTTCAATCGCATCTGTTTCTTTGCTTCCAGCCTGCTTTTGGTATCGATCACTTCTCCGGTTACGTCCTCTGTTTTAATAGTGCGTTCTATTTGTTTTGCATCCTTTCCCTGCATATCATTCATCATTGTTTCAAATTGTGCAACAGGCACTTTTACAATGAGCGATATTTCTTTCCTGTCCTCGTATTGGTAATTATCTTCCTGCGCAACATAGCCGCCAAATTTCTTTACTTTTTCCCTCGTGTCTTTATTGAACTGGTCAAAACTTTTTACTTCGTATTTTACAGTTGCTGTCTTGATGATCTTTTTATCCCAATCTATATTGGCAACTGCCGGCGATTGCGGGGAAGGTGAAGGCGCTTGTTGTACAGCTGAATCTGTTGTTGCTACTTGCTGCTGGGTATTGGGTACAGGAATTTGTTGGTCGGCTCCAACCTTTTCCTCTTTTTCCAGCACAATATTATCGGTCGTTGTTGCATATAAACTTCCATCTCCAGCTGATTTTTTCATGTCGTTACATGACATAAAGATGCAGGTAGCCAGCAGCCATGCGCTGGCAGCAATTGTTAGTTTCATAAAAAAGAGTTTAGGTATTATAGATGTGAATTGATTCAGTTTGCACAAATATTGTAACCCAAACTCCGTTGTTAAATAAAAGGTAAAGCAAAGCCCACCGGCTTTTTATAATCCTTTTGCCTTGTACAGCAACCCAAGCGTTTCTTTGATCAGCTCCGGGGTTGGATTGTATTCCAGGCTTTTTTCCAGGAAGCTGATGGCTTTTGTTTTATCGCCGTACTCAAGGTAGCCTTCACCAAGACTTGAGAGTGTGTTGGCTGATTGCGGGTACAGATTTGCATTGATGCGAAAAATATTCAGTGCTTCTGAAAGCTGCTTATGCTTAAGCAAAAGATAACCGAGGCTGTTCAATTCATACTCGTTGCTCACTAAATGTTTGATCTGCTCACTCAATCCTCTTACAGCAATATTACTGTCGAGTAATACACCCTGGTTGAGCCATTTATTCACGGTAGCAAAACTTTTGTAGTTAGGTGTGTAGGGTTCATTCTTTAAAATAGTCAGCAGGTCTCTTTCCATTGTTTCTTCAGGAAATTCGTTGATACGGCCGATCTCTGTGCCATTCCTGTACACAATAAATACAGGCACCCGGAAGATACCTTTTCCTTTCTCCTCTCCTTTTGGTGATTGTTTGTACAGAGAATCGCTGCCGCCTGTTGCAATGATGCGGAGATTGTTTTTGTCAAAGCCTATTTCATCCAGCACTTTGGTGAAGCGGGGTAATTCTCTTTTACTATCGCCGCACCAGGAACCAAAGTATGCGTCTATTTTAATTCCTTTTTGAGAGATGGATTTGAAAGATTCTTTTACAACTGTATTGGTTGTATAAGCTGCATAATTCTTTTTGTACCAGGCATCGTAAGGCGCTTGTTGCAGGCTGTCTGTTGTAATGATGCCATATAAAATCCGGTCTGCCGGTTTGTTCTGAGCAGTTGTATTTAGGGTATAGCAAAATGCTATGAACAGTAATAATTGTTTCATTGTATAATGATTTAGCAATATTGGCTGATCAGTTAACCAGTAACAGGTTAATTGATACAGCTATGCCAATAGCGGCATGTGTTCCTGCCAGCATTGCAATTAGTAATGATTATGAATAAAAAAATGGAGTATGAGATACTACGCACGGGGCGGCTGTATCCATTCTTTCGCAAAATGTTGCGGGCTGAAAGTTTTAATAAAAGCGGTGGGCTTTTGCCTTACTTCAAAATGTTTTACCGGTACGAGGCTGCCTGCTGCATATAAAAATGTTTCATCAGGCATACTCATTTTAATAGTGCTTGAAGGCAGGCTGTTGTGTGTTTTGATGGAATGCTCATCTTCATCTACGATCTTTTCGCAATCACAATGTTTTGATTCTATCAGGCTGATGAGCTTACACTGGAGATATGCAGCCTGCCTGCTGTATTGCAGCAGCAGCATGTTGCACAGAAAAAATATCGTAAGCAGTTGTTTCAAATCGTTGAAACAAATCTACACTTTAATTCCAATAAAAAAATAAATGATGAGGCCGGGCAACAAATTCTACAACATTTAATGGAAAAATTCTTTCAAAAAATAAATATCAAAAATGCAAAACCAAAGTTAAAGCGTCCTCGTAGCTGACAGTGTACTTCTCTATTACTAATCAAAAAAACTTTCATTATGCCAACCAAACAATTATCCGAAAACGGGCATGAGGCAATGACCGGGTTGTCGCTTGCCGCCTTATCCCGTCGAAAATTCCTGGGATATGTGGGCATGGGCTCGGCCCTTGTCATCGGGACTTCTGCTTTATCCTCCTGCAATAAAGATGACGACAATCCTAACAACGATGGCGTTAATTTGGGAAGCGGCGATGTCGGGATTTTAAATTATGCTTATGCACTGGAGCAGTTGGAAGCTGCTTTTTACACAAGGGTGATCGCTTCGCTTTATTCAGGCATTACAGCAACAGAGCAGGCATTTCTTACAGATATAAGGGATCATGAAGTGGCGCACAGGAATTTTTTCAAGGCTGCGATCACTGCTGCCGGCGCTACTCCATTACAAGACCTTGAAGTAGATTTCAGCTCCATTGATTTCGGCAGCAGGGCAAGTGTGTTGGGTACTGCAAAGATTTTTGAAGACCTGGGTGTATCTGCCTACAATGGCGCAGGCAAACTCATCACCAACGATGCTTACCTTACTATTGCAGGGCAGATCGTATCCGTGGAAGCAAGGCATGCTGCATTGATCGCAGATCTTTTGAGTAACGGTACTTTCTCCAACACAACAGATGCCAATGGCCTGGATACTGCACTCAGTCCTGCACAGGTGCTTACGGCTGCGGATCCGTTCATTGTAACAAAGCTCAATGCAAGTAATTTACCAACCTCTTAAATTTTAATACCATGAATTTGCAAAACATATTTTCAGAAATAGAAAACAAGGACCCGGAAGTGTTTGAAAAATTAAGTGGCCGCAGAAAAGCCATGAAGGATTTCAGCAGCTTTGCAGGTAAAGTGGCGCTGGCTTCACTGCCTTTTGCCATTGGCTCTATGTTTAAAAAAGCATATGGACAAACACCGGCAGATATTTTGGGCGTATTGAATTATGCGTTGACATTAGAATACCTGGAAGCTGAATTTTACACTATGGGGGTTGCTGCACCGGGCCTGATACCTGCAGGCACACCTGCGGTGGGAGCACTGACCAAGATAAGAGATGATGAAAATGCGCATGTCAACTTTTTAAAGATGGCCATTCAATCTTCCGGCGGTACACCGGTGGCCAAACCAACTTTTGATTTTACTGCAGGCGGAGCATTTACCGGTGTCTTCAGTAATTATGATCTTTTTCTTGCAGTAGCGCAAACATTTGAAGATACAGGTGTGCGTGCCTACAAAGGACAGGCTGGTAATTTGAAAACCAATAATGATGTATTAACTGCTGCGTTGAACATTCATTCTGTGGAAGCAAGGCATGCTTCGCATATCCGGTACATGCGCAGGGCAAGACAAACTGCCAATCCGGGGCCATTGTATGTGGGCGATATTCGTCCGTGGATCATTGGAAATGCCAGTAATATTGGCTCTTCAGCTGTACAGGCAAGTTACAATGGAGAAGAATCTACCACGCAGGCGGGTGTGAACATTGTTACAATTGGCGGTGTTAGCGCAGATGCAGCATCAGGCGCTTTTGATGAAATACTTACCAAGGAACAGGTATTGGCGATCGTTGATCCTTTTATCGTATAGCAATCCAGCGTTGATCATTAATGATAAAAGTCATGTGCAATGCGCATGGCTTTTTTATTTTGATGAGCTATAAACAACAAATAAAAAAGCCCGGCTTTAAAAAGCCGGGCTTTAAAATTAAAACTATGCTTCTATAGATTTGCCGGGAGGATTGTTTCATTTTTTACAGGTGTTTTCTCATTCATACCTTCTTCTATTTCATTGCTTACTTTATCTTTAGCATCTTTAAACTCCCTGATACCCCTTCCTATTCCCTTCATAAGCTCGGGTATTTTCTTACCGCCGAAAATAAGCACTACGATCAATACGAGCAATATCCACTCCGAACCGCCTGGCATGGAAAACAACAATGTTGATGTCATAAATTATGTTTTATTGGTGAAAATTAAAATTTGAAAGCCTGGTAGCCTTCCTGAATACTTTATGTACGTTTTTATGCGAACTTTGGTTTAGCAAAACAATAAAATATACTTTACATGGCTTATTGGTTGATAAAATCAGAACCTTTCAAATACAGCTGGGATCAGTTTGTAAAAGACAAACAAACCTTTTGGGATGGCGTAAGAAATTATGCTGCCCGTAACAATTTAAAAGCGATGAAAAAAGGTGATGAAGTATTTTTCTATCACAGCAATGAAGGTGTGGAGATTGTAGGCATTGCAAAAGTAGCCAAAGAATTTTACCAGGATCCTACTACAGATGATCCGAACTGGGTAGTGGTAGATTTTAAACCCGTCAGAAAATTAAAGAAAACTGTTCCGCTGGAAGTTATCAAAAAGGACAAACGCCTGGCCAATATGGATCTCGTAAGATTGGGAAGATTATCAGTAGGAACGGTAAAACCTGAGGAATGGGAGATCGTGCTGGAGCTTGCGGGAGAGAAATAATTGAAAACGGAGCGTTGAAAATTGAAAGCTAAAGACTGTTGCGGGTTTCGGGTTAGATGTTAACCCGCAACACGAAACAACTTAACCCGTAATAATTCTATCTCATAACTCATCGTTCATAGTTAACTACTCCCATCCACTTGCAAGCACATCCGCAATATGCATTGTTTGAAGCGGCAGTTGTTTGTGTTTGATCACACCATCCAGTTGCATGAGGCAGCTAAGGTCTGTTGAGATGATAGCTGAAGCACCGGTAGCCATTGCATGGGTAAGCTTCTGATCGGCCATGGCTGCAGAAATATCATCAAACTTTACAGAGAAAGTTCCGCCAAAACCACAGCAGGTCTCATTATCCTGCATTTCTATTAACTCGAGGCCCTTTACATGGCTGAGTAATTTGCGTGGCCCTTCTTTGATCTTACATTCTCTCAATGCTGCACAACTGTCGTGGTAAGTTGCTTTGGCATGTAGGCTGGCACCAAAATTTTCTATCTTCAATACTTCCGTTAAAAATTCAGTAAACTCATACAAACGTTTGCCGGTATCTTTTGCCTGGTTGTGTTTGGAACTGTTATCGAATAATTTTGGATAGTAATTGCGAACAAATCCTGCGCAGCTTGCGCTGGGCGTTACAATATAATCCGTGTTATCAAAATCTTTCAGGAACTTATTGGCAACGGAGCGGCAATCATCTACAAAACCGGCATTGTATGCAGGTTGTCCGCAGCAGGTTTGATTGGTATTGTATGCAACATCGCAGCAGGCTTTCTCCAGCACTTTCACCATATTAAAGGCGGTTTGCGGGTAAAGCTGGTCGACGAAGCAGGGTATAAAAAGTTGAACTTTCATTGATTATTATACTGAAATAATTAAGAGTTATTAGCTATGAGCCATTAACCGTGAGCTTACTTCCTCATTTCTTATTTCAAATTTCTTATTCCTTATTTTCAAAAGATTGCGATAGTGCTATCATCTTTATCGCAGTAGCAGCAGCTTCTTCACCCTTGTGCCCGTGTTTGCCACCGATCCTTTCATCGGCCTGCTCCTGTGTATTTACTGTCAGCACACCGAAGATAGTGGGAACAGGAAGACTGATGTTCAATTGTGTAATGCCATCTGTTACCGAATTGCACACATAATCAAAATGAGGCGTATCACCACGGAGCACACAACCCAATGCTACAAACGCATCAGGCTTTACTTCTTTCTGCTGGCTCTTTAACCAGAAGTCTTTTATGGCAAAAGGAATTTCCACGGCGCCGGGTACTATGATGTGCCTGTACGCTACATTGTTTGCTTCCAGCACTTTTATACAACCTTCTTCCAGCTTACCTACTACTTCCCTGTTCCATTCGGTACTTACAATTACAACACAGGCATCCTTGTTTAAACGGATGCCTGATGTATCAAATATTTGGGATGAGCTTATTGCCATAGCATATGTCTCTTATCTTAATTATTTTACAATGCCCAGTCTTGCCAGGTTCTTGTCAACATCACCGTTTTGTACAGCAATATTAGCAGGATATTTTTCTTTAACCTGTTCGTACAGGTCGATCGCTTCTTTGTTGTTGCCGGTAGCGCCTGCATAAGCAGCAGCCATCAGCAATGCATCAGCAGCAAAGAACTCATCTTTTGTGTTTACAGAAGCTGCTTTTTTATAAGCGCTCAACGCATCAGCAGTTTTCTTTTGCTCTGCATAAGCGTGACCAAGCATGATATAAGCTTTGCTTTGCACCTGCGTAGCACCATTGCCATCAAATTCTTTCAGGTATTTAACTGCCTTGTCAAACTCTTTGATATGCAGGTAGCTTGCACCGGCAATATACCTTGCCCTGTCGCCCGCTTTTGTTCCGCCGAAGTTGCTGATCACTTTCAGCACACCGGTTACTTTCTGCCCGTCTACATCACCGCCATTCATTACAATGTTCACAGAATCCTTATTGAAACCTGAGGTTGACATTTTATCGAAAAGGCTTTCTGCAGCAAATATCTGCTCGTTCGCTTCTTTTTCTTTAGGTTCTACAATAAATTTTTTATAACCATACCAGGCGCCTACCAGTACGATGATCGCACTTCCTATATAGATGATCGGTTTGCTGAACCTGTCCCAAAAACCTTTTACATGCTGCACTGTTTCAGTGGTTTCTACCGTGGTTTCGGTTACTTTAGTCTCTGCCATTTGTTTTAATTATTACTGTGTTTAGTTTTGATTGTTAAGTGTACTATTAATCCATTATAAAAGGATAATCCTGCTGGATATAAACGTCTTTCAGCAGTTCATCTTCCGTCGGCCACGGGCTTTCTTCTGCAAACTGTACAGATTCTTCCACTTCAGCCTTTACCCTTTCGTTGATCGCTTCAATATCAGCATCCGGTACTTTGTAATCCGTTTGCAACACTTTCAGCACATGCTCAATAGGATCTTTTGTTTTGTATTCTTCCAGCTCTTCCTTGGTGCGGTATTTCTGCGGATCGCTCATACTGTGACCTTTGTAGCGATACGTTTTTATTTCCAATAAAGTTGGTCCGCCTTTTTCTCTTGCCCTGTTCACGGCCCTCAGTACAGCATTGTGTACCTCTTCAGGACTCATGCCATCCACGCTGTCGGCAGGCATTTCATAAGCATCTGCCAGCTTATAAATATCAAGGGTTTTGCTCGTACGGGCCACAGAAGTTCCCATTGCATAACCATTGTTCTCACAAATGAAAACCACCGGGAGGTCCCACAGCATCGCCATGTTGAACGTTTCATGCAGCATACCCTGCCTCGCAGCACCATCTCCAAAGAAGCAAAGTACCACGTTTTGTGTGTTATTATATCTTTCAGCAAAAGCAAGTCCTGCACCGGTGCCGATCTGTGCACCTACGATTCCATGTCCGCCGAAAAAGTTTTCCTTGATACCGAAAAAGTGCATGCTACCACCCTTTCCTTTACTGCAACCGGTGGCTTTGCCATACATTTCGGCCATACATGATTTGGCGGAAACGCCTTTGGCGATCGCCAGCGCATGATCCCTGTAAGCGGTGATGAATTTATCGTCGGGATTGGTGGCCGTCATACAGCCGGCTGCTACTGCTTCCTGGCCGATATAGAGGTGACAAAAACCACGGATCTTTTGCATCCCGTACAATTGCCCCGTTTTTTCTTCAAAACGACGCAGTAAAAGCATGAGTTCGTACCAGTAGAGGTAGGTTTCTTTAGAAAATTTTGTAGCCAATGCCTAAAATTTTAGGGTGCAAATATAGGGAAATGAGGGGTAAATGTTCCAAATGTTTGACAGGTTTCAGGGGTTTTCCACCCTATATCTCAACTTGTTGATAAACAAACGGTAAAGCAGCCATATTTTCGCCCCCGGCTAAGCCCATAATCAAGTATCTTGCAGAATGCTCCGGCTTTCAAAAATCTCACTCACACATTTTAAAAATTACACATTTGAGACCTTTGATTTCAATACAAGGGTGACGGGCATTTGTGGATTGAATGGGATGGGCAAGACCAACCTGCTGGATGCTGTTTATTATTGCTGCTTTACCAAGAGTTATTTTACGAGCAGCGACCAGATGAATGTTCATTTTGGCACCGAAGGTTTCCGGCTGGAAGCCAGCTTTTCCAATAAGGCCGATGCATTAAAAGTCGTTTGCATCAACCGGGGCGCTGGAAAAAAAGAATTTTACCTGAATGATGTGCCTTATGACAAGCTTTCCAAACATATTGGCTTATTACCTACCGTAATGATCGCCCCGGATGATATCGAGATCATTACCGGCGGAAGCGAGGAAAGAAGAAAATTGATCGACACCATTATCTGCCAGCTGGATGCAGAATACCTGCAGCAGCTGATGATCTATAACAAAGTATTGCAACAACGGAACAGTCTTTTAAAACAGTTTGCAGAAAAGAGCAGCAATGATGAGGCTTTGCTGCAGATAATAGATCAGCAACTGATAGCGCCTGGCAATTATGTTTTTGAAAAAAGAATTGCATTTACCCAACAATTGATACCATTGGTGCAGGATTTTTACAAACAGATAGCAGAGAACGATGAGCAGATACGTATCAGTTATGAAAGCAAACTATTGCAGCGTTCCTTTGAAGAATTGCTGATCCAAAACCGGGACAAAGACCGTTACTTACAAAGAACCAATTCGGGCATTCATAAAGACGACCTGGCATTTGAACTGAACGGTCAACCTTTTAAATCCATTGCTTCGCAGGGACAAAGAAAAAGTTTGTTGTTTGCTGTCAAGCTCGCAGAGTATGAAGTAATACGCCTGGGCAAAGGTTTTGCTCCACTGCTCTTGCTTGATGATGTTTTTGAAAAGCTGGACGACAACCGCATGAAGAATCTCCTCAATTGGGTATGTAACCACAACGAAGGACAGGTGTTTATTACAGATACACATAGGGAGCGGCTGGAAAATGCGTTTCAATTGTTGGGGGTTGAGGGGCAGGTGATTGAGTTATGAGTGATGAACGATGAGATATGAGTTATGAACTATGAACTGGCTAACAGCTTGTATTTAATTCGTGTAACTGAAATTTGTGTTATAAAATCAGGAATAAGAAACATAAAATAAGAAAGTAAGCTAACCGCTAAAAGTTCCTGAAAATTCGTGTAATTCGTCCCGATAGCTATCGGGATTCGTGTAATCCATATAAAAACTACCTTTACTCCATGGGAGAAATGAGTCTACAGGAAGCCATGCAGCAGTTTTTAAAGAACAGCAAATTCAAGACCTACATGCAGGCCATGCAAATAGAAGATGTGTGGGAACAGATCATGGGAAAAACCGTAGCAAAGTATACGGACAAGATACAGATCATCGGTAGCACACTTTTCATTACTACCACCGTTGCCCCATTAAAGAATGAATTACTGTATCAAAAAGATACCATACTCCAGCGGGTGAATGAAGCGCTGGGAGAAAAGGTCATCAAAGAAGTGGTGATCAAATAATCAATGATGTAATTTATTAATAATTGATTATTGATTATTAGCTATTGGACGGAGTGTATATCCTTCTTTACGTAAAAGCTCTATCAAACCTTTTTTACCCACCAGGTGCCCGGCACCAACAGCCATGAAGATATGTTGTTTGGGCAGGATCGCTTTTAGCTGCGCTACCCAGTTCGCATTTCTTTTGTCCAGTAAAAACTCCATGCCGTCCTGCATGCCAAACTCCGGCTTGTTGAACATTTCTTCTATCTCGTTTATCTGCTGCGATTTGTATACGTGCAGCATGGTGTCAAAATAAACTTTGTAATGATCTATGCTGTCGATCGTATTCAACAGGCTTTTGGCCTGCGAATCGTAAGGAATACTGTCGAACACCGCCGACTGGAATGCAATGGTCTCGAATCCTTTGATCTCTTTTTTACTTTTTACAGCCGATTTCATCAGCTCCTGCTCTACCCCGCTAAGTGCTTTGCAGGGAAACATTTTTGGATATAAAAAAGCCGACAACATGGTTGGCTTCATCTTTTGAAAAGTTTTTAAAGAAGTCCTTAATGAATCATTGAAATATTTTTCCAGCCTGCTGAACTCTTCGGGAGTATACAGGTCTCTTAAAGTCTTACCATCCTTCATATTCATGAACATCAGTGCTCCAAGTGTATTTGCTGGATCATCCAGGTCCATTTCAAAATAAACTTCGCCGGCATAATTCAAGGCAGCCAGCAGGTTGGCGCTGAAATGGATATCATCTTTGCACATCATATGAAAAGTGCCGAAGAGGTAACTTGGTTTTGTAAGCCCGTTACCGGAAATTTCCCAAAGCAGGGTATTGTCTGTTTTGCTGGTTGCCAGTTCGGGCGCAGGTTGTGACTTACAGGACTGCAGGCAGCAAAACAACGCTATAACCATAAAAGCTTTCATATGAGTCATTTAGTTGGCTAAAATAGGCTTTTTCATGCGATTCTATGTTATATCAATAGTTTTGGCATCTGTTAAAAATTAAATTGCCGGGAAGACGGGCAAGACGTTTAGTTTAAAAGAAGCGGAAATGTCTTATCACCTTCCCGGCAAAAAAATCAAACATTAATTGAACGATTCTTTCAGTTAAGTGTACTGTATATTATGAGACCGATATTCAGCTTATTGTTATTAATAATTTGTCATTGTGCAATTGGCCAAAGTACGGGCGGCAGACCGGAATCAACCAGCACTACAATTCCACCTATTGTGCAGAAGCCTTCGCTGGTAGCAGGCAAACAATCGCTACAGGTATTGGCCAATCTTTCCGATGCCAATGCATGGCTGGATTATTATAAATGGCTGGTAAATACAAAAGACCTGGTAACAACAGAAAAGCAGCAGGCTTTATCACAAACCCTGCAATCTTCCAGGCAATACATTTCCGGCAGCTGGCAATTTTCGCTGATGAATTTTATACAATCGGGAAAGCGGAATAGAAACCTGTTAGATGCAGCCATCAACCAATCGGACAACAAAGCCATGGTATATCCTTATGCCATACAGTTTGCCATCATTACACAAAACCAGCCATTGCTGAATGAATATGCAAAGGCATTGAATGAACTATCACCGCTATCCCCTGCCCTTTATGAATACCATTACAATGCATTGATGTCTGCAGGTAACAATGGGATCATTTATGCCAAGGGCATCAGTGATCTTGCTCCAATGGCTGTTTTGCAACAGGTATATGGAATAAGAAAAGATGTCCGCTTCCGGTACTACGAACAAACTATAACAGATACGGCCAATGCTTATATCTGCCTGTCTGCCGGAAAAGATATTCTACAGGACTACCCTGCTGCCGGTTATTCAGGTTTATTGATAAAGATTTCCGGCAGGCAATCAGTTACTGAATTACAACAAATGGTCACTTCGTTTAACCTGGCCCGATTAAGATCTGTTCAAAAATTGGAAGAAGATGAAAAGCTGATCTACAAAAACTACCTGCCGTCTTTTATTCTTTTGTACCGGCAATACAAAGCCAATAACGACCTGGCAGAAGCAGAAGACTGGAAAATGCTGGCACAAAAAACAGGCAGGCTCACCGGAAGCACTGATACAGTAAATAAAATGTTGGGCGAATAGTATGGGCATAACGGGAAGCATATACCAGCACTACACGGATGAAGAACTGCTGCCACTATTAAAAAATGGCGGCCATGCCGCTTTTGATGAATTATATAAAAGGTATGGTCAAAAAATGTTCAGCTATTTTTTCAGGATGCTCTGGAAAAACAAAGAACTGGCAGAAGATTTTACACAGGACCTTTTTTTAAAGATCATTAACAATGCAGATGCCTATATGGAAGGAAGAAATTTTTCTACCTGGCTGTACAGCATCGCCAATAATATGTGCAAGAACGAATACAGGAAACAGGAAGTGCGCAGTACTCATGCGAAGCAGCCGGTGAAAGAAATGATCACAGAGGCTGCAAACCCTGATATGCGCAGGTTTAAAGAAGCAGTACATAGTTGCACCAATCAATTGCCGGAGGAAAAGAAAACCCTGTACATACTGCGTTTCCAGGAAAATTTATCTGTACCCGATATAAGCAAGATCATGAACATACCGGAAGGAACGATAAAGTCAAGGATATTTTATTTGCTGAAAGAGATGAAAGAACATTTAAAAGAATTTGAATCACTACCAATTTATCCATAATGTTACAAGCAGACGAAATAATACAACAAAAGGAATGGCAGCAACTGACTGCTGAAGAAAAAACTGTTATTGCGGAACTGGCAGACAGTGAAGCAGCCTTTAACCTGCTGAAGAAAATGCTGATGGTCGCTGCTGAGGCTGTTACGGATGTACCTGAAGTGGAAGCATCCGTACAGGAAAAGCTAAGAGTAAGTTTACCGGTTGCAAAAAAGCGTTCTCTTAATACTTACTGGTTTGCGGCCGCAGCTGCTATTGTGATAATGGCAATAGCAGCGCTATTCATTTTCAATAAAAAAGACAACACAGAAATAGTAAATGTACCGGAAATAAAAAAGGCTGTTAATGATCCTGTCATAAAAGAAGATAGCATGCCGGCAAAAGACAGTATGGCTACATTGGTAAAAAAAGAAAACACGACCCCTACTGTCAAACAAGCCCCGGTTCAAAAGCCGGTATTTTCTTCGTTACAGGATACGACACAGAATAATTATGTGATGCTGGATGCGAGCGTGAGTAATAATGTTTCGTTGCTGGAATTGGTGACGGAGGTAGAATAGAAGCCAAGAGAAGAAAGAGAAAGGAGTACAAAGAGTGAAATTCATTACCTCTTTGTTCTCCTTTCTTTTTTATGTTCCTTGATAAAATTTTCAAAAACCATTGAACGCTTTCCCCCATCATGTGTACAGATAAGAAAAACAGTTATGAAAAAATTATTTATCCCTTTATGTTTTTCTTTATTGAGCATTTATTCCCAGGCACAGATAGCAGGCAATGCCGTTGTATCATCGGCCGGCAACAACATTTACAATAACCCTAATTACGGCCCCACTCCTGTTGACCTGAGCATTACACCCTATAGCAGCAGCTTTTCTCAATTGATGGAAGCAAATGTTATGATCAACGTAAAAGCCACTTCATTTGTAGCAACTTTCAGCCTGACCCAATTTGCAAAAACGGTAGAAGAAGCCGAAGCTGCTATGAAAAGCCGTACAGAATTATTCCGTAACATGCTGACGCAGACCAACAGCGGTGCACAATATGTTTTTGTTGACCCGGTTAGCATGGTGCCTACCTATGAAATGGAACTGACGGAGAAAAAACTGAGTAAGACCTATAACGAAGTGCCTTCCGGTTTTGAAATAAAAAAGAATGTGCAGATCACATTTAAGGAACAAAACCAGATCAATGATATCATCAGTATTGCAGCCAAGGCAGAAGTGTATGACCTGGTGAAGGTAGATTACAATGTAGAGGACAAAGACGCCATCCTTGAACAACTGAGAAATGAAGCATTGCGCATTTTAATGGACAAAAAAAGAGTAATGGAACAGGCGGGCATTTTCACAAGATTTACCAATGTGGGCGAAAAACAGGGCTCCGCATTTCCTTCAGAAAGATATGTACAGTACACCGCCTATAAAGCCAGCACAGCACCTTACCAGCTGGTGAATTACAAAAAGGGGCAGCCGGCGCAAACCGTACAATACAATTATGCTGACAAACAAAAAACGGTGTATTATGAAAAAGTAACGGACAAACAATTTGATAAAGTGATCAATCCTGTTGTGTATGAACCAATGGTACAGGTCTATTTTTCTTTGAAAGGGCAGTTTGTTATTTACGATCCTGAAAAAGAAAAAGCAGACAAGGCCTATAATGATAAGGTAAGGGAATACCAATTAAAGGAAATGGAGTTAAACCTTGACCTGAAAAGAAAGGAATTGAATCTTCCGCCACTGAAACCTGTAGCAGTAAAAGCTACTATTAAATAAAAGCATTTATAGCGCAGCGCTTTTACAGGAGCTGCGCTGTTTATTATAATAAGATCATCATGCAATATTATACCCGGATCATGTTTTTATTGATCTTTTCAACCTTTCATTTCAATACATTTTCACAGGCATCAGGCAGCGCTGATTTCGAGATCAGGGTGCGATTTGAGGAAAGCATTCCTGCCAGTGCACTAAAAGTTTCTTATTTTAAAAAAGCTGGCAACAGGTTCAATACCATTCATTACAAGATTGATCCTGCAAAGAACGAGCTGATCATTTCCGGCAACAACCATTATATATTATGGATCCCTTTTCCTACGCTGGTTTTTAACCTCGTGGAATACGAAGTAAATGAATCGGGTGCAATGAAAGAATGCAACACAGCTTTTTACCTGGGAACCAATGGCTCATTGAGCACTTATGATAAACTCACCCTGGATAAAGAGTTATATTTTTCAAAGAAAGAGCCCAATCTTGTTGTGATACAGGAGAACAGGCTCATGAATCCAATTGTTAAGCGGGCAAGGCTCGGTAACTACAGTAATGAGTCTATTGATATAAGCAATGAGTCTGTACGAATATTTCCTGCAGAGCATTAAGGTTGCGTAGTGGTATTTAATGGCCTGGAAGAAATAAAATACAGGTCAAAAATACATTTCAGCAGGCAAAATATACCGATGGTCCAAATGGCGGCCCAATGACTGTGGCTTTCTTTTTTAAACAGGAAGGTAGCTCCTACTGCTCCCAGCACAACTGCAACATGTATCACAATTTGCCTGCCGTCAAACAATCCTGCATATTCGGATGGCTTTGAATAATAATAGGTCCTGTTCATAAAAAAATACCTGGTGAGATAATAAGACTGTGAACAGAAAATAATGAGCAGGGCGAGGTTAAATAATTTGTTTTGAAAAGCGATCGCTCCCAATGCCCTTATCCCGTTGCTGTCCGTACTTCCCAATACACCTATAAAAACAATGATGAATATTGCATAAAAAAGAAAAATAAAGATCCGCATGAATAAGTACCTTATTGCTGACCCGAAATTCAGCTGTAAGGGAGCGCTAACAGGTGTTCCCGCTTCATAACCCTGGCTGTACAAGACCCTGATGGTATTAAAAAATGCGATGATCAGTGTTTCCATCCAGAAAAGCCAGAACATTTCGAAAGGCGCCCAGTCATAGTAAGCCACCCCAATTATTGGAACGAGGTTGAAAGCGATGGTAACAGCAACTTCGGGGCTGAGTTTAGGCATTTGCTAATATAAGAACATTATCAATGTGGTCAGACCTGAAACAGTAAGCGCATTATATTTTAGCATACAGGCTCCCTCCTTTTTCAAAAAGCCTGTCAACAGTTTTTTCAACCGCCGGATCTCTTACCAATGCCGGCGCATGATGCGGTTTTACCCTTGCATCTATCAGCAGCGGGCCATTGCAGCCCCAGTGCTTATTTTTTGTAAAAGCATCAATGCCGTAGATATCATGAGAAGGATTGCATCTTGTAAATGTGGCCCATAAAAAATTGTTCAGCTTTTCAGCAATAAAGCTGCTGTCGTCTGCCACAACGATCATGGCAATATTCTTTAAATAAGATACCGAATTTTTCAGCTGATCGTCCAGTGCTTTCATTTCTTCCTGCGCTGTATCATAACTGCTGAAAGCTTTTGCCTGCAATGCAATTACACCCGGCATTACCAGCTGTGCATTTTCAAATTGTGTTAATTCTTTCAATACAGAAGGTACTTCTGTTGCCAGTGTTCTCAATGGTTCGCCATAGGCAGCCAGCACCACTTTACTGCCACTGTTCAGTCCCGTACCGGAATAGTCGAGTGTATCAATGGTACTGTTGGTGTAGAAATGAATATCTCTTTTCAGATCAATTCTTTCCAGCACAAAGCGCAGGTAGGCTTCGATATTATGCGTGGTCAGCCGGTTGCTGTCATCAGTAGTAATAAATAAAAACTTAGCGAGGCTGAGCTGGCCGGTTCCCAACACATGGTTGGCGATGGTGAGCAACTCTGCAGGCTGCTTTGTTTGCATGTAAGGTGTATAACGCTCGCTGCCGATGGCTAACAGTAACGGGTGTACGCCGGCTGCATCTACTGCATGCACTTCTTTCAGTCCCGGTATTTCCTGCGGAATGGCTGCGCCGGTTATTTCATGTATCAGCTGGCCAAAGCTGGTATCTTCCTGCGGCGGGCGACCAACAACTGTAAAAGGCCAGATGGCATTTTTGCGTGCATATACTTTGTGCACCCGCATCAAAGGAAAATCATGTGTTAGGCTGTAATAACCAAGATGGTCACCAGTGCTTTCATTTCTTCCTGCGCTGTATCATAACTGCTGAAAGCTTTTGCCTGCAATGCAATTACACCCGGCATTACCAGCTGTGCATTTTCAAATTGTGTTAATTCTTTCAATACAGAAGGTACTTCTGTTGCCAGTGTTCTCAATGGTTCGCCATAGGCAGCCAGCACCACTTTACTGCCACTGTTCAGTCCCGTACCGGAATAGTCGAGTGTATCAATGGTACTGTTGGTGTAGAAATGAATATCTCTTTTCAGATCAATTCTTTCCAGCACAAAGCGCAGGTAGGCTTCGATATTATGCGTGGTCAGCCGGTTGCTGTCATCAGTAGTAATAAATAAAAACTTAGCGAGGCTGAGCTGGCCGGTTCCCAACACATGGTTGGCGATGGTGAGCAACTCTGCAGGCTGCTTTGTTTGCATGTAAGGTGTATAACGCTCGCTGCCGATGGCTAACAGTAACGGGTGTACGCCGGCTGCATCTACTGCATGCACTTCTTTCAGTCCCGGTATTTCCTGCGGAATGGCTGCGCCGGTTATTTCATGTATCAGCTGGCCAAAGCTGGTATCTTCCTGCGGCGGGCGACCAACAACTGTAAAAGGCCAGATGGCATTTTTGCGTGCATATACTTTGTGCACCCGCATCAAAGGAAAATCATGTGTTAGGCTGTAATAACCAAGATGGTCACCAAAAGGGCCTTCCGGTTTGTTCTCGTTGGGATATACTTCCCCTGTTATTACAAAGTCAGCATCGGTGCTGATGCAATAGCCATCTACATAACTATATCTAAACCTTCTTCCGCCGAGCACGCCTGCAAAGGTCATTTCACTGATGCCTTCGGGCAGGGGCATTACAGCGCTTACGCTGTGCGATGGTGGTCCGCCCACAAATATGCTTACTTTCAAAGGCTGTCCTTTGGCATTGGCTTTTGACTGGTGCACACCAATGCCCCGGTGTATCTGGTAATGCAGCCCCACTTCCTTATTCAGCGTATAGTCGTTACCGCTGAGCTGTATCCTGTACATGCCAAGGTTGGCATTCATGATGCCGGGCTTGTCAATGTCTTCTGTATACACCTGCGGAAGCGTAACAAAAGCGCCGCCATCCATTGGCCAGTGTTGTATCAATGGAAGGTCACTGACCTGGATGGTATCCTGTAAAACAGGTTTTGAAAAAGGATCTTTTAAAGGAAATGCTTTGAGTGCTGCGAGACCTGCACTGAAATTTTTAACGGGATGTTTGAACGCTTTAATCGGATCAGCCTTTAGCTCGAGCAACTGCTGCACCTGCTGCAAGGTATCCCTGAAAATAAATTTGCTTCTTTCCAGCGTGCCGAAAATATTGGATGCAGCCCTATACCTGCTGCCTTTTACATTTTCAAACAAAAGGGCCGGGCCGCCTGCTTCATGTACCCGCAAATGAATGGCCGCCATCTGCAGGTGCGGATCTACTTCTTCTTTTATCCTTACCAGCTGACCATTCTTTTCCAGGTCGAGCAGGCATTCTTCCATTGAGCGATAGGCCATTCGTAACTTTTATATAGCAAAGATAGAACAGCACAACGGTTTAATATATTTTTTAACCGTAAAGGCGCAAAGAAAAAAAACGCAAAGTCCGCAATGAGAACGGCCTCACTGCGCCTTTGCGTCTTTGCGGTTGAACCTTCATTTAATTCCTGATGATCTGCATACCACCCGGTCCGCCACCCATTATTACCCTGTTCTGCTGCGGCGCTTTACCATTGAATTTGTTAAGCCTGAAAACAGCGCTTAGCATAAAATATCTACCCAGCCTGTTGGTCCTTGTATCGGTGATAGCAAACGCACTTACTGAACGGTTGATGCTGGTATTTTCATTCAGCATGTCCAGTGCATTGAGCTTGAGTGATAATTTTTTCGATTTGAAGAATTGTTTTTCCAGCGCCGCATTGATGATGAACGGGTTGGTATTCACCCCTTCACCAAAACCGCTGTTGAGGGTCTTATCCATATCGTAGGTAAACACAAACCCTTTAGGCAGGAAAATGCGGGAGTTATGCGACAAGGTCCATGCACGGGTGGTTGAGTTCAGGCGGTCGTCTGTAGCATTTTTAGTATCGTTGAAAGTGAAATTCACAGCTACATTACTTTCCAGCCATTTTTTCAATTTGTAGTCCATGGAGAAACGCTGACCTATGATAAAGTTCTTACCGGTATTTTTTTCATTAGCGATATAAGCAATATTATTGTTGAATGCCGCATTACCACCAAAGTTGAACACATATTTCCTGTTCTGGATCGGTTTGGAGAAATTATAGAAAGCAGACAGGCTGTAATAACCATCGGCATTCAGGTATCTTGTTTCCTGGCGGCCGGGTCTTATCACAAAAATATTGTTTACGATCTTATCATTGGTGAATGATGCATTGATAGAACCGAAGAATACATTGCCGCTGATGAAATCAAAATTGTTGTAACGCAAACCAAGTGTATTAGTGAACTCCGGTCTCAGGTCCGGGTTACCAATGGTGATGTATTGCAGGTTGCTTGAATCATACACCGGTTGCAACTGGCTGTATGATGGCTGCCTTGTGCTGCCACTGTAATTCACACTGAATGACCTGCTCTTTGAAAAATTGTATTGGTACCTGAACACAGGATAATAGTTAAAAATGTCCTGCTTGTAGCTGTATTTGCCGGTAATGGAATTACTCTCAATGCTTGCAGGCTGCACAGCAAAACCAAGAGAGTAGTTGAATTTCTTTTGGTTGTTGCGGAAGTTAGCCCCAATCCTGTTGGTAGTATAAATATTATCGAAAATATTGCTGCGGCTTTCTACATAAGTTTTATCGCCGGTCACAGGATCTATCTCGTAGCTTTCCCTGTCGTTGCCGGTAACCTGCCTGCTGTACGAATAGTTAAGCTCTATGCTTTTTGTCTTGCTCAAAGGTTCAATGTAAGAACCTCTTATTGATACACTCCTGTTGTCGTTGTCCTGGCTGATGTATTGCAGCAGTGTATCCTGCGAAAACGCAGGGACATAGTTAGTGGTATAGTTGCCGTAATCATTCGTTGATTCTGTATACCCACTATTGGCTGTTAAGTTGATAGAAAGTGTTCTGCCTTTCTTTTTAAAACGGTGATTGAACAACAGGGAACCATTTAAGCTGGGCGACCTGGAATCAGAGAAACTATTGATATTTCCTTCATTGATCTTATCGCCATTGAGCTGGTTAAATAAGAAGTCTGAATAATTTTCCCCGTTCGTATTGGTGATGCTGATATTAGGAGAAAATTTGAGGTAGTTGAATGAATCGATCTTGTATTCGATGTTGAAAGAAAACCGATGGTTGTCATTTACCCCATAATCATTGTTGTTCTGCAGGTTGATAGTGGGTTGCGTTTGTACATTCTGCTGCGACACATTCTGGATGGTAGTGCTCTGCCTGTTGGAAAAGCTGTAACTACCATAGGCAGACACTTTTGGTCCCCACTGGTCCCTGAAATTCACGCCGATGGATTTGGTAACATTCAAACCATTATTGGTACCAAAGTTGCCAAAAGAAGAACCAATGCCTGCTCCGCCCCTGCCGATACCCATGCTGGTGGCCATTCCCATCATGCCTCCCATCATACCACCCATGGTACCTGATCCAAAATTGAAAGTGCTGGCGTTCGTATTGTTGATATTACCGAGTATGGATATTTGTCTTTCGTTGTTGAACAGGTTCAATGAAAGCCCCGCCTGGTAACGGTCTTCGGTGCCCACTCCTGCGCTAACATTTCCAAAATATCCTTTATTCTTGTCTTTCTTCAGCTGTATGTTCAGTGTTTTACCGGGCTCGCCGTCTCTGACACCGGTGAAAGCAGCCTGGTCACCGTAATCGTCGATCACCTGTATCTTATCCACCATATCAGCGTTAAGCTCTCTTGTAGCTGTTGTAACATCACCGCCAAAAAAGTCTTTACCGTTTACTTTTACCTTGGTTACATCCTTGCCTTGTGCTTTAATGTTGCCGGTCTTATTATCTACTTCTATGCCCGGCAGTTTTTTCAGCACTTCTTCCACGTTGTCATTTTTTCGGTACATGGTACTGTCGATGCGGTAAGAAACAGTGTCTTCCTTTATTTGAATCTTTGCGGCTTCCACCGTCACAGTTTCCAGTGTAACATCACCGGGACTTAACACAATGTCCCAGATATTCTGTTCGCCGGTTTGTTCTGTATAATCGTAGTAACTCAGGAATTTTTTGTAGCCTACATAAGAAGTGATCACTTCTACTTTTGCCTTTTTCACATCATTAAAGGTGAAGCTGCCCTTTTCGTTAGTAACCGTTTTAAGGGAATCTTTGGTGCCGGGATAATAAAGTACCACGGATGCGCCGGCAAGGTTCTTACCCTCATCGTTCTTAACGGTGCCACGAACTTTAAGCTGGGCTGAGGCTGCAAATGAAAAGCAAATAAAAGAAAACAGGAGTAAAAAATATCTCATTGATGGTTGGTTAAGTAAATATTCTGTTTTATTAAGCAGCCGCAATATGCAGATTATCTACGAAACAATTCATAGATTTTGATAAATGGTATGTTAAAATCTGTTAAAGATCAGGCAGGGATCCTTTTCTCAAAGGAATCGACGAATTGTACAATGTCATGGAAGAAAGCATCTTCTTCGCCAAAAAGCACCTGGTGTTTGATGGGCAATGCGTAAATGGGGTAATCGGACAGTTCGGCCGCAAATTTTTCCAGCCTTACACCGTCCTTCTCCGTAGTCAATATTATCTTATGTTCTGAAGTCAATTTTTCAAACTGCTTTTTAATGTCCTTCAGGTCCACGCTACTGAAGATATGGTGATCTGCATAGCGGATCATGTCATACGAATGTACATGCGTGGTCAAAAATTCCTTGAGGGGTTTTGGATTGGCAATACCGCAGATCAGCAGTATATCTGTATCGGCACTAAGATTTGCTTTTTGTTTGCTGAACAAATGGTAAGGCCGGTCATATACGATCTCTGTGAAATATATCTTTTGATGAGCTGCGGGTTTGATCTCTTTGATGAGCGCTTCCTTTTCTGCAAGGCTCAGGTCTGACTTGCATTTGGTGACCACGATGCAATCTGCTCTTTTGATACTCGAACGCACATCTCTCAGGTCGCCTGCGGGCAACATGAAATCTCTTGTATATAAATTTTTGTATTCTGTCAGTACAATATTATAGCCCGCCCTTACCGGCCTGTGCTGGAAAGCATCATCGAGTATGATCACTTCCGTTTGCGGTCGCTGGTGCAGCAACTGCGGAATGGCTACGAGCCTTTCCTCTCCAACGGCAACGGTGAGCTGCGGAAATTTTTGGTGGAACTGCATGGGCTCATCACCTATATCAATAGCTGTTGTATTTTCATTGGCGATGGCGAAGCCTTTGGTCTTTCTTTTATAACCACGGCTAAGCGTTGCTGTTTCATATTTTGATGAAAGAAAAGATACCAGCAACTCCGTCATGGGCGTTTTGCCGGTGCCACCTACGGCGAGATTTCCCACGCAGATAATGGGAAAATTGAATGAAGCGGACTTTAAAATATTTTTATCATAGAGCCAGTTGCGGAATTTTATAATGGCGCCATACAAAAATGAAAGAGGTAATAATAAATATCTGAAACTTTTTAGCACTTCATCTTTTTTTAAAATTCTACTAATACCCATTCGCCTTCGACTCCAGATAATTATGGGGACAGGCTGACAGCTTTTTGATTTGATGAGCAATGTCATACTGAGCTTGTCGAAGTATTGCGAACAAATCAAAAACGGTATGTAGAAAATACTTTTAAAAACTGTAGATCCTGTCGGGGCTGATGCAATAGTCAAGCCGTACATCATGCCTGCCCACTTCAGGAATAAAAGGCTCAGGCTCAAAAAAGCTGAAGCCCACTTTGATCACATCGTCCCTGCACTGTCGCAGGAACTTATCGTAAAACCCTTTACCGTAGCCTACCCTATGTCCTTTTACATCATAAGCCAGTAAGGGAATAATGATCATGTCTAATTCATCCGGCACTGTTTCCATGCCTTCCACCGGCTCGGGAATACCAAAACGATTGTTCTCGAACAGGGTCTCATCATCCACTTTTATGCAATGCATCTTGTTGTCGTCTTTACCACAAACAGGATAAAACAGTTGCTGCCTCGGGTTCTTAAAATAACAATAATCTGTTATCAGCTGCGGATCAAACTCCTTCATTTTTTCAAATGGCGCATAGGTCATAATGGAGGAAGGTATCTCTATATCCAGCTGTTGAAACTGGATCAGAATAAGATCCTCCATCTTTTGTCGTTGAGCCAATGACAAAGCGGACCTTCGCTCTTTATAAGCTTTCCTGAGTTGATCTTTGGTCATACCATTGCAGCAGTTAATTGGGTTTACTCCTGTATAAAGATAGAAAATATGGTGGTGCCATAGTTCCTTTCATTGCGGTAATGTTCAAATTTTTTATAATCATTACGGGGAGTATGCTCTAACACGAACCAGCCGCCTTTACGTAATAGTTTTTTTTCAAATATCTTCCGGGGCAGGTCGTCAATGGCAGCCAGCGCATAAGGCGGGCCTGCAAAAATAAAGTCATATTGCTGGCTGGCCGTTTCAATAAACTTAAAAACATCCGATCTTACTACTTTGAAATTCTCAAAATCCAGCATGGCCGCTGTTTTTTTAATGAACTCGTACATTGTATTATCTTTTTCCACGATGGTAAGATCGGTACAGCCACGGCTTGCCAGTTCGTAACTGATGCAGCCGGTGCCACCAAAAAGATCAAGTGTTTTCAATTCATCTATCTCCAGGTTGTTCTGGATAATGTTGAACAGTCCTTCCTTGGCAATATCGGTCGTAGGCCTGGTATGCGGCATATTGGCCGGCGGGCTTATCCTTCTTCCTCCGTGTATGCCACTTATGATACGCATGTTACCAATGTAATTAAAAAGCTGAAAAAATGTTCGGGGTAAACCTTTATATCGTCGGCCACTGCTGTATCCTGTGGCAATTCATCCATTTTTATGTTCAGGAAATAGCGGTACAGCTCTTCGTATAAGTTAGATTGCTGGTCGATAAAGCCGCTAAGCGTTACCGTTAGTACCGATGGATCAATATGGTGCTGTGCGCAGATATTAAGCAAATGATATGCTACATCCGAAGGTGTATTGTAATCAAACAGTTGTGCCAGTTGTAGCTTGCCATCTGCAAACAGCAATGTTTTGATATAGCTGTTGTATACGATGCAGTAGAATTCCTTCTGCTGCTGGTATGGAATCAGCAGGCTGTTGCTATGAAAAGTTCCGGCAGCAAAAAAGCGGTTGCTGAATGTTTCATGTATAGCATTGGGCACCCTGTAAATATTCCAGGCATCCATTCCTTTCAGCTTCTCCGAAAAATATTTGTTGCCGGGCATATCGCCATAGATACAATCCAGCATAGCGGCACTATTGTCGTTGTTGTAATATGTACCGGGAACGATGAGTGTTTCTTTAAAATTATAGCAGATGACAGAAGAGTGGTAATGTGGCAGGTTTTCGGTAGCCAGCAATTTTTGTATGTCTTCAGCCAGTGTGGTATCCGTACTATTCTTAGCAGACTGGTAAATAAAAAGTCCTTCTATTTTTAGAGGCTGTTTGGAATACCATACCAGCGAAATACTATCCCTTCCTGCTTCTGCCAGCAAATGATATTCTTTACCTGTAGAAAGTTCGGGCAGTATCTTGAATGCAGCTTTCATGTAGTTGTTTTAATCTTCCCTACGCCTTCGGCAAGCCCGGGCTGACATATTTTCCAAATTGGAAAATTATCTTATTTCAAATAATTTAATTAGGGCGGCAAAATAAGATAATTTTGCCGCTTTATGGAATCAGCTGCATCGTTAAATAATTTAAAGGTATCTGTCAACAACAAACAGATATTGTCCATAGC
The DNA here is from genome assembly GCA_964404845.1 of uncultured Ferruginibacter sp. GTDB lineage: Bacteria > Bacteroidota > Bacteroidia > Chitinophagales > Chitinophagaceae > Ferruginibacter. Next base: position 6,084 of record CAYOLS010000005.1, on the reverse strand, counting down.
ACTGCCTATAACGCTTGCTATACTGATACCACAGATCAATTTACTGACCAACAGTATTTTTCTGGGGCATTTCGACCCTAAATCACTGGGCCATGCTGGTATTACAGGTGTATTCTACTTAATATTTGCGGTGGCAGGCAACGGGCTGAACAATGCGCTGCAGACCGTTTTTTCCCGCAACGCCGGCAGCGGTAACAGCGAGAATTTCAAGATCATATTGACGCAGGGCATCCGCATCAGCTTACAATTTGCAGCGATCTGTATCCTGTTCACCTGGCTTATTGCACCTTTTATTATGAAGCAGGTGGCCGATCCTGCTGCCTACCCGCAGGAGATGAGCTTTTTAAAGATCAGGATATTGGGGCTTCCTTTTTTGTATATGTTCCAGATGGGCAATGCGTTTTTGGTAGCATCGCTCAACAGCCGTTATTTAATGATCGGGTTTATTTTTGAAGCCCTTGTAAATATTTTGTTCGACTACCTGCTTATCTGGGGGCATTTTGGTTTTCCAAAAATGGGCTTTAATGGTGCTGCCATGGCTTCCGTACTGGCTGAAGTAACAGGCATGCTCGTAGTATTTACAGTGATCATTTTTACGGGGCTGCGAAAAAAATATGGCCTGCTCAACAGCTTTGCATTTAATAAGGTTTTTAATAAAGATATTCTGAAAGTGTCTGTGCCACTGATCTCTCAGTACATCATCAGTGTAACTACCTGGCTGGTGTTTTTTATACTGATAGAAAAGAAAGGCGACCAGGCCAAGCAGGTCAGCAATGTAATGCGGAATGTATTTGGGTTGGCAGGTGTGTTTGTGTGGGCATTTGCCAGCACTACCAGTTCAATGGTGAGCAATTTAATGGGCCAGCAGCGGGAAGACCAGGTGATCAGGCTGGTAAAGCGCATCAGCATGTGGAGCATTCTTTTCTGCGCTTGTATGGTACTGTTGCTGAATATTTTCCCTTATGTATTCTTCCGCCTGTTCGGCCAGCCGGATGCATTTGTAGAAGCGGGCATACCTGTAATCAGAATGGTGTCGGTTGCCATCATGTTCATGAGCATAGCGAATATCTGGCTGAACGCTGTAACAGGTACGGGCAAAACAAAAGTAAACCTTGCCATAGAAATTGTGGCTATCTCACTATACCTTGGCTATACCTGGTATTTCATGAAAGTGAATTATGTTTCGCTGGCTGTTGCCTGGAGCAATGAATTAATTTACTGGGGATCGATTTTTATTATGTCTTCCGTTTTCATCTACGGTGGAAAATGGAGAACGGTTAAGAATGGGGAGTGATGAGATATGAGCTATAAGATAACTGAGCTCTTCTATGGGCTATCAACCATGGACTACTTACTCCCAATTTTTAATGAGCTTCAGCGCATCCTGCTTGTGTTTGGTATCATCTTCCGTCTTGTTTGGGAAAGCTTGCAATGCTTTTAGGAGGCCGATAGCTTTTGCTTTTTGCCCGTCTTTATGATAAGCCATTGCGAGCGAGAGACAATTCAAAACAAAATAAGGTTGGATAGACCTTGCCTTTTCAAAAGAAGCGATTGCATTCTTCAATGTTCCTTCGGGTACGCCGCCATAAAAGACTTTGGCCCCTGCCCTTTCCAGCGCTGTTACATTGCTTAGCTCATAATTCCACCTGCCAAGGATATGCCATGCCAGGTAATTGTTGGGGTTTGTTTTGAGCGCTACATCAAGGTGCTTTTTAATGGCCCTTGCATTTTTTAATTTTTCTTTGCCGCTTTTGGTGAGAGTGGCTTTACCGAGGATCATTGCCATCACCACATTCGCCTGGTCGCTCAGCGGATCGGTTTTTAACGCCAATGTTGCATAGCCGTGCGCCAGCCTGAACCATTCATCTCTTTTTTGTGTATTTGTCGTTTCCCTGCTGCCAATCCTGCTGCAAAGCTCGCTGCATTTAGAGAGCACATAAATATTGGCCGGGTCCAGTTTTAACGCTTCCTTGAATTTATTCAATGCTGCCGCTTCGTTGGGAATGGCTTCCAGGTGGTCTGCTTCTTTCACAAGTGCATCTAAATCCTGTGCTGCAGCGGGGCATACAGACAACAGTGGGAACAATAAAAGGAACAATAACTTCATAGGTTCAGTTTCAGAAAGTCTTTGAATAAGAAACACCCAATGTACCTGTAAACCCTGCAATGGGCGGGTTCAGTTTGGTAATGTGGATGTCTATCTTTTTTATCCTGTTATCCATTTTGTAAACATCATCAACTATTTCCTGCGCAAGCGTTTCCAATAACGGTACGGCCTGCCCGAAATGTGAACGCACACAATCAAACACATCTACATAGTTGATGGTTTGTTTGAGACTTTTGATGGGTGCTGCCGCTTCAAAATCTGCCGTAAGGCTTACTTCAAAAGGTGCGCCCACAGTGGTTTCCTCCTCATGCATTCCATGAAAAGCGTAAAAGCGGCATTTATTTAGATGGATGCTGTACACGTTAATTAGATATGAGATATGAACGATGAGAGAGGGGTGTTTGTTACAGTTGTGGATACAAATGTTGCGGGTTTCGGGTTAATCATTAACTCGCAGCCCGCAACACGCAACAACTTTCTACTCCTTAATGTAATCCTTTCTCCCCTAAATACCTTTCCGCATCCAGCGCTGCCATACAACCACTGCCTGCTGCTGTTACGGCCTGCCTGTATATCTTATCCTGCACATCGCCTGAAGCGAACACGCCTTCCACATTAGTCTTACTGGTACCTGGAATGGTTTTGATATAACCCGTTTCGTCCATATCAATAAAGTCTTTAAAGATAGCGCTGTTGGGCTCATGTCCTATTGCTACAAAGAAAGCGCTGACAGGTATGTCGGTCTTTTCATTTGTTTTATTGTTGTGAATGCGGACTGCTTCTACTTTTTTATCACCAATGATCTCGTCGGTCTCACTGTTCCAGTAAACAATGATATTGGATGTTTTCAGCACCCTGTCCTGCATCACTTTGCTGGCACGCATTTCATCCCTTCTTACGATCATGTGCACCGTGGTACATAATTTAGACAGGTACAATGCTTCTTCCGCTGCAGTATCACCCGCACCAACAATTGCCACTTCTTTTCCTTTAAAGAAAAAGCCATCGCACACAGCGCATGCGCTCACGCCAAAACCATTCAGTCTTTCTTCACTTGGCAGTCCTAGCCATTTGGCGGAAGCGCCCGTGCTAATGATAACCGAATTGGCTTCTATCCATTTTTCATCGTCTATCTGCACCAGCAAAGGATGGCTGCTGAAATCAACTTTTGTTGCCAGGCCAAAACGGATATCTGCTCCCATACGGGCTGCCTGCTTTTCAAAATCCACCATCATTTCCGGGCCTTGTACACCTTCGGGATAACCGGGATAATTCTCTACCTCTGTTGTGATGGTCAGTTGCCCGCCGGGCTGTATCCCCTGGTACAATACAGGTTTTAAATTAGCTCTTGATGCATAAATAGCAGCAGTATAACCTGCCGGTCCTGATCCTATAATCAAACAATTTACTTTTTCGCTGATCGTCCTTTCCATTTTATATTAGTTCTTTATGTTTTTTACGAAAATAATTGAATTTAATATTACCTAAGGGGCTACAAGCGTCCTGTAACCCGCAGCATATCCACAAAATGCCCCCAATGCACCATTACTGATATTGCCGAGCACTTTATTGGGCTGTGCAAAAGGATTACCAATGCTCTGCCTTGCAAACTCCCAGGTATTCCAGAACTGGTAAGTATTGCGATCGATACTACAGAATTTTAATGTGACGGTATCTCCTTTAAAAAAGAAATTATCATCCCGGTCGATAGGATCATTCCTGTCGATACCAGGGGGAAATTGTATACTGTAAGTTGTACCATCGATCACCTGGTCGTCAAATACATTTTCAGCAGCCAAAAAAGCCCCACTGTTTTGCCGGGTGAAGTAACGGTAATAATTTCCCCTGCCCGGCGGATCTGTCGTCCGCACATACATCACTCTTTTTAAAGTATCAGGATTTTGCGGAGCCTTTACAAACCAGATAGAATCCGGAAAATGGCTTGCTAAAGGTATTGTTGTGGAAGCATTGTATTCCTGTCCATCTGCAACCACCCTCAATGTATAAGATCCTCCCAACACACCGGGGAATGCAGTTGCAAGATTAGAGCTATCGATTGAATAATAGTAAGCATTTAAACCAGGCACCAGCTCGTAGCTGTATTCCTTTAAGCGATGTATAAGCGTTCCGTTGCTGATGTACACTTCTGCATTTCGCACAAATGCATTGGATAACAATTGCGGCGTAAGTTTATCAAAATAGGAAAAACTTTTGGTGAGGATCACCAACGGGGCCTGGTTGTTTTCAATTTGTGCATCCACGGCCAGCACAGGCGCTGCTTCTTCCAGGTCGAAATTGATATCCTTTTCACAACCGGTGAACAATAACAGGGTCAGCATACATCCAATCACAAATTTCATGTTGCAAATTTACCTATTTAAACAGAACAAAAAGTTAATGTAGATTATATGAAGATGCTATGCTAAACTGCCGGGAATTTGCCTGTTTGTAACCACATAAAATCATATGAAAAACTCCGTAGGAGTTCCATGTTTGTACTCCCTAAAGCCAAATAGGAGCAGCTCCGTAAGAGCTACCTTTCAGTAAGCCCCTACGGAGCTGACATCATCAACAAATCAAAAGCCTGTAAACAGGCAGTGCCGATAACACTATACGATTTCAGGTAATACACTTTAAAGCTGCTAACTTTAATCCATATGCTGAAACAGTTATTATACATTTTACTCATGGCTTTTGCAGGTAATGCTGTGTATGGCCAAAACACACCTCCCGCTCCTGTATTACCCATTCCTACTCCTGCACAACTACAGTGGCATGAAATGGAAATGAACGCTTTCATCCATTTTACCACCAACACTTTTACCGGTAAAGAGTGGGGTTATGGTGACGAATCGCCAGCCATCTTCAATCCTTCTGCTTTGAATACAGGGCAATGGGCAGCTACTTTAAAAAAGGCCGGTTTTAAAACCATGATATTGACCTGCAAGCACCACGATGGTTTTTGCCTCTGGCCTTCTGCCTACACAACGCATTCGGTAAAGAACAGCCCTTATAAAAACGGCAAGGGCGATATTGTAAAAGAAGCAAGCGATGCCGCAAAAAAATACGGTTTAAAATTCGGTGTGTATCTTTCCCCGTGGGACAGGAACCGGGCCGATTACGGAAGCCCTTCTTATATTACTTACTACCGCAATCAACTGAAAGAATTATTCACCCACTATGGCCCCATATTCGAAATGTGGCTGGACGGCGCCAATGGCGGCGATGGCTTTTACGGCGGTGCCCGGGAAAAACGGACGATCAACGGAAGAACTTATTACGATTGGCCGAATACCATTGAATTAGTACGCAGCCTGCAACCCAATGTGATCTTTTTCAGCGATGCAGGTCCGGGTGTAAGATGGGTGGGCAATGAATCCGGTATTGCAGGCGAGACCAACTGGAATACTATTTCCACCGATACTTTGTATGCAGGAAAAGCAGGCATTGAAAAACTGCTCAACACAGGTTCGCCGGATGGCAAACAATGGGTACCTGCCGAAACGGATGTTTCCATTAGACCAGGCTGGTTCTATCATGCAGAAGAGAACAACAAAGTAAAATCGCCGGAGCAATTGTTTGATATTTACCTCACTTCCGTTGGCAGGGGCTCTACCCTGCTGCTCAACATTCCGCCAGATCAAAGAGGCTTGTTCCATGAAAAGGATATTCAGTCGCTGGAAGGATTTGCGGCTTTGCTGAAACTGCGTTTATCCAACAACCTTGCATTAAAAGCAAAAGTTACAGCAGGCAACACCCGTGGAAGTTCAAAACAATTTTCAGCCGGCAATATCACAGATGGTAACAAGAATACTTATTGGGCAACGGATGATTCCGTTACTACCGGCAGCTTTGTGATCCGGCTTTCCAAAGAAAAAAACATTGAATACATTTTGCTGCAGGAATATATACAACTCGGCCAACGGGTGTCTTCTTTTTCTGTACAGGTATGGCAGGAAGGCGGTTGGCAAAAAATT
>CAYOLS010000004.1:0-42145 GCA_964404845.1 uncultured Ferruginibacter sp. | reverse complement strand
TGCCAATGGCAGTATCACATTATCTCCATCATCTCCTGATAACATGTATTACAGGGATACAAAAGTTACCGCAACAGTAAATGCAGCATCCTGCTACCAGTTTGACGGGTGGAGCGGAGGATTGTCGGGCACCGCATCGTCCAATACATTTACTGTTCAGAATGATATCAGCATTGGTGCAAACATCAGCTTAAATAACACAACGCCTGTAAAAAGAACGGCCAATACTGCCGCAGGTTTTAAAGCAGCGCTCAATGCAATGAATCCCGGTGATACTGTAGAGCTGGACAATGGAACTTATGACCTGAGCAGCTTTACTATTACCCGTTCCGGTTGCCAGCTGAGACCCATTGTGATCATGGCGAAAAATGCAGGACAGGTTACGCTGAATGGTGCTACAGCACTTGTCTTCAGGAATATGGAATACACTACGCTGAAAGGTTTCAAATTCAGGAGTACAGGTATCGGCACAGGAATAAAGCTGGAAAATTGTAAGAAGTTCCGCATTACTGAAAATGATTTTTCTTACACAGAAACGAGTTCCTGTACCTGGGTATATATTGGTGATACCTACGCAAGCCCGCTTCCGTTGCGCAGCGGTTACAACAGGGTGGATCATAATATTTTTGATGGCAAAACACAGGCGGGTAATTACATCAGGATGGATGGTAACATTAACCAGCAAAGCCAGTATGATACCATTGATCACAATCATTTTAAAAACAATGGTCCAAGGGCTGCCAATGAAAAAGAAAGTATCAGGGTAGGGGTAAGTACTTTATCAAAAAGCAGCGGCTTTACCATCATTGAATACAATTTGTTTGAGGATTGCGATGGGGATCCCGAGATCGTTTCCATAAAATCATGCGACAACACGATCCGCTACAACACTTTTGTTCGCTGCCTTGGAACACTGTGTTTAAGGCAGGGCTTCAGAAGCACGGCAGAAGGCAATTATTTTTTCGGGGATAACAAAACAGGGGAGTTCAATGGCGGCACACTCGGAGCAGGCGGCATCAGGGTGTATGGCAAGGATCATAAGATCATCAACAATTATTTTTCAGGGCTTACAGGCTCCAAATGGGATGCAGCCATCACCATTACCAATGGCGATGTGAACAACAATTCCAACAGCCTCGCCGATCATTACCTGCCTGAAAACTTAATAGTGGCGCACAATACACTGGTGAACAATGAATCCAATATCGAGATTGGGTTTAATAACAATGGCAATTATCCTTTAAGCCCCATCAATTGTATGATAGCTGATAATGTAGTTGTCCAGAATACTACACCCATCATCAAAGTGCACAATGCAGCAGCATTGAATGGTGTGGCATTCTCTAATAACATGATGTATCCCACAGGCACGGCTACTATTGGTATGACAGCGACTCCTGCGCAGGTGACCATTGCCGATCCAAAGCTAGTAGCACCGATATGTTTAGCGCCTGTTGACTGTAATTTGAGCAACGCTTCCAAAGTACTTCGCCTTTCTGCCGCCAGCCCCGCCATTGATGCCGGTACAGGCAATTATCCTACACTGCTGCTGGACAATGAACAGCAGGCAAGAACAGGTGCTAAGGATATGGGCGCAGATGAATACAATGCCGCATCTCCCATCACCGTATCATTCAGTGCTTTGAGCGCAGCCGATGTAGGCCCTGGTGCTGCTGCACAAACCTATACTTACATCCTCACCGGTGCATTACCAGTAAAGATCCTTAGCCTTGATGCAGTGAGGCAGGGCAATGCTATAAGAGTGTACTGGTCTGTCACCGGCGAAGAGAACGAAACGGCATACGAGGTAGAGTGGAGCAGCGACGGGCGCAACTTTACAAAGACAGGGACAGTAGCGGCTACCCGCAACAGCAGCCTGCAACATTATTTTTACGATGATGTACAACATACTACGGGTAACAATTTTTACCGCCTTCGGATCGTAACATCCGGCAACCGCTTCACTTATTCTGCAATCGTTTCGGTGAAGGAAGGCCTGGCGGTAAAAGTTTACCCCAATCCTGTGAATGAAAAATTGTTTGTGGAAACAGGCGCCGGTAACAGGCAGGTGCAGGTAAAATTATTCAGCGCAGATGGCAGGATCGTTTATACTGCATCGCATAAGAACAGCAGTATCCTTATAATACCAATGGAGAAATTCCCTCCGGGGATTTATATGCTGAAGGTTGCTGCTGCGGAAGCTGTGCTGATCAACCGGAAGATCATTAAGCAATAGGTTAGTACATATAGAAATTCCCCCGCAAGAATGCGGGGGAATTTTTTTTAACCCTTAAAACAACCAACATGAAATCAGTTGAATAAACCAATTACGAATAAAAGGCAATCAGGGTTGTGTATTCGCTGCAAAAAATTATGTTAAAGCAATGTCCAGCACCTGCTGCATATTTTTCACATAATGAAAATGAATGCCCTTGATGAACTGTGGGTTTATCTCCGACACATCTTTCTCATTCTGGAAACACATAATGATCTCTTTAATGCCTGATCTTTTGGCTGCCAGCACTTTTTCCTTGATACCGCCTACAGGCAGTACCTGTCCACGCAGCGTTATCTCACCCGTCATTGCCAGGTAAGGTTTTATCTTCCTGCCGGTATAGGCACTTGCCAGGGCCGTCATCATGGTAATGCCGGCGCTCGGACCGTCTTTTGGTGTAGCGCCTTCGGGTATGTGGATGTGCGCATCTTTTTTATTGAATTCTTCCTGTGTAATCCCCAGCTTTTTTCCATTGGCTTCCAGCCATGTAAAAGCAGTGCTGGCACTTTCCTTCATCACATTGCCCAGGTTGCCCGTCAGTTTCAGGTCGCCCTTTCCTTCGCTCAGTTGTGTTTCTATAAAAAGAATATCACCGCCCACATAGGTCCAGGCAAGGCCTACCGCCACACCCGGCATATTGGCCATACGGTACAGCTCATTGCTGTATTTTGGTTTGCCCAATATTTTTTCAACGTCTTTGTTAGTGATGGTGGGCTTTAATTTTCCACGCATCACAATTTCCTTTGCCTGGCTGCGCATGATGCTCGCCAGCTGGCGGTCAAGCTCCCGCACACCGCTTTCACGGGTATAATCCTCTATCACTTTTTCCAGCACAGCATCGCTCATTTTAAAACCATTTGGTTTTAAACCATGCATTTCTTTTTGTTTCGGAATCAGGTGGCGTTTTGCAATTTCAATTTTCTCTTCCACCGCATAACCGCTCAGGTCAATGATCTCCAGGCGGTCTCTTAGCGCAGGCTGAATATTGTTGATATTATTTGCAGTGGCAATGAACAGCACTTTGCTCAGGTCGTATTCCAGCTCCAGGTAATTATCGTAAAAAGTATTGTTCTGTTCTGGGTCCAATACTTCCAGCAAAGCCGAAGAAGGATCGCCTCTTTGATCTGTTCCTACCTTATCGATCTCATCCAGTATCATTACCGGGTTGCCCGATTTTATTTTACGGATCGATTGTATGATCCTGCCCGGCATAGCGCCGATATAGGTTTTGCGGTGTCCACGTATCTCGCTTTCATCATGCAGGCCACCAAGGCTCACCCTAACATATTTACGGTTGATGGCAGCCGCAATGCTTTTACCAAGGCTTGTTTTACCAATACCCGGAGGACCGAGAAAACAGAGGATCGGGCTCTTCATATCGCCTTTCAGTTTCAGTACCGCAAGGTATTCCAGTATCCTTTCCTTGATCTTGTTCATTCCATAATGATCATGGTCCAGCACTTTTTTCGCTTTCTTCAGGTCATACTGGTCTTCGGTATATTCTTCCCATGGCAGGTCCAGCATCAGGTCAAGGTGATTGTACACCACGGAATAATCCGGCGTGGAAGGATGCATCCTTTCCAGCTTTTCCAAGCCTTTGCTGAACATATCTTTTGCTGCAGCCGTCCATTTTTTGGCATCTGCTTTTTTCTGCATTTCCTTCAGCTCTGCAAAATTTTCCCCACCCAGCTCATCTTTGATGGCTTTCATCTGCTGTTGCAGGAAATATTCTCTTTGCTGTTTGTCAAGCTCCGCCCTGGTTTTGTTCGTCACCTTATTTTTCAGCTCTGCATATTGCAGCTCTGTATGCATCAGGCTCATGAGCAATTCTGCACGGGCTTTGATATTGCTGATCTCCAGCAATTGCTGCTTCTGGCGAATATCGCTGTTGAGGTTGCTGCTTACAAAGTGAATAAGGAAAGAAGGGTTCTCAATATTCTTTAAAATTATACCTGCTTCACTCGGCAGGTTGGGAGAGAGGCTGATGATCTGTGCTGCCAGGTCTTTGATGCTGCTTACCATCGCATCAAAATCCTTGTCGCCCTTGCTGCTTTCTTCTTCCAGCACTTTGATCGTGGCTTTAAAATAAGGGTCTTCCACCGTAATGCTCTCGATCTTAAAACGCTTACGGCCCTGTATGATGATGGTAGTGCCGCCATCCGGCATTTTGATCAGCTTTACGATTTTTGCAACGGTGCCAATATCTTCCAGGTCGCTGACAGTAGGCTCTTCGATCGCACTGTCTTTTTGCGCTACCACGCCTATCAATTTGTCAGACTTGTAAGCATCATTTACCGCTTTAATGCTCTTGTCACGGCCTACCGTAATTGGTATTACCACGCCGGGAAACAATACTGTATTCCTGAGCGGAAGCAGGGGCAATTCGCCCGGAAACGGCTTCCCGTCTGCATCGTCGTCATCTTCTTCCGATAAGGGTATCATCGGCATGAACTCCATTTCATCTTCCTGGTTGTTCAAATAAAAATTATTATCCATAGTCTTTTTTGTTCGTTCGCCAATATGGCAAATTTAACCTGTTATCAGGGTATTTTATAGTGGATTATTAATTAGTCAATATTGATGCCGAAAGAAGTTCAAGGTTGAATGATTATAGCTGAACTTTGAACCTTAAACTTTGAACATTGAACCCTTAAACGTTTATTTTTGCCCAGATGGACATCAACTGCACAGATAAAGAACTGTTTATATTTAGAAAAATTGCCCATGCTGCCGAAGAATTGGGAGTGGATTGTTATGCCATTGGTGGTTTTGTGAGAGATAAGATACTGGGACGGCCAACCAAGGATATTGACATTGTTTGCATCGGCGATGGAATTGCGCTGGCAGAAAAAGTTGCAGAGCGCTTTAGTCCAAAACCAAACGTAAATATTTTCAGGAATTTCGGCACCGCACAAATAAAAACAGAAGATGCAGAGATAGAATTTGTCGGTGCAAGAAAAGAAAGCTACCGTCATGAAAGCCGCAAGCCTGATGTGTTGCCCGGAACGCTGGAAGATGACCAGGACCGCAGGGATTTTACCATCAATGCACTCGCCATAAGTTTGAACAAAGAAAATTATGGCGAGCTGGTAGATCCCTTTGGAGGTGTGAGACATTTGGAAGAAAAGATCATTAAAACACCTTTGGAGCCGGATAAGACCTTTATTGATGATCCGCTGCGCATGATGCGGGCCATCCGTTTTGCCGCACAGCTCAATTTCGACATCAGCAATGAAACAATTGAATCTATTGCTGCCAATGCTGAAAGAATAAAGATCATCAGCAAGGAACGCATTGCCGATGAGCTGAATAAAATATTGATGAGCAAAAAACCATCCATTGGTTTTGACTGGTTGTATAAGACCGGACTGTTGCAGATCATTTTTCCGCAAATGGTAGCATTGGCTGGAGCAGAATATATTGATGGCAAAGGGCATAAGGACAATTTTTATCACACACTGCAAGTGGTTGATAATATCTGTGAAAACACGGATGACCTCTGGTTGCGCTGGGCAGCCGTGCTGCATGATATTGCCAAGCCTGCTACCAAACGCTTTGAAGAAGGCCATGGCTGGACCTTTCACGGACATGAAGTGGTTGGTGGAAGAATGGTGCCCAAAATATTTGCGCAGCTCAAGTTGCCACAGAATGAAAAAATGTTATTTGTAAGAAAAATGGTAGAGCTGCATTTGCGCCCAATCAGTCTTACAAAAGAAAACATAACGGACTCGGCTATACGCCGTTTGCTCTTTGATGCAGGCGATGACTTTGAATCGCTCATGATCCTGTGTAAAGCAGACATTACTTCCAAGAACAAACAAAAGGTAAAACGCTTTATAGAGAATTTTGAAATGGTGCAGGAGCGTTGTGCCGAAGTGGAAGCCAAGGATCATATCCGCAACTGGCAGCCGCCGGTAACAGGGGAGATCATCATGGAAACCTTTAACCTGCCGCCTTCCAAACCTGTAGGCATCATTAAAGATGCGATCCGCAATGCCATCCTTGACGGTGTGATTACCAATGACTATGATGCCGCCATTGCCTTCATGCATGAAAAAGCAAAAGAGCTTGGCCTTAGTAATCAATAATGGATAATGGAGGTTCGGTTATTTAATGTATTCATTACAAATTGTACAAACGAAATGTCAGGCTGAGCTTGTCGAAGCCGGAGTTATTCGTTACTAAGCAGCTTCGGCAAGCTCAGCCTGATAAAATTTTCAAAAATGAAACATTACCGGGTTACTCGATAGTGTCTCAGTTTGAATTTCAAATATAAAAGAAATGTCAGCCTGAGCTTGTCGAAGGCGGGGTGTTATTCATGATCTGATACCGGCTTCCACAATCCCGATAACTATCGGGACTGACAGTAGTTTCAAATTGAGACACTACCGGTTACTCACCAATTACCTATTTAACTAATAAATCGTACTTTTACGCTATGGCAATTTTAAGATTCAGAACATACTGGGAAGAAGACGAAAGCATTTACCGTGATGTAGCGATTCGTCATACACAAAATTTTAAAGACCTGCACGATGCGATACTAAAGAGCTACGAATTTGACAACAAGCACAAAGCTACTTTTTACCGCAGCAACGAGAACTGGCAGCGTGGCCGTGAGATATCGCTGGAGAAATACGACAAAGAATATAAAGCCGAGCCGCTTATCATGAGTGAAGTGACCCTGGCAAGCGAAGTAAAAAATCCCAACCAACGTTTTATTTACGAATACGATTTTAATAAGAACTGGCATTTCATGATCGAGCTGATCAATATTGACAAGGAAGAAAATGCCAAACTCAGCTATCCCGTCTGTGTACGCACAGAAGGCCTGGCACCTTCCCAATACGGTACCAAGGGACTGGTGGATAAACGCCTGGCTGAAATGGAAGAAAAATATGACCTGCAACCCGACGCCATGCGTGACGGCTTTGGTGAAGAAGATGAGAATGGTGAAAGTGTTTCCGATGAAGCGGATGAAGCAATGGATGAGGGTGGAGATGGAAATGACGGATATTAAATAATGGAAAGTTGAAAATTGAAAGTTGAAAATTTGCACCAGGCAAAAGGTTCCGGCTTTTAATTTTCAACTTTCAATTTTCAACTAAGGTGAACAAAACCTGCATCATTATCGCCGGTCCTACAGCAGTAGGTAAAACAGTATTTGCAATTGAGCTGGCGCAATATTTTTCTACACAAATTATTTCTGCAGACAGCCGTCAGTGTTACAGGGAATTGAACATTGGTGTGGCGAGGCCTTCTGTTACTGAACTTTCAGCGGTCCATCACTATTTTATTGCGTCCCATTCTATACACGAAACTTTTACGGCTGCCGATTATGAGCAGTATGCATTGAGCTGTGCGGAAAAAATATTTGAGAACAATGATGTGGCTGTAATGGTAGGTGGTACAGGCTTGTATATAAAAGCCTTTTGTGAAGGGCTCGACCAGGTACCAACAATTGATCCTGCTACCAGGAAAAATATTATTGCTGAGTATGAAGCGAAAGGTTTGGAATGGCTGCAGGGCAGGGTGCAGCAGGAAGACCCGGCATATTATGAAAAAGGGGAGATACATAACCCGCATCGCCTCATACGTGCACTGGAAGTAAAACTGGGCACGGGGCAATCGATCCTTTATTATCAATCTAAGGGAAAAAAGCAAAGGCCTTTTAGAATGATCAAAGTGGGTTTGGAATTGCCGAGGCCTGTATTATACGAAAGGATCAATCACCGGGTGGATAGTATGATGCAGGAAGGTTTGCTGGAAGAAGTAAAAGGTCTTCAGCAATACAAACACCTGAATGCCTTGCAAACAGTGGGTTACAGGGAATTGTTCGATCATCTCGATGGATTTATTTCTTTGAACAAGGCCATTGATCTCATCAAACAAAATTCAAGACACTACGCTAAAAGGCAGTTGACCTGGTTTAAAAAAGACGAAGAAATGCTTTGGCTCGGGGCAGGAGATAAGAACAATAAAGAAGACGTATTAAAATTGCTTATATAAAACGAAATGCCAGGCTGAGTTTGTAGAAGCCGGAGTTAATCATCCCTTAATCGACTTCGACAAGCTCAGCCTGACATCATTTTTCAAACTGGCATATTTCTATTAAAACTTCCATCCCAGAGTAGCCACCACGTTCCCCAGATTCTGTTTGGTAGCAGCATAGGTATTCGCCCTGTCGCCGAGCCTGTAAGGGAAATCTGCATTTTTATTTACCTGGTGTGCGTAGGTGAGGTCAATGAAAATTCCTTTGTGCCTGTAACCAAGGCCACCGCTCATTACCATCCTGTTGGCTTTAAAGCCCGCATCCTTGTAAGGATTGCTGTAATAAGCAAAACCAAGCCTTGCCATTACCACATTGAATTTCAGCTCACCACCTACACGGAAATTGAAAGCACCTTTGTACATATCTTTTACCACGTTGTTCAGCGCTTTATAATAATTTTTTTCATCAGTGGTTGGCTCTTCGTTATCACTGTGGAACCTGCTGCCCCTGTGATTTATGTATTCAATATCAGCAGAGATAAAGCCCCTTTGTTTTTTTACATTCTCAATTTCACGGAATACATAAGAACCGCTCAATATGGCTCTCCATGCAGTGAACTGCAGGTAACGGCTTACCCCTTCCTGCCCGTTGGTGAATGTAAGAGAACTTGCATTAAAGGTTTCCGCCTGCCCGGTAGGTGTTTCAAGAAAGGTAGCCAAAGTAGCTGTGTGTTCATCTTTCTGGAACATGAAGCTGGGCGTATGCACAGCCAAACCAAAACGTAAATAATCCTGCGGACGATAAATAACACCCAGCTTTAAGTTAGCCCCTGCGCCAATTGTGCTGAACCTGTCGTTGTAGGTGAATGATTTAAACCCATTCATTGTATTGGCAGAAGTGTCCCATTCTGAATAAGTAGTATTGCTCCTGTAGTTTACAATAGGAATACCGATGCTTCCACCTACATACCATTTGTCGTTATTATTATAGGCAGCACTCAAAGCGATCTCGTAAATACCACCGCTTGTAGTACGCAGCATTTCCTGGCCAATGGCCTGTCCTGCATCCAGGATATTTTCCGGTGCACCTCTTACAACCGTGTTACCATTGATGGTCACCGTATCGATAAGGTAGGTCTGCAAACCAAGTGCTGCCGTATAAGGCATCGGCGACATTGTATTCAGCACATCATCAATGCTGAGCCCGCTGTTGGAAAATTCCTCCGCAAAAGATTCGCTGAAAGAGCTGTAATTGTTCAGCCCTTTGTAATGAATGCGGTTGTTGAAATTGGCAGTCTGTGTAACCGCAATACTAAAAGCGCTGCTTGTGCGTGGATTGTAAGCATGCGGCTGGCCAATGATGACACCAGTTGGGCCGAATGAAAAACTATTCTTTTTTTCAGTTGAACTTTCATCCCTGAAAGTAGCTTTCTGGTTGTTGAGAGAAAAGCCCGGTGTTATCACAAATTCCCTTGTTTTATAGAAACCGAGGCCTGCAGGGTTTACATAGTTGGCTGTAATATCACCACCCAGCGAACCCATCACGCCGCCTGTTGCCAGGTTGCGGGCCGTACCATTCTGTGGATAATAGGTAAACCGGATGGCATCTTCAGGTACCTGCGCAAAGCTATGTGCAGCAGGAAACAGTAAAAAAATGTATATAAATTTTTTCATGGTAAAATGATTGACGATAAAATGATCTTTCAATTTTCAAAAAAAGCCGGCTGAAGAATTACAGCCGGCAGTATAATTTAGTTTCCTCTCGCTGGTCTTGATACAGATGAGCCGGAGCTTTTAGAACCTGAAGAAGACGAGCCTGAGCTGCTGCCGGAGGAAGGAGTGTAACTCCTGCTATTGCTGTTACTGTTGCTGGAAGAATTGTTGGAAGGCTGGGTAAGGATACGCCTTACAAAACCGCCGTTGTTCTTGCTGTTATTACTGTTATTGTAAGATTTTGCGGCGTTCACCCATTTAACTTCTCCTGTTTTGGGATTGCTTACCACCAGTGTTGTAGGATTGTATCCCGCTAAGTTGGCGGTGCGTGGTGTATTGTTCTTTGGATTCACATAAGTGTAACCAGAGTAAACCGGGTAAGGGTAATAGTAGGGGTTGTAATAGTAGCCATAGCTGTACCCGTAGCGGTAAGGATCGTACCTGCAATCGTAATCATCATCCCAGTCACGCCAGCGGCGGTCACGGGAAGCCATGCGGATCTCCCTGTCTTCTGCGTCAACCCTGTCGTTCCTGCGGTCATCCTCCCGCTCTGTTTTTTCTTCCACCACTTTTACAGGCGAGAAATAAACATCATCAGGCGTTTGCCCGCTTTTATAAGCGGTGCTGCAGCTTCCGAGAGAAACTGCTGAAATGGCGATGAGTAAAATTTTTACATTCATGGCGTAATCATTTAGATGGTTATAAAGTTAAGATATAAAGCGGGCCAGGAAAGGTTAAAATTACGACCCCTTTTGGTATAGGACGTACAAGGATAAGGAAATGATGTTAAAGATGTCATAAGGTTCAAAGGTTTGAAAGTTCAAGGTTCAAAGTTCCGGGTTCCGCCTGCGGACTTTGCCAAGGTTTTAAACTTTGGCAAAGTTGTGTCTGCTTGAACCTTTGAACGTTGGAACTCTTGAACTTTTGAACCATCGTACCACCGAATTTATTAGCTTTGTGCCCCTTAATATTAAAAGATTTAATCAACAGCAGTGAGCAAAGAACTAACATCAAGAGAAGAAAATTATTCCCAATGGTACAATGACCTTGTATTAAAAGGAGGCCTGGCCGATTACTCAGCCGTAAAGGGTTGTATGGTAATAAAGCCTTATGGATATGCGCTTTGGGAAAATATGCGTGACCAACTGGACAAAATGTTCAAGGAAACAGGGCATGTGAATGCTTATTTCCCGCTGTTTGTACCCAAAAGCCTGTTTGAAGCAGAAGAAAAAAATGCAGAAGGTTTTGCAAAGGAATGTGCCGTAGTAACACACTACCGTTTGAAAAACGATCCTTCCAAAAAAGGAAAGCTGATGGTTGATCCCGATGCAAAACTGGAAGAAGAACTGGTAGTAAGGCCAACGAGTGAAGCCATTATCTGGAATACATACAAAGACTGGATACAATCTTACCGTGATCTCCCGATCTTAATAAATCAATGGGCCAACGTGGTTCGCTGGGAAATGCGTACCCGTTTGTTCCTGCGCACTGCCGAATTTTTATGGCAGGAAGGACATACGGCGCATGCTACCAAGGAAGAAGCGGTGGAAGAAACCGTGAAGATGCTGAATGTATATGCCACATTCGTGGAAGAATACATGGCGGTACCTGTAGTAAAAGGTGTAAAAACTGCCAACGAACGTTTTGCCGGTGCAGAAGATACCTATTGCATTGAAGCGTTGATGCAGGATGGTAAAGCATTGCAGGCCGGTACTTCGCATTTCCTGGGGCAGAATTTTGCCAAAGCTTTCGATGTAAAATTCAGCGATAAGAACAATACACTGGATTATGTATGGGCTACCAGCTGGGGTGTATCTACCCGCCTGATCGGTGCCCTCATCATGGCACACAGCGATGACCAGGGATTGATCATGCCGCCAAAAATTGCGCCGTTGCAGGCAGTGATCGTTCCTATTTACAAAGGCGACGAAAGCAAGCCGGTGATCGATGCAAAGGCGAAAGCGATCATGGATGAATTGAAGGTATTGGGCATCAGGGTTAAATACGATGACAACGACAATGCAAGGCCAGGCTGGAAATTTGCCGAGCATGA
Organism: uncultured Ferruginibacter sp.; assembly: GCA_964404845.1. GTDB lineage: Bacteria > Bacteroidota > Bacteroidia > Chitinophagales > Chitinophagaceae > Ferruginibacter. Next base: position 30,113 of record CAYOLS010000004.1, on the reverse strand, counting down.
ACTCAAAGGTGTGCCTGTGCGCATTGCCATGGGCCTGAGGGATATGGAGAACAATGTGGTGGAACTGGCAAGAAGGGATACCAAGGAAAAGAAACCTGTATCTATAGATGGCATTGGTAATTACGTGAAGGAACTGCTGGACGAAATTCAGCAAAACATTTACAACAAAGCGCTGGCTTTCCGCAATGAAAATATAAGGGAAGCCAATAACTGGGATGAATTTGTGCAATTGCTGGATGAGAAAGCAGGATTTATATCGGCTCATTGGGATGGTACGCCGGAAACAGAAGAAAAAATAAAAGAGCTTACAAAAGCTACCATCAGGTGTATACCACTGGATAATAAACAGGAAGCGGGCAAATGTGTATTGACAGGCAATGACAGTACTCAAAGGGTATTATTTGCAAGAGCTTATTAAAAGAAACAATGACTTTAGGATAAGAGCGTTGAAAAATTTCAACGCTCTTTTTTGTGCAGGTTAAAAAAAAGTTCAATATTCGTTTCAACCAAAACAACTGAACCATCATGGAATCAAATCAAAACTTATTGTCTTCGGACATACAGGTAGATTCAATTGCGCACGGTCATTTAAAAGAAACAGCCAGCTGGGCCAAGCTGCTCGGTATTGTCGGGCTTGTATTATCAATTATCCTTGGGCTGGTAGGTTTATTTGCAAGCGCAAATCTTCAAGCGGTAGGAGGGATGGATATTGCAGGCGGAGCGGTGATCATATCAGTGATCTACCTTATAATAGCCGGTGTTTATTTTGCACTGTCCCTGTTCATGTTCCGTTTTTCTGCTAAAATGAAAACAGCACTGGAAACAATCGACCAGGAAAATTTCAATACATCCCTTTACAACCTGAAGATGGCATACCGTATCATGGGCATTATCACTATTATTTACCTGGTGTTTATAGCATTGGCATTGATCGTAAATATAGGCGCTGCTGTTTCTTCTTAATAATAATATTTCAAAGCCGGGCATGAGCGTACATGCCTGGCTTTGTATTTTTTAACAACAATTTTTATCATGGACTTATTGGATGATCTGCAGGAAGATGGCTTGTACATTGATGCAGGGATGGAAAAAAACTTTAAAGAATCTGCCAACTGGGCAAAGTTCATTTCTATAGCAGGCATGCTCATTTCTGCTATACTGGTGGTAACGTCATTTACCTTAGGCAGCCGTGTTGAGGCAGCGCTGAATGATGGCTTTCTCCGGTCAGGCGCAGCCGGGGCAGGATATCTTTGGGTGCTGGTGATCCTGCTGTTTTCGGTTGCATTGTTCGTGCTGTGCATCTACATGTTCCGTTTTGCCAACAGGATGCAGTTAGCCATCAGTACTTCCGACAAGTATGAATTTGTAGAATCACTGCGCAACCTGCGCAATATGTATAAGGCGCTGGCCATATTGTTCAGCGTTTATTTCCTGGCCTTTATTGGTGCAACTATTACAAAACTGATCAGCTGATTTTTATGGAACAACAAAAAGATATATTAAGCAGTGAATGGCGGGTAGATGATGAAGTAAAATATTACCTGCACCAGACATCTGTACTTGCAAAATATGTGGCCCTGCTCGGTATGACCTTTGCCGTGCTCACTACCGCCAAAAATTTGTACGATCTTATAAGCCTTATCATGGTTTACGGAGATTTTGCCTTCAATACTTATATCATAGGTGCCCTTATTGGCATCTTACTGGCAGGCAGCATGTATTTTGTCATTAGCCTCTTTACCCACCGCTTTGCTGTAAAGCTGCAACTGGCATTAAGAACAACGGATCAATCTTCATTTACCGCCGCATTGCAACAGTTTAAAATGGCTTATCGCATGAAAGGTATTGTATTCATTGTTTACCTGCTGTTTATGGCGGTGGTATTTATTGCGTAACCCGCATTATTCCCTCGTGGCGAGGTAATTGTAATCTTCCAGCAGTTTTTTAAGGAAGTCAATGGTGTGCAGATCAGAGTTGATCTGCAATACAGATTTGATCTTGTATTCTACCCGGTAACTAATATCGTGGTTTTGTCTTTTTTCCGCCTGTGTCAATACGGTTTTAATGGTATTGATATCGTTGTCAGATAAACGCATCACTTCAGGGAACATCACTTTATAAGTGCTGCTGTTGTCGATCTGCATGAATACAGTGTCATGAACCGTAGTATCAATGCGGGTATCTATCAGCACAGTTCCCGCAGCAAGGTCGCCCAGGCGCTGGTTTTTTGCCGTTAGTGAAATGATGATGAGTACACCAATGCCCAACAGCCCGGTAACAAAAATGTATTGTACTACCCTGTCGGAAGAATCAATGATATAAGCAAACAGGAAGGGCCATTCAAAAAACTTGGTGATCCAACGCATTACAAACTGGCCTGTTGTTGGTTTTTCGCCACTGAGGCTGATCACCCGGATGCCCGTCAGTTTTTTCCCCAGCGTTTGTCCGTTCATCAATATTTCGCAGATGAGCGAATAGAGGAACATGGGCAGGGTAACAACGAGAATATCCAGGCCGATGTATTCAGTAAAGCTGATGTCAAGCGCTTCATACAGCAGCGATTTAACACTGAAGAGGTAAATGATCAGCAAAAAGAAATCGATGATATAGGCCAGCAGCCTCCGGTGAAAGGGGGCTGTTTCAAACTCCAGGTCAATATTAAAAACTGTATTAATTTGAATGACTGACATGCTTCCCGCAATATACAATGCTAAACCAGAAGACCATTCAAAAGCATATTTTTTTATTTCTGAAAAAAGCAGCAAATTGAAACTTCATTACTACTAAAAAGAAACCGGAGTTCAGCGCATGAGAGAAGCGATGTTTATTAAAAAGAATGTGGAGAAGTGGACCCGCTACCAGCAGGAGAAACCTGCCAATTCCGATGAAACGGCAGAACGTTTTACTACCCTGATCGACGACCTCTCTTATGCCAAAACATATTATCCCCGCAGCAAAGCTACCCGCTGGATCAACGGGCTGGCCGCATCTATTTACCAGGACATCTACCGCAATAAAAAAGAAAAATTCAGCAGGGTATTCGACTTCTGGAAATACGAGCTGCCGCTGACCTTTCAAAAATATCACCGCATCTTTTTATTTACCACGCTGGTATTCTGTCTTTTTGTAGCCATTGGTGTATGGGCCTCTGTTTCCAATCCTGAATTTGTAAGAGGCGTACTGGGAGACGGCTATGTAGAAATGACGGAAGAGAATATCGCCAAAGGCGATCCCTTTGGTGTATACAAAGATGAAAACCCTTTCAGCATGTTTGTGCGTATTGCATTCAATAATATCAGAGTGGCTTTTCTCACTTTCATCTGTGGTTTTACACTGGGCATATTTACCATGAAGATACTATGGTCAAACGGCATCATGCTCGGCTCATTTCAATACCTTTTCTTTTCTCACGGACTGGGTATGCAATCCATACTGGTAATATGGGTACATGGTACCATCGAAATATCTTCTATCATCATTGCAGGAACAGCAGGTTTTATCATTGCCAACGGCATCCTGTTTCCCGGCACTTATACAAGGCTGGAATCTTTTAAACGTGGCGCTAAAGATGCTGCGAAAGTATTGATATGCCTCATACCATTCTTTATTGCAGCTTCTTTCCTGGAAAGTTATGTTACTCATTTGATGGGCCGCACTTACGATAAGGAAGTGAATGCAGGCCTGCCTATTTGGGCAAGTGTGCTTATACTGGCAGGTTCACTGGCACTCATCGTCTGGTATTTTATTATATGGCCCATACGCCTTAAAAAAAGAGGGGTTGAATTTAAGGGCAAAGGAATTATTCAAAGGCTTCATACCGAACATGCTTAATCGTATCATATTAATATTATTCTTTGCACTGTGCTGCAATTGCTCCCTGCAGGCGCAGGATGAATATGCGCAGGATTCTGTAGTAAAGATCATAGAGGCGCCTGTTATAGAGGAAGTGAAGGATTCTGATTATTATGATGAAGAGATAAAAGAAGAACCCATTGATACCAACCTGTATGCCCGCTACATCAGCCTTAGGGAAGACAGCATCCGCAACTGGAAGAACCAGGACAAATATGCTTACAGCAAAAATCTTGACAGCCTGCTGAAAGCTTCGCAGGAGAAGGTGGAAAAAACACCGCCGCAGATCAGGACGCCCAAGAGTGGCTCTTTTATGAATCAGTTACTGGGCGGTTCTGTTATCAAGGTTATTCTATGGACACTGGCCATATTGTTTGTAGGTATCATTGTGTACCAGTTATTAAAATCCAATGGTCTTTTCCAAAGCTCATACAAATCGAAGGTTTCAGAAAAAGCTGCGGAGGAAGAGGAACTATCATTGCAAAATGATTTTGATCCGCTCATTGACCAGGCCGTGCGGCAGGGCGATTACCGCATGGCCGTTCGCTACAACTTCCTTAAAACATTACAGCAGCTGAGAGATAAAAACCAGATCAACTACGAGCCGGATAAAACCAACAGCCGTTATGTGTACGAGATACCGGTGAACTGGCGCAATGATTTCTCGCAACTCATTTTACAATACGAATATGTGTGGTACGGTCATTTCGATATCAGCCAGGAAAAATACGAGCTGGTGCAAAGAGGATTTAATTCATTTCTACAAAAAGTTTAAGATCAGTTGAAGGCTTACAGGTTATATATCATTTTTTTATTGATGGCCGGAATAGCATTGCAAAGCTGTACCGGCAAAAAGAAAGGCATTCCAGATCTCAGGGAAACTTACCAGTTCGAGGACCCAAAACCTTTTGGCGGGGAAGTGGCGTATAGCCTGGTGACAGAAATATTTCCCAATAAATATGTGAACATCAACAAAAAATCTTTCAGCACTTTCCGTTCTGAAACCTATGTGGATTCATCTTCCATTTACATGAGCATCAGCAAACGTTTTTTCTGCTCCGAGGATGATGCAGCAGCATTGCTGGATTTTGTAGAAGAAGGACATACCGCTTTCATCGCCGCTTCTTACATTGATACCGTGCTGTTGGATAAAGTGGATTGCAAGCAGGATTATTCTGAATTTAGCTTTTTATCGGAAATACAATATTCCAACGGCTCTTTGTCGCTGAATGATACTTTCAACTATTTCTATTACCCGTTTCTCAATCACTTTACAAAACTTGATAAGAACACTACGGTAAAAGTGATCGGCCGTAACCAGGTTGGAAAACCCAATTTAATAGTGTTGTTCCTTGGAAAAGGAAAGCTCTATCTTCACTGCGATCCCCGTGCTTTCAGTAATTATTTTTTACTCAAGGGAAATAATTTCCAGTACCTGAAACAAGCGCTGCAATTTACCAGCGAGCGGTCAGGTAATGTTTTCTGGGATGATTATTACAACAAGAAGAATTACCGCAGCAATAAAAAGGGCAGGTCGGCACTCGCTATTTTATTCCAGTATCCTGAACTTACTGTGGCATTCTGGTTGCTCCTGCTACTGCTGCTGTTTTACATTCTTTTCAATGGTAAAAGGAAGCAGCGTATTATCCCTATCATCAAGCCTGTTGAAAATACTTCGATCGCTTTTACACAAGCCATTGCAGGTTTGTATCTCACGGAAAAGAACAACAAGACCATTGCTGATAAAATGATCACTTATTTTAATGACCATATCCGCAATAAGTATTTTTTAAGCACGCATGGATCGGGAAGCGATTTTGTACAAACGCTAAGTAAAAAAAGTGGTGTATCTTTTGAATCTGTGCAGGCTTTGTACAATACCATCGAGCAGGTACAATTGTCAGAACAGGTCAGTGATTTTGAACTGCTTACATTAAATGAACAAATACAACAATTTTATAAAAACAGAAACTAATGGAAGAACAACTGTTTCAGGAAAGAACGCCGGTATCTGAGCTGAATGCAAAAGTGAACGAGATAAGAGCGGAAATATCTAAAGTAATTGTAGGGCAGCACCAGATGGTCGACCTGCTGCTGATAGGCCTGCTTTGCGATGGCCACCTGCTGCTGGAAGGCGTGCCCGGTGTGGCTAAAACACTTACGGCAAAACTACTGGCCAAAATGGTGGATGTGGGCTTCAGCCGTTTGCAGTTCACGCCCGATCTTATGCCCGGCGATGTGATCGGTACTTCTGTTTTTAATCCAAAGGAAGGGTCCTTTTATTTCAAGCCCGGTCCCATCTTCAGCAATATTGTGCTCATAGATGAGATCAACCGTTCTCCTGCAAAAACGCAGGCTGCCCTGTTTGAAGTAATGGAAGAAAGGCAGATCACTGTTGATGGCCATTCACATACCATGCAATTTCCTTTCCTCGTATTGGCCACGCAAAACCCGATAGAGCAGGAAGGTACTTACCGATTGCCCGAAGCGCAGCTCGACAGGTTCCTTTTCAAAGTAGAAATTGATTACCCCACATTGCAGGAAGAAATTTCCATTCTCAACAGCCAGCAGGGAAAAACACAGGCAGAATTGCTCACAGGCATCAACAAAGTATTGTCGGCAGAAAGCATCCTCCACTACAGGCAGATCGTGCAGAATGTGAACATTGAACCCAAACTGGTAGAATATATTGCTGGCATCGTACATGAAACCCGCAACAATTCCAGCTTGTACCTCGGCGCATCTACAAGAGCATCGCTTGCTATCTTAAAAGCATCCAAAGCAGCTGCTGCGCTTAAAGGGAGGGATTTTGTAATACCGGATGATGTGATCGAAATGGCGCCGCACGTATTGCGTCACCGTATCATGCTCACGCCGGAAAAAGAAATGGAAGGGCTTACGCCTGATGAGCTGATCACAAGCATCATCAAAGCCATTGAAGTACCCCGCTAAACGAACGATCATTAAGTGAGTTTTATTAAAAAATATATTGGCGATCTTTTTTTCAGTAACAGGTTTTACTGGGCAGGCGGTGTATGCACTTTATTGTTTGTGCTGTCTTACTTTTTTCCAGTGCTGCTCAACATAGCGCTGATCGCTCTGCTGGTATACACAGGCAGTACGCTGCTGGATTATTGCCTGCTTTTTTTCACGGCGAGAACACCGGTGGTGAAGCGCCATGTGGCAGCAAGATTGAGCAACGGCGATGCCAACGATGTATCTGTAGAGATCAGGAACAGCTATGCGTTTCCTGTGGATGTGCTGGTGATAGACGAGCTTCCTTTCCAGTTGCAGGAAAGGGATTTTGTAATGAATAATCACATTAAGGCAAAACAGATCAAAAATTTACATTACCAGGTTACGCCGACGCAAAGAGGCGAATACCTGTTTGGAAAACTGCATTTGTATTTTTCAACAAAGATCAGCCTCGTGAACAGGAGGTTCAGCATGCCACTGGAACAAACGGTGAGCGTTTACCCTTCGTTTATGCAGATGCGCAAATACCAGCTGGTATCACAAACTGCTTACATGGGTGAACAGGGGAGCCAGCGCCTCAGGAAGATAGGGCAGAGTATGGAATTTGAGCAGATAAAAGATTATGTGACGGGTGATGATATACGTACCATCAACTGGAGAGCGACCGCAAGGCGTGGGCAGCTGATGGTAAATAATTATGTAGATGAAAAGTCGCAGCAGGTATATTGTATCATTGATAAAGGCCGTTTGATGAAAATGCCTTTTAATGGATTGAGCCTGCTGGACTATTCTATCAATACGGTATTAGCACTTACCAACGTTTGCCTTCAAAAGCAGGACAGGGTGGGGTTGATGGGTTTCTCTACCAAACTATCTACACTTATTGCTGCAGACAGGAAACCGATACAAAGAGAGAATATTTTAGAAGCACTGTACAAGGAGCAAACTGCTTTCCAGGAAAGCGATTATGAAATGCTGTACATGCAGGTGCGGCATAAATTAAAACAGCGGAGCCTGCTGGTATTGTTCACCAATTTTGAATCGCTCGGAGGTTTGAGGAGGCAACTGCCTTACCTGCGTTCCATTGCCAAGCACCACTTGCTGATGGTCGTATTCTTCGAGAATACAGAAATGGATAAACTGGCACATGCAGAAGCATTTAATGTAGAAGAAATATACTTAAAGACCGTAGCAGAAAAATTCATGTTTGAAAAAAAGCTGGTGGTGAAGGAATTGCAGAAATACGGCATTCTCTCTGTATTGGCGAGGCCGGAAAACTTAACCATCAGCAGTATCAATAAGTATTTGGAGTTGAAGGCAAGGCAGGCGGTTTAGAACGAGATATGAGCTATGAGATATAAGATAGGAGATATGAGTGATTAGATAAAACTATGAGATATAATATATGAGATAGGGTTGGCTCATGGCTAATAGCTCACAGCTGACAACTTCCTTAATTCGTTAAAATTCGTGTAATAAAATCTTGGCAAAAAAAGGATCATACTTCGCTAATCACCGCAAACGCAGCGGTACTGAGAACGAACCCGTTGAAAGAAGACGGGTAGCCCCTATCAGCGAAGCAAAAAAACTGGAATTTGAAGAAGGAAAAGTTGTCCTTATTGACAAGCCTTTGCACTGGACATCCTTTGATGCAGTAAAAAAAGTAAGGAATGCCATCCGCATCAAAAAAGTTGGTCATGCCGGAACACTTGATCCCCTGGCATCAGGACTGCTCATTATCTGTACCGGTAAGTTTACCAAAAGGATCAACGAGTATATGGCGGCGGAAAAAGAGTATACCGGAACTTTCACCCTCGGTGCTGTTACACCTACTTATGATCTTGAAAGCGATGCCACTGATTTTAAGGATACTTCCCGCATCACTGCGGAACAAATTCATGCAGCCACAAAACAATTCATTGGTGAAATAAAACAAATGCCTCCTTTGTATTCAGCCATAAAAAAAGAAGGGGTGGCTTTGTACACGCTGGCCCGAAGAGGGAAAGATGTAGAGCTGGAGCCAAGAGATATTTTTATTAAAGAATTTGAGATCACTTCCATCAACATGCCTGTAATTAGCTTTCGTGTGATATGCTCAACCGGCACTTATATCAGGAGCCTGGCACATGATTTTGGCGCATCGCTCGGTTGTGGTGCTTACCTGAGTGAATTAAGGCGCACACGCATCGGTGAGTTTTGGGTGAGTGACGGTGTGAGTATCGACGATTTTCTCTCCTCACTTCAGGAAGAAAATAATTCAACCACACAGGAAGAAACGCCTGCCTAAAACGGTACGCCGATACCCAACGTAAAGTTGAAATTCTCATACCTCCATCTCCTGAACTCTTCCCGGCCGGAGAATATTTTTTTCAGGAAATCATCGAATCCGATATTGGGTATTTTCCAGCCATCATTGATATAGCTTGTTTCCGGTCGTTTGAATCTGAAACCAAGATCGAAGCGGATCGTTACATAATTAAAGTCGAGCCTGAAACCCGTACCGGCAGAAACACCTAATTGCCTGTACAGGTTTTTAAATTTGAATTGTGTGCTGTCTGTAGTACCATCTGTCTTTGAATTGCGCAGGTTCCACACATTGCCCACATCCACGAACAATGCGCCTTTCAGCGTAAGCAGGTTGGGAATGATGCGGGCAATATCATACCGGTATTCACCATTCAGTTCTATCTGCATATCACCCCGCCTGTCATTGAATTTGTTCTGCTGGTAATCTCCCAAAGGAAGGCCACCGGCACCAATACCACGTATCGGCCAACCCCGCATGCTGTTGGTACCACCGCCAAAGAACTGTTTGAAGAAGGGCAGGCTCGTATCTTTCGACAACGGAATACCCACACCTGCCATTCCCCTGAACACAAGCGAGGTCTTTTTATAATTGACAGTGTATTTGTATTCACCATCCATTTTTATAAACCTCGATTTGTATTTATTCGATATCGGCAGCAATCCCCAGGTAAGGCCTGATTCTTCCAGGTTCAATTTAATAGAACGCTCTTTGGACAAGCTTTTCAGGTGCCTCGGGTTTTGGTAAATATTTGAGATGCCGGCGCCCATGCCCACCACAAATGCAGTGTTGTAAGAGTATTCAAGGAAACGGTTCTCATTTAATATCTGTTGAAAACTATCAGTTTTGTTGTACAAATAACTGAACTCGGCATTCAGGAATTTGAACATATAGTTCCAGTCCTTGAGGAAAGTTTTTTCAAACTTTCCTGTCCAGCCTACAGCCAGGTTAATACTTTGCAGGTTAAAAAGATTAAGCCTGTTGTTCAATGAAAAAGTAGTATTGATAAACGTTTCACCCGGTTTTGCCCTTGAGGTCATTATGCCCTGTGAATTTCTTGTTCTTCTTGACCAGGGGACTATCCTTCTCGGGATCGTGACATTGTTACTGTAGCTCACCTCGTTCGAATTGATCAGGCTCGTGTTGGCAGACCTGCTGTTGTTGTTGAGCTCCACACCCGCACGCAGTCTGTGCGTCATGCGGATGCCCTCGCCACCCAGCTTTTTGCTGCCAAACAACATGTTCTTATTGGTAAGTGAAAGGTTACCGGAAAAACCGATGAGGTTGCCCGCCAATGCGTTGGTGGTATTGCTGGTGGCGGAATAGCTGGCTTCCACTGCAGCTTCAAAAGAGAATTTCTTTTCGGGGATCAACTCCAGTATAAGATCTACCTGGCTGCTGTCCGGCAGTTCCTTGGTTTGTATGTTCACGCTCTGCCACACGTTGGCTTTGGAAAGATTTCCGAGTGTTTTATTGTATTCATCCTGCCGGAATAACTGGCCCGGGCGCAGGCTGATATTACGAGCCAGGAACCCTGTACGGAACATTGGATTGGGCTTATGATACCTCAGCACAAAATTTCGTGTATTCCTTTGCGTTATGTTGATGGTGTCTGTAAAATCATCGCCGGGATAATAATCCTGCAGGATGAATATTTTACGTACCCTGTACTGCTTGAACCTGGAAGAATCATCCGGCTGATCCAGCACCATTGCCAGCTTTATTTCCGGTGAATCTCTTTTTTGCTGCGCTTCTGCCAGTAATTGTAATTGTTCAAACGGATCGTCGCTGATGGTGGTAAGGGCTTCAATTGTTGTATCGCCCCTCATCTTCAATTCCGAGGCAGTGAACTTATAATAACCGTTGTTGCGGAAAGTGTCCACCATCCTGCCTATTTCACCTACCACGCCTGCTTTGGTAATAGGGTTGCCTTTCAAAAGAACAGATCTATCAAACGACTTCATTGCCAGTTCCTGCAGATCGGGGCGGGAAAGCCGGTAGCTGAAAGTGTCTATCCTCGTAGGATTGCCTGCTTCCACCGTGTAATGCACTTTTACTTTTCGGCCTGCTGTATCTGCTTTATAAGTAACAGTTGAATTATAGTAACCGATATGGTACATGGAAGCCTTCATATTGGCTGCCGTTAAATTGGAGTACACCGTATCATAAGCCGGCGGGCGTTTCAGCACATTAAAGATGAGGAAGGAGCTCGTGGTCCTTAATTTGGAGCTGTCGTCCAGTTGATTCGCCAGCCTGTCTGCAACTGCGGATCTTTCCAGCTTGGTAAAGTCGCCGCCTTTTACTTCAATGGTATTTTTGGCCAGGTAAGGTTTGCCCTTGGGTGCTTTTCTTGTAATATTGCAGGAAGAAAAAAGCAGGCACAATATAAAAAGGGTGCGGGCATAAGTCCAGTAACCGGTATTTCCCAGTGATGATAAAGGCATAAATAATTAAACGATGTTTAGCAAATCCACCGTCAAATATATTCAAAGTTTACAGCACAAAAAATTTAGGGATGAAGAAGGGGCTTTTGTAGCGGAAGGTCCCAAGCTGGTGAAAGAATTACTGGAAGGCCGTGTATTTACCTGTCGCAATATTTATGCGTTAGCCGACTGGCAGCATGATATTAAGAATATTCATGAATTCACTGTTGAAACTATCAGGGATTTTGAGCTGGAAAAAATTTCTTCCCTGTCAAAACCCAACCAGGTGTTGGCAGTTTTTGAACAGAAAAAAGCTATTGCTTCCCCGGTGTTGAAAAACAAAATAACGCTGGCACTGGATGATATACAGGACCCTGGTAACCTCGGTACCATCATCCGTATTGCGGATTGGTTTGGTATTGACAACATTGCCTGCTCTCTGAAAACCGCCGATATGTACAATTCCAAAGTGGTGCAAAGCACCATGGCAAGCCTGCAAAGAGTGAATCTTATCTATACCGATATTGAGAACTGGCTAAAGGAACAGGCTGTAACCAAATATGCCGCTACTTTGAACGGAGAACCTTTAAACAGTTTCAATGCATTACAGGAAGGTATCATCATCATCGGCAATGAATCAAAAGGAGTGAGCGATGGGGTAATGAAGCTGGCAGACAAAAAGATCACTATTCCCCGCATTGGCGAAGCAGAATCGCTGAATGCTGCGGTTGCTACGGGGATTATACTTTATGAAATAAGGAATGGAAAATAAGGAATAAGGAAGGCAGAATAGTATTGCTAATAACCATTGATTTTAATTAGTGCAATTCGTGCCTGGAATTCGTGTTATAAAAACAAGCCGGGTCTGACCTGCGGTACCGATCTTGTAAAACTCGTGTAATTCGTCCCGATAGCTATCGGGATTCGTATAATACCTATCGGAATTGTATCGCTTTCACCGGATTTACTTTTTTTATCAGCAGGGTAGGAATGATCAATGTTAAAAAACAGATCGCCAGTGTTGCAAGGTCAACCAATACCACCTGCAGCCAGTTGATATTTGCTTCCGCCTGGCTCATATAATACGCTTCTTCATTGAGTTTTATAAAACCCGTTTGCTGCTGCAAAAAGCAAATGCCCAACCCAAGCAGTGTACCTGCGATAATGCCGGTGATGGCGATCTTCATCGTATTATATAAAAATATTTTCTGGATGGTCCAATCGTTGCTGCCGACAGCTTTTAAAATGCCTGTCATGCGGGTGCGTTCCAGTACAAGAATAATGAGGCAGGTGATGAGGTTCACTGCTGCTACTATTATCATTATAACGAGTAAAATATTTTTTACCTGTCCCTGTAAATTCAGCCAGTCAAAAATATTGGGGTAGATCTCTTTAATGCTTCTGCTGTACCAGCTTTGCGGCAGCTCATCGTAAATAAGATTGTTGAGGGTATCTGTTTTTTTGTAATCTTTTAAAAAGATCTCGTAGCCGCCGATCTGGTTTGGCTCCCAGTTGTTCAGCCTTCTTATCAGGTTGATATCGCAGATGGCAAAATTTTTATCGTACTCTTCAATGCCTGTTTTATAAATACCTGATACGGACAATTTTCTTGCGGTACGGGAACCGTCCTGCCGGAAAAAGAATACCAGCATTGTATCGCCTGTCTTTAATTTCAACTGGTTAGCGGTATAAGTGCTTACTGTTATTTCTGAACTGTATCCACTGTCTTTGAAGGAAACCCATTTGCCTTCTTTTAAAAAATTGTTCCATCTTGTAAAATTGAAATCCTTATCAATGCCTTTTAGCAGGATGCTTTCAATATCCGTTTCGTATTTCAGGATGGCCGACTTGGTGGCATATTTTTCCACCGACTGCACCCCGGGCAATTTTTTTAAATAGTTTTCAATAGAATCATTTTTTTCGATCGGCAACTCTTCCGCCGTGCTTACCTTTTCTTCCAGTGATTGCTGTACTCTTATATGCCCCCAAAAGCTGAATACCTTGTTGCTGATCACCGTCTGGAAACCGTTCACAAAGCTCAATGCCACGATCATCACCGCTACGCTCAGCGTGGTAGCACCAACAGCAAGCCCGATAATGAACCTGCTGAAAGTCTTCTGGTTCACAGAACCAACCCGCTTAGCTATGAAAAGTGATATATTCAAAAGGCATAATTTTGGTATCTTTCAAAAGTAAATCAAATAAGTATTCGATGAGGATTGTTTGTAGCGGTATATTTTTCCTTCTTTTAACCACTGTATTACCCGCTGCCGCACAGCAGCCGGATAAAATATACAAGCCTAATATTAAAACCGTGCAGTTGTTCCAATATGGCAACCAGGAGGGATTGCCCATACTCACGCTAAACGGTACAAACCGCATACAGCTTGAGTTTGATGATATGGAAGGCAGCCTTAAAAATTATTATTATACCTATGTGCTCTGCGATTATAACTGGAACCCGCTTAACCTGAATCCTTTCGACTACATGAAAGGTTTTACACAGAACCGCATTGGCACTTACCGCTATTCATCCATTTCATTTACGAGGTACACGCATTACCAGGTCGTACTCCCGGAAGCGAACTCTGCACCTTCCCGCTCAGGAAATTATTTGTTAAAAGTTTTTCTTGATGGTGATACTTCCAGGCTGGTCTTTACCAAAAGAATGTATGTGCTGGATCAAAAGGCAAATATTACCGGCGATATCGTGCAGCCGTTTACACCACAGCTTTTTAGTACACACCAGCGGGTAAAATTTTCTGCCAGTATAAAAGATATCAACAGCTTCAGTGCAGGACAACAGGTAAAGGCAACGATACTGCAGAACAATCGTTTGGACAATGCACAGACCAACATTGCACCAACTTTTGTAAGGGGTAACAATCTTGAATACAATTCTGAGAACATGGGTGTATTTGAAGGCGGAAAGGAATGGCGCTGGTTAGACCTTAGAAGTTTTCGCCTGCAAAGCGACAGGGTATTAAGGGCTAATTACAAAAAAGATTCGACCGATATATTTTTAAAACCGGATACCGACAGGAGAGGGCAGCGTTATGTTTATTTCGCTGACCTGGATGGCATGTACCGGATCACTACTTACGAAAGCATCAATCCTTTCTGGCAGGGAGATTATGCAATGGTGTATTTTTCTTTTGCACCGCCTGACGGGCAATCGTATGCCGGGCAAAATATATATATATCTGGAGCCTTCACCAATTTTGAGTTAAGCGATCAATGGAAAATGACCTTTAATGAAGAAACCAAAATGTATGAGACAAAGGTATTTTTAAAGCAGGGATATTATAATTATCAATATATATTGGCAGATGCCACCGATCCTAAAAAAAATGTAGTGCTTGAAGGCAATTATTGGGAAACAGAAAATAGCTATACGGTGCTGATATATTATAAATCTTTTACGGACAGGGCGGACCAGTTGATCGGCATCGGGCAGTTTAATTCACGGAGGGACAGACCGGGATTCAGTTTCTGAGTTGAAAATTGAAAATGGAAAGTTGAAAATTAATTCGTGTAATTCGTGCCTGAAATTCGTGTTATAAAAAAATAAGAAATATATAATAAGGAATAAGGAAGTCAAGTGACGTTCCATAATTAGCTTTCCATAAAAATTCGTGTAATTCGTCCCAATTCGTGTAATAAAATCTCCCTATCGTTTTTTATTCACCCTTCATTCCCTTATCTTTGCGCCGGCAAGTCTTATACGACCAGCTCCTGTTGAACTCCCCCAGGACCGGAAGGTAGCAAGGGTAGATGGTTGAGCGGTGCGATGTAAGTAACTTGCCATTTTTTATGTAATATTGAATAAGTAATATTTAATATTATGAACTCCGCCCAACTTGAAAACCGGCTAAGATCGTTAGCCTTTCGTTCCGTAAACGTCTGCGAAAGTCTTCCGCAAAAGAAAATTTCAAGAATTATAGAAGATCAACTGTTAAGATCATCATTTTCTGCCGCAGCTAATTACCGTGCCGCCTGCAAGGGGATCAGCAAAAAAGCCTTGTATCTAAATTAAGCATTGCCTTTGAAGAGATAGATGAATCCTTATTTTGGCTGGAGAATATTTTAGAGCTAAAGTTGTTACCTTCGGAAAAATTATCAGCCATTTTACAGGAGGCAAAAGAGCTCTCCAGCATTTTGGCTGCCGCCCGAAAGACAACCCAGGCGGGTTTGAAAAAATCTTAAATATTAATTCTTAAATATTACATTCTCATGAAATTTTTCATCGATACTGCAAACCTTGATCAAATAAAAGAAGCCAATGACCTTGGTATCCTGGATGGTGTAACCACCAATCCTTCCCTGATGGCCAAAGAAGGCATTAAAGGAATAGATGCTGTAATGCAGCATTACAAAACCATTTGCGAAATGGTGGACGGCGATATCAGCGCTGAAGTAGTGTCTACCGATTTTGCAACAATGATCGAAGAAGGGAAAAAATTTGCTGCCATTCATAAGAATATAGTAGTAAAAGTGCCCATGATAAAAGATGGTGTTAAAGCATTAAAATGGTTTACCGACAATGGTATCCGCACAAACTGCACACTTGTATTTTCTGCAGGACAGGCCATACTCGCTGCAAAAGCAGGCGCTACCTACGTTTCGCCGTTCATCGGTCGTATAGACGATAGTGGTTGGGATGGCATTGAGCTGATCCACCAGATCCGCCAGATATATTCTGTGCAAGGCTTTGATACAGAAATATTGGCTGCGTCTATCCGCAATCCGAATCATATCATTAAATGCGCAGAAGCCGGCGCTGATGTTTGTACCTGCCCGCTGAGCTCTATTCTCGGGTTGCTGAAACACCCGCTTACGGATATAGGACTTGCGCAGTTCCTGGAAGACGCCAAAAAATTTGCATAATGTATTCAATAAAAGATCCCGGCTCAGCCGGGATCTTCCTTTATGTTTAGTTGTCTTTCTTCTTTTTCTTTTTGCTGCTGTTGATGATATCCTGTTCGCTTGGCAACAGCTCATCATCCTTCTTTTTCTTGATATACATATCAAAGGATTTTTGCTGTTTGCGGTCAGATTTTAAGATGGTAGTGATGCTGATCTTATCGCCGGTGAAGCTGGTATCTATCCAAAGGTCATTGCCATGAAATTCGCCGTGGCTGCATTTAAATTCTACATGATTGCTGTCGAGCGGTAACCACCTGCCATCAGCCAACAAGCCATCCACATTGATGTAATTGTAAGTTCCTTTTTTCAGGCTGTCTGTGTAAAGGTGTACATACATACTGTCGATCTTCTGTGCCTTTGCTATGCAAGCCGTTAAAATAAATACTATGACCAGTAATTGTCTCAAGCCGGATATTTTTTTGCAAAGTTGTAAAAACAAATCCTGTTTACAGTTAAGATGCTCTTAAAATATCAGCCCAGTTTCGGTAATAATTTTTCCGGGATATCATCCGGTGTAAAAGTGCCGGGCTTATTTCTTTGTATATAACTTAATGCCATCGGCATTAATAAAAGTATCAGCAGGTATTTTATCCAGCTGCTTGCGCTGAACTGGTTTCCTATATAATAGGCCAATGCCGCTAATCCACACAAGGTAAATAGTATCGCTACAATGCTGATCCAGTACATATGTTTGGGCCTGCCGCTCAGTAATAAAACGGAAGGATTTGCCTTCTGCACTTTTTTAATAAGTGCAGAAACAAAGCTCCTGTATCCTTCTTTGTCTTCCTTAAAATTAGCGAGGGAAATATAGCTGTTCGATAGAAAACTAAATTTTTTATCACCCGATGTTATCGTACATAAAAAATTATGGGGGCGCATCCTGTCAGGCATGTACATAAGCCTGATGGAATCAATATCCTTATAGGGAACTGCTGTAACCACAGCTTCCTGTTCAATGCTTAATGCATTTTCCTCCAGGGAAAATGTTTGTTGCTTTGAAAACAGGCTTTTCCTGTAAGAATATATTTCCATAAAGATCTGTTAGGAATTACTGATACCCACTCTCATCTTCACATACTCATTCTTATTCAATTCATTCAGCATGAACAATGCCAGGTCCCCTGTATTGATCCGGAATTTACTGCCTTCGGGATTTTTTTCTGCAGCCGTTACAAATGAGCCGGTAGCATCTGCATCTACCAGGTCAGGAGCGCAAACAAAGGTCCAGTCCAGTGCAGAAGCTTTCAGCAGCTCATAGGCTTTTAAATGTTCTCTTCCCACAGGCAGGTATTCTTTGGGGTATTCTTCTGCGTCCATCAGCAGGCTGCCATCTTCCGCAGGCAATACACCCATGCCTCCCAATGCTACGATCCTGTTCACTGCAGTAGCATTCATTTGTTTGATAATATTCTTCATGCCCAATGAACGGCTTTTATCCGTGCCGTCAAAAGCGCCACCGATAACGGAAAGCACAGCATCGCTTCCTTCAATGGCATCCTTCACATCTTTCTCATCAAACAAAGCGCCGTGTATCAATTCCAGGTTATCCTGTTTGAAAAAATCTGTGGTAAATACATTCCTGCCGAATGCTCTTACTGTATGTCCCATGAGCAATGCCTGTTTTACCAGTTGCCTGCCCGTCATGCCCGTGGCACCAAATATTGTAATGATCATAGTTGTTTATTTATGTATGTTGTTACCGCCTTTTATAGCTCAAATATTGTGCGGCTTTCACAATTTACGATAACAAAAGTTTTTTTTGTCAATTAATCAATCTCCGCTTACTTTGTGATACAAATGACAAAAATCAATTCAAATAACAAATTCTGGTGGTGGAACATGATCTCCTGATTGTGTCACCGCTTATTTGTATTTGTAGAAAAATATACCAGGCCCCGACACAGTCGGGGCCTTTTTAATTTCAGCCGATGAAGAAAATAACTTTTAAAACGCAATACAAAAAAATGCTCGCAGATGTGTACACACCTGTAGGTATCTACCTGCGCCTGCGTGACAGGTTCCGGGACACCATTCTCCTGGAAAGCACTGATTTTCATGCAGAAGAAAACAGTTTTTCCATTATTGGTATCAATGCTATTGCTGGCATTGAAGTGACCAATAAACAGGAGCTGGAATGGAAACTACCGGGGCGTAATGCAGAAAAAACAAAGCTGGACGCAGTAAAAGGACTGGCGGGACTAATGACAGACTTTATGGATCATTTTGAAATGGGATCACCTGCTGCCAAACCCGTGAATATTGCACAGGGCCTGTTTGGTTATACTGCTTACGACGCAATTCCCCTTTTGGAAAACATACTGTTCGATGAAAGAAAAGATCCCGGAAGCGAAATGCAGCTACCGTTAGTGCGTTACCGGCTGTACCAGTATGTTATCGTCTTTGATCATTTTAAAGATGAACTGTACCTCTGTGAAAACCTGTTCAGTAACCTGGAGAGCAGGTTAAGTGATGTGGAAAGTCTGATCAGCAATAAAGATGTGCCCGTTTTCCCTTTTACAGCAGATGGAAAAGAATCCAGTAATGTATCGGACGAGGAATACAGGAATATGGTTAGCAACGGCATCAAAGCTTGTTACCGGGGAGATGTGTTCCAGGTGGTGCTGAGCCGGCGGTTTCAGCAGGCCTTCAAAGGTGATGAATTCAATGTGTACCGTGCTTTGCGAACAGTGAATCCAAGTCCTTATTTGTTTTATTTCGATTACGGCGATTATAAGCTCACGGGTTCTTCACCGGAAAGCCAGCTCATTATACAAAATGGAAAAGCCATTGTACATCCAATAGCTGGTACCTTCAAAAGAAGCGGCGATGATGATACTGATAAAGCAAGAGCTATAGACCTGGAGAACAATGCCAAAGAAAATGCAGAGCATGTGATGCTCGTCGATCTTGCAAGAAATGACCTGAGCAGGGTTTGTGATAATGTAGAAGTAACCGCCTTTAAAAAAATACAATACTATTCGCATGTCATTCATATGGTAAGCGAAGTGCAGGGAAATATTAAAGAAGGCCAGGGCACTTTTAAAATATTGGGGGCAGGCTTTCCCGCAGGAACATTAAGCGGGGCGCCAAAATATAAAGCCATGCAGATCATAGATGCCAATGAAAAAACAGCCCGTGGTTTTTATGGCGGTGCAATCGGCTTTATCGGTTTCGATGGCAGTTGCAATCATGCCATTATGATCCGCAGCTTTTTGAGTAAACAAAATACCTTGTACTACCAGGCCGGTGCAGGCGTAGTAGCTGCAAGTGATCCCGAAAGCGAATTGCAGGAAGTAAACAATAAATTAGGTGCATTAAAAAAAGCCATTGAACTGGCGCAAACCATCTGACATGAAAATATTGGTATTTGATAATTACGATTCTTTCACTTACAACCTGGTCCACCTGGTGGAAAAGATCATTCATGGTAAAGTGCATGTGTACCGAAACAATGAAATAGCGCTGGAAAAAGTAAATGAATACGATAAGATCATTTTATCTCCCGGTCCGGGCATTCCTGCAGAAGCAGGTTTGTTGCTGCCATTGATAAAAGAATATGCAGCTTCCAAATCCATACTGGGCGTATGTTTGGGCCACCAGGCCATCGGTGAAGCATTTGGTGGAAGTCTTGTCAATTTAGATACGGTGTATCATGGTGTGGCGATGCCGGTTACAATTTTCCCCGGACAGGCAGGAATTTTAAAAGGGCTGAAGGAAACAGAAGAAGTAGGAAGGTATCATAGCTGGATAGTGGAAAAAGCCAGTCTTCCTTCTTCGCTGGAAATAACAGCAGTGGATGAGAATGGTTTTATCATGGCCATGCAGCATAAAAATTTTGATGTACAGGGCGTACAGTTTCACCCGGAAAGTGTATTGACGCCCTGCGGCGAACAGATCATGAGGAACTGGTTAAGTTCTTAATATCTCTGTGCTCTTTGCGAAAAACTTTGCGCCCTTTGCGGTTAAGTTTTTCACCGCAAAGACACAAAGGGAAAAACAAAGCAAAGGACGCAGAGAGAATCATTAATAATCGTAGCATTCAGTATGAAAAAAATATTAAACTACTTATTCGAATATAAAACACTCAGCAGGGAGCAGGCCCGTGACCTGTTGCTGCAATTGAGCGAAGGCAAATTCAACGAATCAGAAATTGCTTCCCTCATAACGGTGTACCTTATGCGCAGCATCAGCATTGAAGAATTGCAGGGATTCAGGGATGCGCTGTTGCAATTGGCATTACCTGTCAACCTCAATGGCGACCTGCTTGACATTGTCGGCACCGGCGGTGATGGAAAAAATACTTTTAATATTTCTACCCTAAGTTGTTTTGTAGTGGCAGGCACCGGCAATAAAGTAGCCAAGCACGGCAACTATGGCGCAAGCTCTATCAGCGGCTCATCGAATGTGATGGAACAATTGGGTTACAGGTTTACGGCTTCGGAAGCAACGCTGAATGAGCAACTGGACAAAGCCAATATTTGTTTCCTGCACGCACCCTTGTTTCACCCTGCTTTAAAAATGGTGGCCGGCATACGTAAAAACCTGGGTGTACGCACATTTTTCAATATGCTGGGGCCGATGGTGAATCCTGCGTCTCCAAAATACCAGCTCGTAGGCGTATTTAATCTTGAAATGGCAAGGATTTATAACTATCTTTTACAACAGGGAAATACGGCATTTACTATCCTGCACAGCCTCGACGGGTACGATGAGATATCGCTTACCGGCGATACCAAAGTGATCACCAACAAAGGCGAACAAATTTTAAGTGCAGAAAAGTTGGGGAAAAGAACCGTATTGCCTTCTGAACTGCATGGTGGTAATACACCCGAAGAAGCTGCTGCCGTGTTCCTGAAGATATTAAAAGGCGAAGGAACCTGGTCGCAGAATGCAGTGGTGATCGCCAATGCTGCTATGGCGCTTCATTGCACGGGCAAATATGAAAATTATGAAGCCTGCTATCAACTGGCGATCGAAAGCCTGGAAAGCGGCAAAGCTTATAAATGTTTACAAAACCTGGTTGGCTGATGAGCATACTCGACAAGATCATAGCACACAAAAAAGAAGAAGTGGAAGTCAGGAAAATGATGATTCCTGAGAATGAGCTGAAAGATTCTTTGCATTTTGGCCGCCGTTGCCTGTCATTAAAAGAAAGTCTTTCAGATAAAAATAAAACAGGCATCATTGCCGAGTTTAAAAGAAAGTCACCCTCCAAAGGTTATATCAATCAATGGGCGGATGCTGCTGCCGTTACAAAAGCGTACACACAGTTTGGTGCAAGCGGTTTAAGTGTGCTGACGGATCATGAATTTTTTGGCGGCAACAACGAAGACCTGCTGGCAGCAAGGGAAAACAGTATACCGGTATTAAGAAAAGAATTTATTATAGATATCTACCAATTGACAGAAGCCAAAGCGATAGGCGCAGATGTGATATTGCTGATAGCTGCCTGTCTTTCTGTAAATGAAGTAAAAGAACTATCCGCTTTTGCAAAGCAACTGGGATTAGAAGTATTGCTGGAGCTGCACGATGAAGGAGAACTGAACCATATTTGTCCGGATGTGGATCTCGTTGGCGTCAACAACCGGAACCTGAAAACATTTACAGTAGACCTGCAACATTCTGCAGCACTGGCAAAACAGATCCCTGCTGATAAAATTAAAATTGCAGAAAGCGGTATCAGCTCTGTAGAAGATATGCGCTTCTTAAAAAATGCCGGGTACAAAGGATTTTTGATCGGGGAGAATTTTATGAAAGAAAATGATCCCGGGAAAGCATTTCAATTGTTTACACAAAAATTAAAATAACAAGATAGATTTATCCTGAAATTTGACCAATCATTATAAACAACAAACTATGAATATTAAAGTATGCGGCATTAATTCTTTCAAGCAATTACAGCAACTGGACGGGCTTAATGTAGATTTTGCAGGATTGATCTTTGTAAAAGATTCTCCCCGTTATGTGGAAGGAATAATAGAGGCAGACGCTGTAAAAGATGCTGACCTTGACCTCAAAAAAGTTGGGGTATTTGTAAACCCGGAGCTGATCGATGTGCTCGACGCCATCGATAATTACAAGCTGGATGTGGTACAACTGCACGGCAATGAAAGCCCTGAAATGTGCGACGATCTTTCATCCGAAGTAGAAGTGATCAAAGTCTTCAGCATTGATGGTAATACAACGGATATTGATGTGATGGTAGCTCCTTACGATGCTGTGTGTGATTATTATTTATTCGATAACAAAGGCAGCGACGGTCTGGGGGGGCAGCGGGCAAAAATTCGACTGGAGCAAGGTTGCTTCTGCTAAAATTGAAAAACCTTTTTTCTTAAGTGGTGGTATCGGGCCTGATGATGCAGCGTTGGTAAAAGCTTTTAAACATCCCGATTTTTTCGGCGTTGACCTCAACAGCCTTTTTGAAAAAGAGCCGGGCGTAAAAGATATGGGGCTTGTATTAAAATTTATTCACGGCCTGAAATAGTGAACAATGAGCAATAAGAACCAGCACCTGCTTCACCCGGACAAACATGGCTATTACGGGCAATTTGGCGGAGCATTTATTCCTGAAATGTTGTATCCCAATGTGGAGGAATTGCGGGAGAATTATTTGAAAATAACACGCAGTGCTTCTTTCAAAAAACAATTTCAGCAACTCTTAAAAGATTATGTGGGCAGGCCGACGCCTTTGTATTATGCAAAGCGGTTGAGTAAATTGTATAAAACAAATATCTGGCTGAAAAGGGAAGACCTGTGTCATACAGGCGCACACAAGATCAATAATACCATCGGCCAGGTATTGCTGGCACAGCAACTCGGCAAAAAAAGGATCATAGCAGAAACCGGCGCAGGTCAGCATGGTGTTGCTACTGCAACTGTATGTGCATTGATGGGACTGGAATGTATTGTGTACATGGGAGAGAAGGATATAGAGCGGCAGGCACCCAATGTGGCCCGCATGAAAATGCTGGGCGCCACGGTGATCCCTGCTACGAGCGGAAGCAAAACATTGAAAGATGCTACCAACGAAGCGATCAGGGATTGGATTAATCACCCGGTAGATACGTATTATATCATCGGTAGTGTTGTGGGGCCTCATCCGTATCCCGATATGGTAGCAAGGTTTCAATCTGTTATCAGCAGCGAAATAAAAAAACAATTGAAGCAGGCTACCGGTAAAGAATTACCCACGCATGTGATAGCCTGTGTTGGCGGAGGCAGCAATGCAGCCGGGGCATTTTATCATTTCATCAAAGAAAAAAAAGTAACACTGGTAGCGGTGGAAGCGGCAGGCTGTGGTTTGCACAGTGGCAAAAGCGCAGCTACCACACAACTGGGAACACCTGGTGTATTGCATGGCAGCAAAAGTTTTGTAATGCAAACCGACGATGGCCAGGTGACAGAGCCACACAGCATTTCGGCAGGATTGGATTACCCGGGCATTGGTCCCTTGCATGCTAATTTGTTTGAAAGCGGCAGGGCAGTTTTTAAAAGTATAACCGATGAGGAAGCGGTCAAAGCTGCGTTTAACCTGTCGAAACAAGAGGGTATCATACCGGCACTCGAATCTGCCCATGCAATAGCAGTATTGAATGAGATGACATTCAAAAGAACAGACCGTGTAGTTATTAACCTCAGTGGCAGGGGCGATAAAGACCTTGCGACTTACATGAAATTTATTGAAACATGAAATACCTGTTAACAGTAGCCGCTATCATTTTTTGTTGCTCCTGCAGCGATTCTTTCATCAATCATTCTTTGAAAGCAGAAAGATCAGGTGACTGCAGTAACCAGCCGCCATCGGTAAAAATGATCTCTAACATCAACGGCGAACGGTATGAATTTGAATATTGCCTGTATGAAGGCTTTGATGCAAAAGATTACACGGTTACAAGAGTAGGAGACAGTTTGCTGCTGAAGTTCCCCGTAAAAGAAGGCAAGCCTGTTGCCTATAAACTCACACTTGACATTGATGCCAAGCCGCCTTATCGTTTCATCACATTGGGCGAAGGAGGCCAAACCATACCAATAAAGCCCGCAGAAAGATTATGATCATGAACAAACTGGATGAACTATTTGCAAAAAAGCAAAAAGATGTGCTCAACATTTATTGCACTGCAGGTTTCCCAAAACTGGATAGCACTCCTGAACTGGTACTGGCTTTGCAGCAAAGCGGCGCAGACATTATTGAACTGGGCATTCCTTACAGCGATCCTGTGGCTGACGGCCCCGTGATCCAGCAAAGTAATATGCAGGCCCTGCAAAATGGCATGACGATCGGGTTGTTGTTTGACCAGCTGGCAGCAATAAAAGACCAGTTGCACATTCCTGTGGTGTTAATGGGTTACATCAATCCTGTTTTACAATATGGTGTAGAACGGTTTTGTAAAATGGCTGCTGGCTGCGGAGTGGCAGGAATTATTCTGCCCGACCTGCCTATGTATGAATTTGAAAAGAACTACCAGGCCATTTTTAAGCAATACGGGTTGCATGCTATTTTCCTGATCAGCCCGGTTACTTCTAAGGAGCGCATCAAAAAAGCAGATGAGTTAAGCAATGGTTTCCTGTATGCTGTATCCTCTTCCTCGGTTACCGGTACCGTAAATGGCCGGGAGGACAGGGAAGGATATTTTAAAAAAATTAAAAATATGCAATTGCATAATCCTGTGCTGATTGGCTTCGGTATAAGGGACAGGGCAGGGTTTGAGCAGGCGGCTTCCTATGCCGCCGGGGGCATTATCGGCACCGCTTTTATTCAGCATATAGCTGCTGCCGGTGATCTTAGCCAGGCTACAGCTGAGTTTATAGCTGCCATTCGTGGAAATTGAGCCCTGTTAATTATTTTATAGAACGATATTTGATTGCTTAAAGAAATTTAACTTGCGTTCACAAATTTTTTACATGAAGCAATATTTCCTCTTTGTTGCCCTGGTACCCTCTTTTTTGTTTGCACAAAAGACCGGTTCCGTTGCGGCAGAAAAAAACACCCCTGTTTCACAGGTTGCAGTAAATAACAAATTCACCATAACCGGTAATATCACCGGTATTCCTGATAACAGTGCGATGAACCTGCTCAATCCAAACAACGGAGCAGTGGAAGCAAGCGGCACTATCGTTGGAGGTAAATTCATTATTTCCGGTGCAGTAAATTTTCCTGATTTTAAAGTGCTTAGCGTTAACTCGCAGCCTCCTTACATCAACCTGTTTCTTGACAACAGTAATATTACCATCACCGGTACCAAAGATGCTTTTGAAAATGCAGAAGTAAAAGGTTCTGCATCGCATGACCAGTTCCTTGCGCTCACAAAGATCATGAAGCCCTACGAAGGTTTGTTTAGCGGTGCCAGCTCTGATGAGAACGATGCAAAAAAAGTATCTGACGAACTGGAAGCTTTCGCACAAAAAAATACATCTTCTTTTATTGCTCCATTGGCAATATACAGGCACAACCAGTTGAACCAGGACGGTGCGAAAATGGAAGAGCTGTTCAATAAATTAGCAACACCTGTTAAGTCAGGCCCTATCGGCAGCTACATTGCAAGGATGATCGCCGATGATAAAAAGATCCCGGTGGGCAGACCTGTTGCAGATTTTTCGCAGGCAGATCCCGAAGGTAAAATGATCAGCCTTTCTTCTTTCAAAGGAAAATATGTGCTGGTAGATTTCTGGGCAAGCTGGTGTGGACCATGTCGTATGGAAAATCCTAACGTAGTAGCTACTTATAATAAATACAAGGATAAAAATTTTACTGTATTTGGCGTTTCCTTAGACAAAGCAAAAGACAAATGGCTGGAAGCTGTGAAAGCAGATAATCTTACCTGGCTGCATGTAAGCGATCTGCAGGGATGGCAGAATGCAGTGGCATTACAATATGGCATCACAAGCATTCCGCAAAACTTCCTGGTAGATCCGAAAGGCAACGTAGTGGCTAAAAACCTGCGTGGACCTGCATTGGAAGCGAAGCTTGCAAGTTTGATAAAATAATTTTTTTTCACGAAAAGGTGCAAAGGATATAACGCAAAGGCCGCAAAGAATTTAAATTCTTTGCGGCCTTGTTTCTTTGCGCCTTTGCGTGAAAATCTATACCAATTGTCTTTTATAAAGCTGTACCGTATTTTCCAATCCCAGGTAAATAGCATCACATATCAACGCATGCCCGATAGATACTTCTAACAGGCCCGGGATATTTTGTGCAAAGAACTGCAGGTTATCCAGGTCAAGGTCATGCCCTGCATTGATGCCCAAACCGATCTCGTTTGCTTTATTGGCAGCTGCCATGTACGGCGCAATAGCTGATTGTTTATCGCCTCTTGCATACTCGCTTGCAAAACCTTCTGTGTACAGTTCAATGCGATCTGTGCCCGTTGCCTTCGCAGCTTCTACCATCTCTGCCACCGGGTCAACAAAAATAGAAACACGGATGCCCACTTTCTTAAACACCGCAATAATATCTTTTAAATAACCAGCATGTTCGATCGTATTCCAGCCATGGTTGCTGGTGAGCTGACCTAAGGCATCAGGTACCAGCGTAACCTGTGTTGGCTGGTTGTCCAGCACCAGCTTTACAAATTTCTCTTCCGTAGGATTGCCTTCAATATTAAATTCAGTGGTAATGATCTTTTTGAGATCGAACACATCCTGGTAGCGGATATGCCTTTCATCCGGCCTCGGGTGCACGGTTATACCATCGGCGCCAAAGCGCTCAATATCCGTCGCCGAGCGTATAAGATCAGGATTGTTGTGCCCACGTGAATTGCGGAGTGTAGCCAGTTTATTGATATTAACGGAGAGCTTTGTCATGGGGCAAAATTAAAAAATGTTTATTATACGAATTGGACGAATTACACGAATGAAAGCTATTAGCTGGCCATTCTTCCTCTTTGTTCCTTCCTTATTTATATTCCTTATTTCTCATTTATCAATCCCCTTATCGCCACCGACGACAACACCGCCCCAAACGTTGCCGGCATATAACTCATCGTTCCGTAAGCCGATTTTTTAAAATTACTTCCATCGGTCAGTACAAGACTTTCCTTCACATTTTCTTCCGGTGAAAAAACAGTTTTGAAGCCCTTGTAAATTTTATCTTTCTTCAGCATTTTACGTACCTGCTGTGCAAAAGGGCAATTGAAGGTTTTGGAAATATCAGCCACTTTTATCTGTGTAGGATCCAGCTTGCCGCCAGCGCCCATACTGCTTACAAAAGGTATATTGCTTTCGTAAGCTCTTTTAATAAAGGTTAATTTTGGTGTAACACTGTCGATCGCATCAATGATGTAATCGTAGGTTTGCTCAAACAATTGTTCCACCATTTCCGGGGTAATGAACTGTTTTATTACGATGAGTTCCAGTTCCGGGTTGATCGCTTTCAAACGCTCCGCCATGATATCCGCTTTCGGTTCGCCATGATTGGTGGCCAATGCTGGCAATTGCCTGTTGCGGTTCGTAGGGTCCACAACGTCTCCGTCAATGATCGTCATCTTGCCTATACCGGCCCTGCAAATAAATTCAGCTGCAAAAGAACCCACGCCGCCCAGGCCCACTACCATTACATGCTTTGTTGTAAGTAGCTTCACGTTTTGTTCACCTATAAGCAGGCTCGTTCGGCTGAGCCAGGAAATATCATTCATCATACTTAAAAACTTGTGCTGTATTCTGTTGAAGCTGCAAACTTAGTTCTTCTTCAGAAATACCATGGGCAGCAGCAGCGGTTTTATAGATCGTTTCAATGGAAATTTCCGCATCGTCTGTTTCCAGAAAAATATGTTGCAATGGAAGCGCTGCAAAGATATCCTGTACATGAGGCCTTTCAACAGCTTTACCGAATGACAGGTAATAGTTTTTGGAGATAAGTTTTTGTGCAAGTGCAAGTCCTTTATTGAAGCCATGGAAAATGACCGGTACGCTGTTCTGTTCTTTTTCCAATAGATGCATCACATCTTCGTAAGCTCTTACGCAATGCAGGATCAATGGTTTATTGATTTGATTGGCAAGCTGTATTTGCGCAATAAAAACAGTTTGCTGAAATTCGTAGTCAGTGTTGCAAACCCTGTCCAGTCCACATTCCCCAAGCGCAATCATTTTTGCATCGGTGCTGATGGATCGTAAAGTATTCAATTCCTGTTTCCATGTTTCTTTTTGAATGAACCAGGGATGCAGGCCTGCAGAAAAAAAGGAAGAAGGTAAACGGTCAAAATCTTTGTACACATTCTGAATAACCCATTCCCCTTTTCTGGAAGGAGAATGGGTATGAATATCAATAAAGTTTTTATTCATCTTATTTGGAAGGGAAACCCGGCATTGCTTTTAGTTCAACTATTTGTAGTGTATGTCTTTTGGTATGCGTGCTCAGCAATAATAATATCTGGTACACATCTGTCGGTCCAAAGAACGTGGTGGCGTAGTGTCCACGCAGGTCGTCTTTGGTTGTCTTCATGTATTGTATCAGGCTATCCCTTTTCTTATCAAAAGCATTGTACGCCGCAGCTGTGTTGCCGTAGCGACCACTCGGCCTGAATATTTCAGGCGCTTTACCCTTAGAAGACCTATCTGCAACTTTTGTCAGGATATCATCATCTGTAGGTTTATTAGTGATATTCATACTGTCAGGAGTTTCTTCCTTCAGTGTAGCCATTGCCCAATCATAAATACCTTTTTCGGTAACAGCAATATGCTCTACACAATTGGCTACACTCCATACAGAGTCGGCAGGCTTCCAGTTCAGCTGGGTTTCGCTCAGACCTTTGATTTCTTTTTGTAAGAAGATCCGTGTTTCTTTAAAGTGGGCGATGGCATCCCTGCGTTCTTTATCGCTGATCTCTTTGGACGCATATAAAAATGACAGGAAAGAAACAGATACCAGTACAACAGGGAGGAGGAATTTTTTCATAACAGGCATATTTAATTACAAGTTAATGTATAAAGAGGAGCTGTGCTGAAAAAACGTTGCTTTTTGGGGTATTTTGTATATTCATGCGGCAAAAAACTATTCACATGCAATCGACCGCCACCACTATTGATCAATACATGGACCACCTGCCTGAAGACAGGAAGGAAGTCATGAAAAAATTATACAAGCTTGTTAAGAAGAATATTCCCAAAGGGTTTAAAGATTCCATACAGTATGGTATGATCAGTTTCGTGGTGCCGCACAGCATATATCCCAATGGTTATCATTGCAATCCGAAAGATGCATTGCCATTTATGAGCATTGCTTCGCAGAAAAATTTCATCGCCGTTTACCACATGGGTATTTATGGCGATCCTGCGATCAATAAATGGTTCACGGATGCATATGCAAAGCTCGGTATCGGCAAGCTGGATATGGGCAAGAGTTGTATAAGATTTAAGAAGCCTGAAAAGATACCATTTGAGTTGATAGCAGAGCTATGCACCAGGATAACTGTAGATGATTGGATAAAAACTTACGAAAAGAATTTAAAAAGAGCATAAGTAAAAAGCTTCGCAATTGCGAAGCTTTTTACTGTTATTAAGATTGTACTCTTCGCTTTTCCAGCGTTTTTTCAAGTAATGTTGCCACTTTTTCTGCGGCAGATTTAACTGACTGGTGTACGGTAGCATCTACAACTGTAACTACAATAGGATTGCTGCCTTTTACTTTGGCTTCCAGC
>CAYOLS010000003.1:0-42741 GCA_964404845.1 uncultured Ferruginibacter sp. | reverse complement strand
GCAACAGCCATTATGCAGCTGGCGCAGCAGGGAAAGCTGTCGGTAAATGACCCGGTAACGAAGTACCTGCCCTCTTTTCCTTATCCCGATATTCATATCAGCCACTTATTATCGCATACATCGGGGCTGCCGGCTTACAATGCCTATTTTAACGACCTGTGGAAGAAGGATACATCAGCAGTATTTACCAATGCAGATTTTTTACCCGTAGTAA
This sequence comes from uncultured Ferruginibacter sp., assembly GCA_964404845.1. GTDB lineage: Bacteria > Bacteroidota > Bacteroidia > Chitinophagales > Chitinophagaceae > Ferruginibacter. Next base: position 42,527 of record CAYOLS010000003.1, on the reverse strand, counting down.
GCGAAAAGAAAATACCGCTGGTATACAACCCGGGCGACAACAGCAATTACGATAACGTGAATTATATAGTGCTGGCGCTGCTGGTTGAAAAAATTACAGGTACCAGCCACACCGGTTACATACAAAAAAATATATTGAAGCATGCGGGCATAACGGCCCTGCAGCCGGTAAGCATGAAAAAACAGCTGACCCAAAAGATCAGCGATAACTATGCCTACCCTTACCTGCAGCCGCAGCTGTATTCAGACAGTCTTGTAAAAGCCGCCAACGTTCCTTTTATTGTAAGCTATTGGTCGGCTTTTGATTTTTCCGGATTCGGGCAATACATAGGAACGGTGTTCGACCTGTACAAATATGCCAAAGCATACAGCTCCAACAAGCTGTTGTCAGCAGCAACACAGCAGCAAATGTTTCAGCCTGTACGGCTCAACAACGGGCAGCCTTCAAGATCCTATTTCGGTCTTGGCTGGCAACTTGCCACAGACAGCAGCTATGGAAAAATAGTTTTTCACAACGGCAATGCAACAGGCCATAGCTGCATACTGCTGCGCAACATTACCAAAGACCAGGTGATCATTTTATTTGACAATATTCACAACAACAATTCGCAGCAAACAGCTTTCCAGCTGCTGGATATTATCAATGGCAAAAAGATTAAGCAACCCCGTGCAAGCATTGCAAACATTTATGGTAAGATGCTGGTGAAAGATGGTGCTGCAAAAGCCAAAGCCACGCTATTGAAACTCAAAAAAGATACTGCCCGCTATTACCTGAGCGAAGACGAGATCAACTTACTGGGTTACGATCTTTTAGGCGGCCCCAACAAACCCAATCCCTACCAGTTTCCAGACAATCCCAAACCAACCGAAGCACTGGAAGCATTCAAGCTGAACGTTGAGTTATTTCCCAACAGCTGGAATGTATACGACAGCTATGGAGAAGCGCTGCTTGCCACCGGCTCCAAAAAAGAAGCGATTGAAATGTACAAAAGATCGGTGGAACTTAACCCGGATAGCAAAGGCGGAAAGGAGGTGCTTGAAAAATTGTTAAGGGAGTAATTTATGTACTATATTATGAAGCAGCTTTTACATTTGATGATATTAATACTTGTGCTTAGTTCTTGTAGTACAAGCAGCAGCAAGACTGCTGACGACAAAGCTTTCCAAATCATTCTTACAGACACTACAAAAAATCATAGAGCAAAGTGGGACTTAGATGATTTTAATTACCGCTCAAAACTTGAAACCCAACTTGGGCTTTCTAACTTAAAAAATGGTGCCGACAGTTTGGAAATAAGGCTTTGGTACGACTTTTCTTTTAGTAATTCGCAAGACCTTTATACTCTAAAGTTTGTTGACACAAACTGTATAGTTTCATACTTCAGAGTTTATCGGAGAAACATAAATTATGATGACGAAAATAGAGACAGGAGTTGGAACCCTTACAAAGACCCAATAATTGACAGTTCATTTTCCAAAACTGTCTCTGTATCAAAAAGCAAGTTTCAACATTTTAATCTTGACAGTGTTTGGCTTTTGAAGTCTCAAAGTAATTTAAATATCGCTGAAAGTATCGGATTTACTGACTGCAGTAGTTACATAATGGAGATAGCTGACAAAAAGCGGCTAAAATATTTGAGACATCATTGCTCTATGGCGTATTATGAAAAAACGAAACTAAATGAAATTCTAATGTTTGAGGGTTTCTGTGGACGCATTATATCATTAGCAAGAGAAAATAATGTTTACATTGAACAAAAATTTGACTATTAAACACAATACACATATTGGGCTTTAGTTCTTAATTCCTATATGATTTTTTCAATCTGCAGCGGTTGTGGGCTTACAAATAACAATTCCCAACCTGCATAAAGCCCTGCCTGTAAGTTGAATGAAAAATTGAAAGTTATTCAAACCATTGTTACCGGGTTTCTTTATCGGCCAGCTGGCTGGGCGCAAAACCAAATTGCTTTTTAAAGGCAAAGGAGAAATGCGAAAGGTTTTCGAAGCCCACTTCATAGCAAACATCCAAAGGCTTCTTCTTTTTTTCTGTTAACTGGTAATAGGCCAGCTCCAGGCGCTTTTGTGTAAGCCAGCGCTGTGGTGTAGTACTGAAAGCCTTTTTAAAATCACGCTTAAAAGTAGTGAGGCTCCTGCCTGTTAGGTAGCCGAACTTTTCCATGGGCAGGTTGAACATGAAATTCTTTTCCATGTAATCTACCAGGCCGATCTTGCCGGGCTCTTCATAATTGGCGAGCACATGATCGATGTCTTTATCAAGCGTTCGCAGTATGCTGATGGCTTCTGTGATCTTAATAGAAGCAATGTCTGCCGGTATATCTTCCATATCAAAGTACGGAATGAGGGAAGCGAGGCAGCTTTCCAGCAAAGGATGATTTTTAAAGCTGTATATCTTCTGCGATCTCAGCGGCTTTGACCTGGTATTCCTGCTGGCATAAAAATCACGCAGCCTGTCCACCGATAAATGCATCACCACCGTTTTATGCGGCTGGCCGTCTTTGGGATAATTAATGATGGTTGCGAGCTGGTTTCTTGGAATAAGGAAGATATCACCTTTACCGAAAAAGTAAGTTGCATCTGCCTGCACGATCTTTGTTTCCCCGGAAAGAAACCACACGAGCATGTGCTGGTCGAACATAATATCCGACTTGAAGAATTTGTCCTCGTAGCTGGAGAGCTTTATTTCTTCTGTAATGTACCGTGCCTTGTATTCCATGATCTTGTTTTTTAAGAAGGAAACCAGTAATGCAAAAATAGACAATAACATAGTTTCAGTTTGTTTAAAAGCCCATTTAATAAGAGAGGAAGCTAAAGCGGTATTTACCCTCCTCCCTGTTAATGGTTGTTTACAAATCAAATGGACTGGCCGCCATCTGTTAAAAAATTGGCCCCTGTTATAAAAGCAGCTTCTTCGCCTGCCAGGTAATAGATCATGCCGGCCACTTCTTCCGCCTTTCCCATTCTTGCCAGCGGGATGCTTTGCAGCAGCTGGTCTTCCAGCGCATCATTAAGCCCGATCTTTTGCATGATCTCCGTGGCAACCGGCCCGGGGCTTACCGCATTCACACGTATCTTACGGGATGCGAGCTCGAGCGCTGCAATTTTCACCACTGCATTGATGGCCGCCTTGCCTGCGGCATAAACAGATGCGCTCTGCGGCGATATGGTTGCGGATGTGGAAGACAGCATGATCACCGAACCGCCATCTTTGAGCAAGGGAATAAAACGGCTGAGGGTAAAATAAGCACCCTTTAAATTGATGTTCATCATTTCATCGAACTGGCTTTCTTCCACCTGTTCAATGGTAGAGAATTTTGTGATGCCTGCATTCACTACCAGGATATCAATTGCGGTAAACCGTGCTTTTACGTGTTGGGCAAGCGCTTCAATATCGCTTACCTTCGACTGGTCGGCGATCATGCCGGTGACGCCCAGCGCTTCCGCTGCTTTTTCTACTGCTTCTTTTCTCCTGCCGGTGATGATGACTTCGGCACCATTCTCTTTTAATTTTTTTGCGGTGGCATAACCGATGCCGCTGTTGCCGCCGGTAATAACGGCAACCTTATCTTTTAAATGTTTCATTGTTTATGTTTTATAAATGATCAATAGGAATGAATGAATACTATGGATTGAATTGCAGGTGAATCATTTCTTCGGTGAGTGTCCATAGTTTTTTTGCATTCGTTTCATCGAGTGAATAAGGGTTCACTCCTTTTTGTTGTGTTATGTCATCACAGACCGGCGCAATGTCTCCGTCTTCGCAATACACGCCGCCGGTATTATTTAACAAGGGGCTGGTGGCACACCATACTGTTGTAGCTGCACCCTGCGGAATTGTTTTTAAGGCTGCTGCAACTTCGGGCAGCAGGTTTCCGTCCGCATCTGTAAAACCCATTTTTTGAAATAATTCCAAAGGTGCTTCCCGGCCCAGCTCTGTGCCACCGATAGAACCGGGATGCACAGCATATACCCTTACATTGGAGGCTTTTGCACGCTTATCAAGTTCTGCAGAAAAAAGATTCACTGCTGTTTTTGATTGGCCATAGCCCAGCAAGGTTTCATATTCCCTGTGCAGGAAATTAGGGTCTTCAAAATTGAAGGGAGCAAAATGATGGCCATGCGAAGAAACATTCACTACCCTTGCACCGTTGGCTTTTTTGAGCGCAGGCCATAAACGGGCAGTGAGCCGGAAGGGAGCCAGGTAATTGGTGGCAAGCTGCGATTCAATACCATGCTCATCCCTGCGGAGCGGCACCCACATAATGCCCGCATTGTTGATGAGCAGGTGCAGCGGCCTTCCTGAAGCAAGAAAATTGTTGGCAAATGCATCGATAGAATTTGCATCCATCAGGTCCATTACTGCGATCTCTACATTGGGGATGAATTGCAGGTTCTTCTTTGCCTTTTCTACATCCCTTGCAGGAACGATAACGGTTGCACCTGCAAAGGCAAGCGTTTTGGTGGTTTCCAAACCAATGCCTGTATTGCCGCCTGTTACAATGGCAATTTTTCCTGTAAGGTCAATGTCTTTAATAACATCATTGGTAGTTGATGTTGCGTTGAAGCCGGAGCCGATGGGCTGCTGTTGATTGTTTTGTTTCATTTTTAATTTATTTTTTTGTTGAAACAAAAGTAGAAAGCTCCCCGGCCGGCGGTTTTGTTTAAAAGGCCGAATATGATTTGTTTAAAAGGCCAGCTATTGGCAATAAAAAATCCCGGCTGTTGACCGGGACCTTTGTGTATAGTGAGTGAGAATTTTTAAAGCGCTACACCTACTCTTAATGCTTTCAATCCTGATACACCTTGTAATTCTTCCAGCTCCAGGTGTTCCAGGTCATTGAGCAATACATTTTCCCCCTGCAGGTATTTGATGTAGGAAATATATTCGTCGGCTTCTTTCTGGCTGAAGTACACGAGGGCAATTTTGCCGGGTTGTGTCAGTCGTTCATCAGAACCTTTGAGGTGTACCTTATCAATTCTTTTTTTGATGATATGATAGCGGATATTGTAAGCGCCTTCCACATCAAATCTTTTTTCATCTCTCCGGAAACGGATATCGATAGGATGCGAATGAATAAAAATAAGCTGCGTGGTCTCTACCGGTGTAGCCAGCTTCGGCAACAATCCTTTGGTATGCCTTGCAACGGCTGCCATGGAAGAGAGTTGCATCAGCCGCAGGTTCTTGAGGTATATATCACTGTAGGGCCTGTCTGGTGTGATAGACTGCCCAATATAAATATCATACTCCACCCCATCCGTTCTGAACTTTTCAAAATAGCTGGGATAAGCCTGTTGGATTTCTTCCTTAAAGCTGTCGAAATAATTATTTACAGCGCCGATCACTGTGCTCATGGAATGCTCCAGCTGCCTGCGGTGCTCATGTGCAATGCCGGTTGTTTCATCAATGGCTTTAAAATATTCTTCTGCAATGCTGTACAGCTCGGGTCGTTTATCAGTAAACTGCACCAGGAAGGGAACGATATCATTTTCAAGGAAATCATTCAGCTTTATCTCCTGGTTAAATAAGGAGCTATCGGGCCCGATCATATCAGCCCATTTGGTAGCGGCAAATATTTTTTCATCGAGCAGGCCGAAGCCTGTTTTTTCTTTTAAGCTCCGCAATACTTTGATCAATACTTCAAACTGCACCTGCAGGTCTTTTTGCAGGGCCATATTTCTTTCAATGGTGGAGTTGCGGATATCCACTGCACCATACAGGGGATATACATTTTCAAAGCTCACTTCTTCGGGCTCTGCTATGGATTCGGCTTCATTCTTCTGCTGTATGTAATGCCATGCTGCCTCATTGAACTTCCATTGCACAGAAGGCTGCAGGTTAGTGAACTTCTCTTTGATAACAGCTTCCACGCTTTCATTAAAGATCATCACCGTATTCTGTATCAGCTGTGCCACCATTTCTTTTGAAGGATCAAGCTTGCTCAGCATTTTTTCATTCATCACGCCTTTGTGCCTGCTATATACTTCAAGCGCTCCTACCAGTTTGTGATTATACATTACGGGGTAAAGCACATAAGATTTCAATCCTGCTTTTTTCAGCGCATTGCCCACTTCCTGTTGCGAAGGCCCTTCGGTATCCAGGTCGCCGAAATAAATGAGCTTGGGTGCAGCTGCAAATTGCTTCATCAGCGAAAGACAGAGCGCTTCAGAATTTTCCATAAAGCTTACCGAAGAAAAGAGAATGCTCTGGTTAAAAATATCCACGTCTTCTACCAGCTTATCATTGATCTTGTAGATGGGCAGTATGTTGAATTCTATCTCGTTGCTGCCTACCAACTCTTTTAATGACTGCACCACATTCGGGAAACGTTTGTTATCCGAATCTACCCTGCTGCGCACAATATTATCCCGGATATTATCCAGCGCATATTCTGCCGTAACATCTGTAATGGTCATTACGGTAAAGCCTGACATGGAAAACATATCGATGGGCAACAATTCCTGGAACAGGTTGATGGCATCATCAGCAATCACATGGTTCCGCATCACTTCAATGTTCACTACGGGCAGCGGCTTTTTGAAAGTGATGTCGATAAAATCGGTATTCAGGTTCAGGCGGTAGTGTTTGGTAATGCCTGTCTGCGGATCTATCATGCTGCGCACAATGCTGCCCGACCCTTTGAACTGGATATCATAAAAACGTTTGAGAATAAAGGAGTAAAAATGTTCCAGTTTCTTTTTCTTAAAATTTTGCCTTTCTTCTTCAGTAAGCCCGCAATTACAATCGTATTCATTGGCTTCTTCCAGCATTTCGTAAAAAGGATCGGAGCCGTAGAACATGATGGGTGTCATGGGAACGCAGAGTGCCCAATACACTTTTTTTTCATCATCAATAATATTGGATAGAGCGATGTATAAAAGATCAAAAAGCTGTTTGTAACGATCGAGGTGCTCCAGCTGCACTTCTCCTTCCAGCTCGGGGTAGCTGCTGAATTTTTCAAGTATGAATTCCAGTATTTCTTTTTTGATGGTCTCTCCTTCCTGCAGCCTTTTGCGCAGGTGATCGAGAAAGGGTTTAAATGACAGGCGGGTATCCACTACGAGGTGAATCCCTTCCTCTCCTTCTTCCATCAGGTTTATCAGCTTCTGTTGCATATCTCTTCAGTTAAAATCGAAAGCCCATGGTAAAATAAGGTAACCAGCCTTCTTTGGAATGTCCCATTATAAGGTTAAACGAAAGCAGCGATGCAGGAGCAAAATAGATACCAGCCCCAGTTCCGTTGTGCCATTTACCTGATTTGTCATTGTTTTCCCAAACCCTGCCAATATCCCAGAAGCCGGTAATGCCAAACTGACCGGGAATAATGTAGCTGGCTACATCTGCCAGCTTTACCCGCAGCTCCAGGTTATTGTACATGCTGTGCTGCCCGGCAAAACGATACTGCCTGTAGCCCAGCAGGTTTTCATGCCCGCCAATAAATGCCGACTGGTAAAAAGCAGTTTTGCCGATACCGATGGTACCACCGATCCTGTTGGCCAGCACTATGGTTGACTGGCGGTTAATGCTTTTGTAGATCGCTAACTCAGGAATGAGCTGTGCAAAATCCCTTGTGTACTTACCAATGCCTTTGTATGCCTGCAATTTTACATTGATGTAGCTGCCCCACTGCGGGATCACTTTGCTGTTGCGTTTATCCCGGGTGAATTGCATAGCAACACCAAGATGTAATTTATTTTTATCAATGAGCAGGCTGTCGTAGGAACCGATGAGCGAAGGATCGCTGATAAGCCGGCCGATATTATTGTCTGCATCATATTTATAATAGTATAGCGACGGACCAACGCTGAGCGTAGCGCCTTTATGTCCTTTCCATCTTAAAGCGGGGTCAACCCGGAAAGTGCTGAACCTGGTGCGGTAGTAAGTAATGTAATCGCCTGTTTTATTAAAGACAGTTTCGTTACCCCTGCCAAAAAAATTAATGGTGTTGTTGGGTGCATTGGCCAGCGCCTGCAATGTAATATCAGCGTTGCCTGCAACCTTTGTCCATTCCGCATTGTATTTAATGCGGTAGGCAGCAGTAGAAAAAGAATGGCTTGCTACAAACTGGTGTATGCTGGCATAAGGTTTTTTCCTGAACCCTTCCTGGCGGGTGTATTTAAAACCTGCCCCAAGGATAAAGCCATCATCCCTGTTGAGCCCGATGGCAAAAGCGGGTACAATGGTATTGTACAGGTTGATCTCTTCAAAAGCCGTATGCAGGCTATCGTTGCTGATGTGTTTTTTAAAACGGCCTGCTTTACCGGTGAACACGGAACCATTTTCCTGGTCGTACAATTTTATTTTTTTGCGGGCTGCTGTTACATGGTAAGACTTGGCATCCTTGCCGCCAATGATGCGCAGCTTTATGGGAGAATGCGTATTGTTGATGATCACGCTGTCTTTACCGTTACCGAGAAAGAGCCTGATCTCTTTGGTGAGTTTTGGATCATATATCTTATTCATCAACTCATCTTTTATTACCCCGTCTTTATTGATCTTTGAAATGCGCAACCGAAGGCCGCCATCTTTTTCACTTGCCAGTTGTACCAATTCATTTTTATCGCTGGCCTGTATGTCTACGATCTTTTGCGAAAAGCGGTAATAGCGGTCAACAGCCGATGGTAATTTTTCCCGGCGGGATTGTAATTTTTGCATCAGCTCCCCATGGCGAATCGCATACGCTTCCTGGGGCAAACGGCGCAAGCCTGCTTCCAGCACAGAGTCGGTGATGGCAGCTTTGAATTTCTCAGCCTGCTTCTGCCATTCTTCCCTGCTCAGTTGAAAAGAAGGATAGCTGTTTACAAACCTTGTTTTGAAGAGCAGCCATTTTACTTTGCTCATGTCTTTGTCAAAATCACGCAGCGTAGGCAGGATACCCGGTTGCGAAGCGAGCTTTGGAAACAAGCCCTGCGTAAGATGGAATACCTGGTCCCTGTCACGGGGCACGGCTACATATTCTTTTTCCTTGCCTTTGTCTTTATCGAACCAGCGCCACTGGTCTTCGTGGCGGTCCCAGTCGCCGAGCAATGCATCGAGCATGCGTGCCCGCAATACTTCTTTGCCGTCTAATAAATTATCATTGTCCTTTCGCAAATTCTTTTTCAGCCTGGCGGAGTTATCCGATTCTCCGAGTGGTTCTCTTTCTTCCAGCAGCACTACAAGGTTGTCGAAGATCCTTCCGTAAGCACCCAGGTTTTTATCGGGAGATATCACACCGATCACCGGTTTTGCATGCGGCACTTTTACTGCATTGGCAATAGGTGGCACTACTAATGCAGAAAAAGGATGTTGTGCGCTGGTAACATCATCCACCCAATCTCTTGCAAAGCTGCTGCGCAATCCTTCAGGTAATAATGCTTCGGGGCCCTTTTCCACGCTGCGGATCACCCACTCTTTACCATTCTTATCCTGCAGGCGCAGTGATTTGGATTGCATACCACCACCCAATTGCAATGGCTTTAATCCTCCGTTGTATTCAGATAAACGGATCACCGGCAGCTTCGTGGGAGTAGCCCATTCTTTTCGATAATTCTCACCAAACAACAAACGATGGAATTTTCCTTTTTTATCATAGCCCGGTCTTATTGCTACCGTTATGCTATCAACAGCTATCCTTTTAGCGAGCAGGTAGGTTGAATCATCCGATCGTATGTAAGGCATATCGTAACTGAAGACAGCTGTTGTATTTTCTTCCGTAAAAAAAGAAAAGCGCAGCCTGTCATCGCTCAACAGGTCAGCTGTTACAAAGCCTTGTTTTTTTTCTGCAAAAAGAGAAGCGCCGGTCTTTTTGGTTGCAGCATTTTCGGCACCGGCACCGGTAACTATTTGCAGCTGCTTATCTTTTATAAGCTGGAGACCACGTTCATGGCCGGCTACATAAGCCAGGTTGGGGAAATCACTGAATACTTTATTGATCCTGCTCACCATATCCCTGTACAACGGGTGCTTCAGGTCCTGGGGATTGGGAAATGTGCTGCGCAATACCGGGTATAAAAGCGGTACGGGCAGGTATAAACTTTTTTGTTTTGCTGTCAATGGAAAAATAAAATCCCTGAGTGTATACTTTCCTCCATGGCGGCCATAGCTTTGAAAGGGATGATGTGATGCGAGCAACACGATCCTGTGCCGGTTCTTATATCTCAACTCTTCCAGCTTTGTTATCACATCCTGTGCTGTCTTACATTCACAATCTGTTTGATCATTGGTTTTATTAAAAGGAAAAAGCCACCATTCACTGTCGTAGGCAATGACAGTGAGTTCGGGTGTCAGCGCTATTTCTACAGGATCGGGGCAACCATTGGCGGGTATCATCTTCAGCAGTGTATCGCCCTGGTCGTTTAAAAATTTTCCCTGGGCCTGAATTTTATCCAGTCCTTTGGAGCCGGATTTATCCCAATCATAATTGCCGGGTAAAAAATAAACTGCAGCACCTTTCTCCCGCAACTGCGTGTATTGCGAACGGAGAATAGCTTGTGTGTTTGCTTCCTTATCACTTCCGGGCAAGGCCATTCCTCTCGGGGAAATATTGTCTCCCATATAGAAGGCAGCCGTTTTTCCCGGGATCACTTTGCCTGCTGCCAATGACAATACCTTTGATTGTTGAGGATCGATCGTTCCTGCATCACTTATAAAAATGATGCGGTATTGCACGTTGTCCTGCCCCTTTGCTACTGCTGCAAGCAATACTAACAGGAAGTTGAATACGTATCGCATAAGCCCGTTGCTTTAAATTATTTTAATTGCCGGGTAAACCGGAGAATATTGCCGTCGATAATATCATCTCCTTCATTGGAGATGTACAAATTTCCTGCGGCATCAAAAGCAATGCCTTCCGCCTGGTTAAATGTATTGCCATTGAGCGGGTAAGCACTTTTTACTTTCCAGGCTTCGTCGGTGATCACTAATAATTTATTGGCGCCGGAAAGAACGAACCATTCTTTGGTAAGCGGGTTTTGTGCCAGCGCTGAAGGGCGGAAACCAGATTTTACTTTCCCGCTGAAAGGTTTTATCTCCGCAACATTGATGCTGAAGCTGCCGGCTGGTTTGATAGAATCGCCTGCCTGTAAAATATAACCGGATACTTTGTCTGCAGGTGCATCGCCTTCGCAATTTTTGCAAAGCACATACAACATGCCGGTAGCAGGATCTCCATACAATCCTTCATATTCTCCTTTGGGAACAAGGCCCTTCCATTCCTGCACACTGTCTACATCTTCATATACCACATCTGCTTTATTGAAGGATAATAAGGTGCCGTTGCTCTTAAGTATCACTACTTTGTCACCAAACATTGACAGGTCTTCATAATCTCCTTTTTTACCGAATTTGCTGTTGAGCTGTTTTTTTACTCCCAGTGCAAGGCGAAAGAGTTTTCCTTCTTCATCCTGTATGGCATAAATAGTATCAGCTTTACCGTTGCTAAAGCTGATGCCGGATATTTCGAGCAGGCTGCCGGGCATGTTGAATTTTTCCGGCTGGTTGAGATCATAGCCCGGCGGGGTTTTGAAATCTTTTTTCTTTGCTGAGTTTTTACAGGCGATCAATCCTGCAAGCAGCATTATGGTAAAACAGTATTTTGTAAAAGTATTGATCATACACTATTCAGTTGACTGTAAGTAATGATAGATGGCTTCCTGTGAGCGTACCGGTTCACCTGAATCCGAAACGGCGGTATTGCTCATGCTTGTATCGACCCACACTGCCTGCGTATTGTCTTTGAGTTGCAGGTCGATGATATCCAGCATTTGTTGTTTCAATTGCGGGTCGTACAATGGAAAACAAACTTCGATGCGGCGATAAATATTGCGGTTCATCCAGTCGGCTGAACCAAGGAATATTTTTTCTTCTCCGTTGTTGTGAAAAATAAATATCCGGCCGTGTTCAAGGTAACGGTCTACGATCCTTCGTACTTTAATATGTTCGCTTTGCCCTTCAATGCCCGGCACCAACCGGCAGATGCCTCTTACGATCAGTTCTATCTGCACGCCTGCGTTGGATGCTTCGTATAATTTCCTGATGAGCACTTCTTCTTCCAGGTTGTTCATCTTGATGATGATGCGGGCTGGCAAACCTTTTTGTGCATGGTCTATCTCCTGCTGTATCAATTGTAAAAAACGCTGCTGCAAATTGAACTGGGCAATGAGCAAATGTTCCAGTATCATCACTTCCTGCTGACCTGATCTTTTTCTTTTCGCTAAAAAGCTGAACAGGCTTTCCATCTCCTTCAGCATGGGTTGGTATGCTGTCATTAAAATATGATCGGTATAAAATCTTGCAGTGTTTTCGTTCAGGTTGCCCGTGGCCATCAGGCCGAGCAGGGGCACTGTTGCATGCTTTCTTCTCACCAGTGCGATCTTGGCGTGCACTTTCAGGCTGTTGCTGCTGTAAATGATACGAATACCGTTGGCCTTCATGGTTTTTGCCCAACGGATATTGTTGGCTTCATCAAAGCGGGCTTTCAGCTCTACCAGCACGGTTACTTTTTTGCCATTGCGGGAAGCGCTGATGAGCGCCTGTGCAATGCGTGAGTCTCCCGCTACACGATACAAGGTGGTAGCAATGGCTTCCACAGAAGGATCGATAGCGGCTTCATTAAAGAAACGCAGCACTGTATCGTAGGATTGATAGGGCGCATGCACCATCCGGTCTTTTTGCTCAATGGCATCAAACAGCATCCCGGTAAAATTTTGTGCTATTGCAGGCCATGCGGGGTATTGTATATCATTACCGCTGATGGGAATACCGGCCAGGTCTTTCAGGTTATGATGCCGGCCACCTTCTACCACAGATGCTTTGTGCAGGTGAAACAGATCAATAAGATACTGCAGGTGACGCAGCGGCAGCCCCGGTTCATACAATAAGCGGGTGGCATAACCAAAATCTCTTTTCTGCAATTGCTTTTCGATCTTTTCTGCGAGGTCTTCTTCATATTCATCCGCCAGGTTCAGCTCTGCATCCCGGGTGATCTTAATATTACAGGCTGCTTTAATGGTGCTGCCGGTAAACAAAGCGGGCAACTGCTTACGTATGATATCTTCCAGTAAAAGAATATAATTGCGACCGGCTTCCTTCAGCAATAAAAAACGAGGCAATACATTACAGGGCACATTCACCAGCGCAAGCGATTCGTTGTTACCTTCTTCCAGCACTACGGCTATATAAAGTTGATTATTCTCAGGAAAAAAATCTACATCGCTTGTAAGCTGTACAGGTTGCAGCAGTCCAGCTACCTGTGTAAAAAAATAATTGGCTGCTTTTTGTTCCAGCTCTGTAGGTAATGGTTTGTTATCATACGCTAAAGTATAACCATACTCTTCCAATGCGGGGATGATCTCCCTGGTAAAAACATTGCCGAACAATTGCAACTGTTCATTGATAAGCGAAGTTACCTGCCTGTAAACAGGATCATTACCCTCCTCTTTGTTGATCTTCTGCAACGCCAGCAACGCAGGCATGCGTACCCTGTAAAACTCATCGAGGTTAGAAGAATAGATAGCTAAAAAACGGATACGTTCCAGCAAAGGCACAGAAGGCCTGGCTGCTTCCGCCAGCACCCTTGCATTAAAAGAAAGCCAGCTGATATCCCTGTTAAAAAAAATAGGGCGACTCATGTAATAAATTTAATTCATAGACACAATTACTGCGATCACAAATGCCAGTACAGAAGCAATGATACCATACATAAATACATTGTAACCTGTGCGGAGCAGCCGGTACTTGCGGCCGAGCACAATCCCCTGCGAATACACATCACGGGTAAGGCTACCGTAGAGAAAATCCCGGTCGTTCATCATAGTGCTCATACCTTTATTATAATCTTCATAACTCATGCGGTAAAAATTACCAAAGAAGAGCAGGTTTACTTTTTTATCATCAATATCCTGCTCTGTGAACCTGCCTGCGGGCAATGCAGGCCTGGTGGCCAGGATAGAGAATACCAGCGTTACCACGCAAACCGTCAGTAATAACAATGTCGGGATCATCAGGTGCTGGTTGTCTTCCAGCTTGCGCAGCAATACACTTAGTAAGATGGATAAGATGATGGAAGTTGTAGTGATCATGATATTGGCTTTGTTATCGGCCATATCACTCAACCGTTGATGGTTATTAGAACTGATGCGAAACATTGTTTCAATACCACGATCGGGCCGGTCGTTTTTCACTTTTTTTGTCGCTACTGCTTCTTCTGCCTGTATCATTTTTTCAACCGGCATTGCCTTTATATGTTTTTCAGCAGGCATATCTTTTTCTTTGATGCGTTGAAGATTATCTGCTTTTGAACCATTAAGCAGGTTCTTTGCATATTCCGTATGATAGTGATGCGATTCCAGTAATTGTACTGTACTCTTTCGCCATTCCTGCTTATCAACTTTGTGCCCGCTGCGCATTTCCACTTCCTTCCGCATTTTTTTGTTGAGCTCAGGAAAAAGATCCGTACCAAGATGATACAGATCAGCATCGCAAACAATTTCTTCCGGCAGGTTTTTCGGATGCTGCGGCATATGGGTGGCCAGTATGCAGGCTTTCACCTGTGTTATCACAGCCGCATCCACATTTCTTGCGGCCAGGAAATCAGCCGCCATAGCGGCGCCCCGCTCTTCATGGTCTTTGGGCTGACCGGTATAATAACCTACATCGTGAAACCATGCTGCGGTCACTACAATAAAAAAATCCCTGTCATCCAGGTTGTAGTGGCGGGCTATTTCTCCTGCACGGGATACCACGTGCATGGTATGATCGAGATTATGATAAGGCAGACCTTCTTTTCCTGACCTGAGGAAAATCTGGTTCAATTCATCCTTTACTTCTTCGAGTAATTGGCTGTAGCTCATATGAAAGCTTTGGTATGGGAATTTGCAATATAAAAATAGTGCTTATTGCCATCAATATGACCGGCATAGATATGTATCTAAATAAAAATCCCTGTTACAATAAAAATAAAGCAACAGGGATTCTATTGTTTGTTTGGTGCCCAGAACTACTTTCTTAAGGCAATATTTATGAATAAGTTATAAGTCAATCCTGTCAAAATCCTGTCGTGTAAAAATTGCGGTCAGTCTTAAAGGCCGTTTAGTAGCGTCATTATTTAGCCTATATGGAAATAAATAGCAAAATATAAATTATGCCTACCTCTTGGAAATTATGTTAAGTCTTTATTTTAGAAACCGAACCTGCTACATTTTTGAAGAGCCGATTAGCAGTAACCCAAATACAGAACAAGGCTTTGACACTGAATATAGAACGGTTTCTCACTACATTGGGCATCCTTACAATAAATACTCTGTAATAATGCCTGAATGAACTTACATAATTGGTATTTTTAAACTAAACTAATCAATTGCAATTACCAAGATTCTCCCCTGTATATGTATTGATGATGAACGGGACGATCTCTTGCTGTTAAATGAATGTATAAAAACGAACCTGCACTCAATTGTGTGAGTAATTTTTCTACCCCCCCCCAGATGGTTTGCAAGCTATACTTTGATTAAAGCCCGATCTTTTTTTGGATGTGAAAATGCCAGGTGTGGCAGGATTGGAAATAGTGTAGATGTGGCCTTACCAGGTAATTACCACTTTGCCTGCCGTACCATTGCTGCTGCCGCTACCACCTATGCCACCACCATCATACAAAGTATGGAGAGGTATAATATTGCCGGTATGTGTATTATGTGTAATAACCGTAGTGGATCCTAAGTAATGATTTCTTCCACCACCGCCACCGCCATTGGCTCCACTTTGCGGTAAAACAATAAAAGTACCGGAGCCTCCCCCACCATAATAGCCCGATCCACCTTCCCCCTCGCCTTCGTTCACACTACTGCAGGTGCCTGCTGTAAGGTAACCTCCGTTACCGCCTGGCTGCGCTCCATATCCTCCTCCGGCAGCGCCACCAGCACCTCCGGCTAATAATTGAGCGCCCATTCCTGCCTCGCCGGTGGCGCCATTGCCCAGGTTACCATTTTCGCCTACACTACCCGCATTGCCACCGTGCCCGCCATTCTTGCTTCCGCTGCCACCGCCGCCAGCCAGGATAATATGTGTTACTGTAGGGAACCCTGTATTGATGCTACTAAACCCACCTCCGGAACTTGTATTCTGTGCTATAGTAATATTAAATTGTTGCCCATAGTTCACCTGCAAGCTACCGGCAATAAAACCACCATTTCCCCCTATACCTGTACCTCCACCGCCATATCCTCCGGCACCCCATACCGCAAAATTAATCTGGCTTATCCCAATTGGAACTGTAAAATTCCCCGAGTTTGTAAACACTACTTTATTAACTAAGGCTGTATAATTATTCCTGCCCGTTTCTGTCCAACCGGTCACATCAGAATAAAACAGATCAATGTAGCGGCCCTTCATTGCAAAAACGAAATTTGCATCATCTGCTAATAATATTTTTTTCCCATTACTTAAATAAGCATTGCTTACTAATTGGCCGATCTCCGAATTTCCAAACGAGCCGATGGATTCCATGCGTAAACGCTGCCCGTCTTTACCCGGGGTTAAAAGTATGGTATACGTACTTCCTTGCCCTGCACCTTGTCCATCCAGCCTGATAAAGTTTGTATTGGATACATCTACCGTTTGAAACTGCTGTGTAATGATCACTGTATCCGGCCGGGTACCTATGGCGCCTTTTACATCCAGTGAGGTGGCAGGATTACTATTGCCAATACCAATATGCTGAGAAAATGCAACCGGGGCTGTGATCATTAAAAATATTATCAATAAAATTTGTTTCATTATAATAAAAAAGGGGTGATTAATAATAAACATCAATGCCTTAAAGATTATCTATTTTGGTTTTACCCAGTCTCTCATAATGGTATCTTCGTGCCGGTCGAAAATGCGCACCCAGCGTTTCCAGAATAAATTGGCTTCGCCGGAATTTTTAAAACTGTTGTTAATGAGTTCCATCGTTTTATTATCAGCATTTTCTATATTGGAGAACTTGTCCACCTCATAAATTAATATGGTCTTATAGCTGTCCATTCCGTATACGTGTGTAAGTATGCGCATGTTTTTGATCATGGGATTGGGCCTTACACCAATGTTCATAAAGTAAGCCAGTAAAGAGTCGGGCGGGTAATTTTTAAATACCGAATCTGCCGGCCCCGGATCTCTTTGTGTAAAAGTGGCCATAATTATTACCGGGTCATCGGTAACAGGTGCCAGCTGTCCATAGCCCACAGATAAAACAAGGAGCATAACGAGGGAAATAATTATCTTTTTCATTTGTGCTGTTTTATTTTTTTAATGAATTGAATTATTCTTTACCGGCTTTTTTCTGCCGGGTAATGTAGCTTCTAATTTTTGCAGTCTTGCCTCCAGCTTTTCATTTTGTGATCTTAGCATTTCGTTTTCTTTTATCAATGCCTGTATGGCAATCATCATCACGCCATCAACATCTGAGCTGGCGATGGTAGTATCATTCCCGATTGTGCCGATACCATCATTTCCGAAATTTTTATAAAACTCCTGTGCCATGGGGCCGTAATGACGAAATGTATTTTTGTCCTGGCCAATGTAGTTCCAACTGCCGAGCTGCATGGCAGAAATTTTGTCAAGAAAATCTTTCCCGTTGGCAGGCTGGTAGTATTCTTTTTTACGTATATCGGATATGGTGCTCCAGCTATTATCCCCGGCATTCATAATAGCACCGGCAGTACGGTCTGGGTTGGTATAAAGACGGTAGCCTCCCGCAAAACGCATGTTCATCCTGTTGGCTGTAGCAAATATTATTGTTTGTGAAACTGAATTATCACCAATGGCAAATGAACCGTTTCCACCGGCTGTTACATAATTCCCGATACTGGTAGAATAATCTCCCGAAGCGGCAACATTTCTGCCAATAGTATTGGAGTAATCCCCTGAAGCGGTAGCATTGTACCCGATCGCAGTAGAGTAATTACCGGAAGCTTCGGTATTATATCCTGTAGCAGTAGCATGATCGCCGGCCGCCTGGGTTCTAAATCCCATTGCTGTAGAAACAGTACCCGATGCAAGCGTACTATCTCCAAAAGCAGTGGCAGCATAGCCGGAAGCATTTGTATATAAACCTATGGCTGTAGCATAGGTGGCAAGCGTACTTGCACCCCGGCCCAGGGCCAGGGAATAATTTCCGGATGCGGTTGCTGCGGCTCCTATAGCAGTGGAATACTGCCCTTTGGCAGCAGGCCCGGATCCCAAAGCGACCGAATATGATCCTGAAGCCAAAGCTTTATCACCGATAGCAACGGCACCATCCCTGGATGCATATGCATTGTACCCAAAAGATGTAGAGTATGCCCCGCTTGCTTTTGCATTGTATCCATATGCAAATGACAGAACACCTGCCGAATCAGGCAACCAATTTCCTGTTCCGCCCCGCATTGCAAGTTTTGATGTTAAGAAATGCCAGCCGGTTGACGGAGCTGTATTGTCAGGTACACTGCTGTAACTCCATAATAATAACTGATATTTCAAAGCAAAGCCGGCTGCATTCCCCGATCCATTACTTTTCATTCTTATGGCAAAAGAACTTTCATTGTAAATCGTAAGACTATCGGCGCCGCTTGAATTGGTATAATATTTTACAACCGGTCCCGGAGATGATTCTCCAATAAAAGCAAGGTTACCATTATGCAGAAAAAGTGTATCATTTACTGCAAGGTCATAGGTTACTTTAATACGAAATCCAAGTATTGTAAAGTTCGGACTACCGCCGAATAAACCTATATAGGCTGTATTATTTTCGTTGTTGCCATAATTAGATGAAGGGCCGCCTGTATCAAAAATTACTGCTGACGTACTGGTAATAGAAGTCTGCTGTTGATTTATGCGAATACTGTCCGGCACTTGGCTTCCATGGTCATATATATATTCATCTACGTTTCCGCCCAATGTTTTGTCGCTTATCCCTATTTCTCTCCATCGACTGTTCTCAAAATACCAGTAACTGTTTTTGGTTGAATCAAAAACAAGTAAGCCTTTAGCGGGTGAGTTAATGGCATTACGCTGTGAAGTTGTTAGCCTTGGTGGAAGAAACCCTTTATTGTCAGCACTTACATCCAACCGGGCACTTCCATGAGGTATAGAAGTTCCTATTCCAATATTTTGCGTTTTTGCAAAAGCGGGGATTAGTATAAATATTACAATAAAAAATTTTAGTTTCATACCCTGGTTTATACTTGATGTTTAATTTTTTCCTAACAATCCCTTCCCGCTTTTCATTTGCTGATCTCTGTGTTTCATTTTCCTTTATTACTGCCTGTATGGTGATCAGTTAGCAGAATTTTTCATAATCGTTATTTAATACTGCGATGGTATCACCTGCCTTTTATGTTGACCAATACAAGCATTTTATTGCTGGCAGCCAGGATACTACCATCGCTGCCATCCAATTGTTTCCATGCTATTCCATGGTGATGCGAATAGTTGTTAAATACGGATACGAAACTATTGCTACCAAAAGCTGCTATCAATACCTCAACGGGTGATTTTTATAACTGAAGTGAAACGGAGATTTTCGGGTAAATGAATTACAGATCAGGCAAGTCCCTGCTGCAATGCTTTCATCACAGCTTCTGTTCTGTTGGCAACATGAAGTTTTTTGTAGATATGCTTTACGTGGGTGCGTACGGTTTCGAGGCTTATAAAAAGTGTTTCAGCAATATTTTTCAGGGAGTGGTTCTCTACAAGGCATTGTAAAATTTCTTTTTCCCGATCGGTCAGGTTGTATATTTCACCCTGGGGCGCTGCTACCATAATATTTTTATTGGTAAAAAAAACAAGGGTTTTGCGGGCAACAGCTGCATTCATGAATGCGCCTCCTTGGTATACTTCATTGATAGCTTCCAGGTATTTATGCGGCGGATCAGTTTTTAAAATATAGCCGCTTGCACCTGCACAGAGTGCGCTGAATATTTTGGCACTATCATCAAATACTGTCTGGATAAGCACTTTCGCATTATCGAAAGCTGCTGTTATAAGGCGGGTTAGTTCAATACCATCTATTCCGGGCATTTCTATATCCATTAATATTACATCGGGGCGGCAACGTTCTAATTCCTGCTGCCAATGACGGCCATTATCAAAAGCACCCACGCAAGAATATCCTTCAGTACTATTGATTATAGACTGCAATGCATTCCTGATCAGCTTGTCATCTTCAAAAATTGCTACACGGATTTCCATATTCAATCATAAAACTAAAACATAAGCAGTATCCTGTTAATACCTCAAAGGGTGAATTTTACAACCATCATGAAGGATTATGAATGGTCAGTTGCAATACCGTCCCCTTTTCCGGTGAAGAATTTATAACCACGGCTCCCTGCACTTCTGCAGCCCGGCGTTGCATGTTCAGCAGGCCATTTCCGCTATAAACATCCTTCACATTAAATCCTGCCCCATTGTCACTCACAGAAAATACAAGCATATTCTCCTCCTGTGCCATATCAATAGCAATAATGCTTGCATTGCTATACTTTACTGCATTATTGATGGCTTCCTTCCCGATCATGAATAACTGGTGGCTTTTTTCTTTACTGATCTTTTTATTCTCCAGGACTTCATGCACGGTTGTATTCAATTGTATTTTTTTTGCGTGGCACATATAGGCTGCATATTCCTGTAATTTTTCTGCAAGCTCAGTTATATTATCACCGGTAGATTGTAACAGCCATACAATATCTTTCAGTCGCCCTACCATTTCGGTGGCTGAGTGCTGAATTACCTGGAGGGTATTATTGGTTTCTTTCATGTTGCCGGAAGCCGCCTGGCTCATTGCCATATGACTATACAGTTGGATGCCGCTTAATGTACTGCCGATATCGTCATGCAGTTCTTTGCTGATATTGTTCCTTACTTTTTTTATTGCCAGTTCAGATTCTAACTGTTGCATGGCCAGCAACCTTTCCTGTGCTTTCCATTTTTTTAAAAGTGCCAGCTGGTAAAATATCATGTCACCCAATATCCCCAGTCGGATAAAGATCAATGGGTAACTATCCGTTAACAGGTAATGCACCCCGTTATTCCCTAAAACGATCATTAATACAGTCAGTGACGTACCTGCAATGGTGCACATCAATCCATATATTACAAGGCTTGCATAAGGAAGCCTGTTCCGGGCCAGTGTTACAACAATAAATAATGCAGGAAAAACACTTAACATTTTTACCGTGTAAAAGATCACCTGTGTGCTTATTCCGGCCAGTTTCAGAATAAGAAATACAACAAAGAGAAAAGGAATTGTCAGTAATACCAGGTTGACGATCTTTTTTACTTTTTTTGATTCAATGAGATCAAAAAAGAAATGCCTGATAAAAAGAAGATAAAATAAATTTTCAATGATCAGTACCGGGATGTTAACCGCATTGTACCAGCCGGATTCAAAAACAGCATTTTCATCGATATTAAAAAAAGTACCGCTGGCATTGATAAAGAAGTAAACGGCGGCGGCAAGGAGGTAAAGACTGTACCACAGCGCATCCTGCCGACGGGCTATAATGTAAATACCAAAGAAAAATATGCCCTGGAAGATCAGGGCACCCTGGAAAAGGAGATAAAATTTTTCTATCAACTGGAACATAAAAAAATTGTTCGCAAACAAATTACGAACAATTAACATAAATCTAATGGCTATTCTTTCCTGGTCAGTTCTTCACCCTGTTCGTTTCATTTCCGCATTTGTATTGCTTCGGCCGGTATTGGCTTTAGCGCCCTTGCTGAAATTGTAGGTAAACGCCCGTTTCAATGCACGGCTATAGTTCGGGTTGTGGTAATATCCGTTGCCGTTTTTAAGGCTGCTAATATAACCCTGGTTGATCCTTGTGTAAAATATGTCCACCCAACATAAAGCTATAGAATAAAAAACAAAGACGGGCATGACAATGTATTGCTAATACTTATACAACTCCTTCATCGTTTCAAGGAATCCCTCTTTTTTTCTTCTTGATACTTCCAGGGTTTGGTTGTTGCTGGTTACGACAAAACCGCCTTCACCTTTTTGGTATTCTTTAATATGTTTCATGTTTATCAAATAAGATTTGTGTATGCGAAAGAACTGAAAATCTTGCAGCATTACCTCATAATCTAACAATTGCCTTGAAGCCAGAATTTTTTTATTATTGCTAAAATGAATAGTTGTATAGGTATTTTCTGCTTCACAATATATAATATCTGACACCTGTACTACCTGAAAACCTTTGAGGCTTGGTATGCATAACTGCATTTCCTGTTGATTGTTTTTGGGTTTTAGGTTGTGTAAAAAAGTTTGTAATTGTTGCGATAATACTTTTTGAGAAATACGCTTTTCGGCATTTTGAACCGCAGTCATCAATTGGCCTTTCTCAACAGGTTTTTGGAGATAATCAACTGCTGCAAATCGTATTGCCTGCAGTATATATTTGTCGTGTGCAGTAACAAATATTACTTCAAAGTCTATTTGTTTTAAACTGCGCAAAAAATCAATACCACTTTTCCCTGGCATAGCAACATCCAAAAAAACCAAATCTGGCTGTATAGTTTGTAAGCCTGCTGTAGCGGTAACAGCATTTTCAAATTCTCCTATTATTTCCACCGTAGGGCAATACAGGGCAAGCATTTTCTTTAATGTGTTCCGGCTTAGCTGTTCATCATCTATTAATATTGCTTTTATCATGTTTAGCAGGTATAATTAAGGGGTAAATAAAACTGAACCATCGTCCCTTCACTAATTTCAGGGATACTTTTTATTACAAAAACGGGTTTTTGCTGAATGCCGTCACTACCTTTAAACAGTAGGTTTAGCCTGGATTTAATCACAGATATAGAATGAGAAAGTTTATCTGAATCATTTTCTTTTGGTTCTATGCCTTTACCATTGTCTTTTATATTAATGGACAATAAATTATTTTCAATTTCAATTAATACCCTTATGTAAGGGTTGCTTATTTTTTTAAGTTCCGCATGTTTGATAGCATTCTCAATAAACGGCTGTATCATCATAGGCGGTATTGAGACATTCCTGGCTTCAATATCAGTTTCTATCAAAAAGTTTAAATTATTATCAAAAGCATTTTTTTCAAATTCTACATACTTATTCAGGTAAGCTATTTCTTCATCAATTGGTATATCATCTTTTTCAGCATTTGCAAATGTTTTACGCATTAATTGTGCTAATGATACTATTTGTGTATTTGCTTTTTCGGCCTCCTCATTTAATACAAGTCCTTGTATGTTGTGTAGAGCATTATATACAAAATGTGGGTTCATCTGGCTTTGAAACTGCGCTATTTGCTTAGCTTGTTTACCAAGCTCCAGTGCCTGTTCTCTTATTTGTTCGCTTTTATTTTCCAGTTGCATGTAGGCCTTTTTCTTACTGATAATATTGCGAAATAGTGTAAATGCAAGAATACCAAGAAGGCCTACCCCACCTAAAAGATAATTACGAATTGTACGCTGGCTACTTAGCTGTTTTTCTTTAAGCTCTTTGGCTGTATTTGCTAGTTGTATTTCCTGTTCGGCTGCTTTTGCCTGTAATGATTTTTTTGTCAGGTCTTCCTTTTGTTGTTGTATTTGTAAGGTTTGTATTTCTTGTTGTTGTGAGAGTAAGGCTATTTCATTTTGCTTTTTTTGTGCTTCGGCTAAATTGCCTGCAATAATTGCATTTTGTTTTTCCAACTCCAATTGCCTAATCCGTTGTTCAACTTGCAAACGGTGGATTTCTTTTTCTTTTTTCACTTTCTGGAATTGACCGTCAATTAATGCGGTCAACTTGAGCTTCTCGTCACTGTTAATAGAATCGTTTGCTTTATCATAATCATAAAAATATTTGTAGGCCAATAATGTATCGCCTAGTGCAGCATAGGTTTTGTTCAGCTTGCTCAGGTAATCCCTTTCATAAAAAGGATCTTTGTTTTTTTGAACAAGCAGAAGGCCAGTTTTATAATAATGTAATGCATTCTGAAAATCATTTTGATCAAAAGCAAGGCCACCCTTACGCAAATAAAGGCTATTATAATAGCGTGGAACTTTTAGCTTATTGATCAGGAGCTCTGCCTTGTTTAGGTAGAGTGTAGCTGTATCGAAGATCTTCATCTCTGTATATATAGCAGAAGAACCAGTTAATAATTGCAGCAAAACAAAATTATCTTCTGCATCCTCCGCTATTTTTATTCCTCTGCGTATATAGTATATCGCTTCCGGGTTAATGGTTTTCCTTCGATGTACCGGGATTGAGTCATGAATGTGAGAGCCGAGATTGTAATAAATAACCCCTATACCCAATTTATCTCCTCCGTACTTTTCATATACGGCAATAGCAGCTTTGTCATACTCAATAGCTTTATCAAAAGAACGGTTATACCGGTATATGGCAGCCAGGCCGTCAAGCCCCAATGCATGTAATTTATGCAACTTGTATCTTTCTGCAATTTCTATCGACTTTAGCATATTGGCTATGGCTTCTTCACTGTTGAATAAATCCCGGTGTAAAATAGCGATACTCCTGTAGCCCCACACAGTGCCTTTCGGATAATTGATTTTTTCAGACTGCTGTATCACCCATTGATAAATAAGCATCTTTGCATCATATTCCTTGTTAGGTAATTTCATCCCTGTGGTTACCATCGGTAATATGTTAAGCGTATCTGCTTTGGTAAGCTGCAACTGGGTTTTTAATGAGTCAATATTAGTAGTTTGAGTAAATCCCCATTGGTTAGCTAAAAAAAATCCAATCACAAGCAGAGTAATATGTATTATCGGTATCCTTTTCATATACAAAAGTTAAGCAGGATCTGCACAGTACTATATGCCTGCCGTATATAGTGCGGAGATCGTTTTTTAAAGAGACTTTGAAACATGCAAATGCCTGTTATATGATTGATTGTAAAATATATTAATATTGATAAAATTAGTAATAAAGCAGAAAGCTTTTTCCATTAATCTTACTGTACCCAAATACAGTTTCATTCTTCCCTTTTACCTGAATAATACTACCACTTACCAATTATACCTTTTACAATCTCCCTATTTATTTTCATTTGTAAAATGAAAATAATTACGCTGCTATTTTCATTAGCTATTACAATTAGCTGTGCTGCCCAATTACAGAAATATATCCCGCCAAAACCAGGCTTCCCAAGATTATATAACGATGAAAATGCCTACGCATACTATCACAGCACATGGAGAAGAATTGAAGACAAGTTAATCTGGCATCATAAAAAAACAGGCAATCAAATTGTTATAGCAGTAATACCAACTACCGGAGGCTATCCAATTAACGAACTGGCTACGGCTACTTTCAGGAATTGGGGCATTGGCGATAAAAAAGCAAATACAGGTTTGCTTGTATTAATAGCCCGTAAGGAAAAGCAAATAAGTATAGAAACTGGTTATGGCATAGAAGGACAGGTTACCGATTTGGCAAGTGCCGAAATTATTCGCAACATAATAAAACCAGGGCTGGATAGTTTAAATTTTTTGATGATACCCCGGCACCCTACGCAAGCTTATTTGCCCACCATTCATCAACTATCCGACACGCTCATTGCCTTAACAGCAAAAATTAATACAACATCATTAGCAAATACAGCAAAACAAACAAAAAGCAAAAGATTTGACAGGCAGGTACTCATGATTGCCTGCGCACTGTTAGCCCTCATCATCTTCTTACTTTATAAAAAACACCGGAATGAAAAAAAGTAAAACAAAACAAACTGCCGTATCTCAATATAGCATACCAATCGTAATTCTTTCAGCAGTTATTATGTGTACCATATTATTTAAGTGGCGATGGCTATGGGCAGGCCTCGTTGCATTGTTACTATTTTGCAGGTGGTTGTATTATTTAGAAGGGCCAAAACGCAGTAAGCAAGCTATAGAGGAAGAAAAACAATGGTACTTACAAAGGAAACTTTTAAAACAAGATTGGATGGAGAAAAGAAAGATTTTAGGTAAAGAAAATCAATACAAAACAATCGAAGCCTTTTGGCAAAAATACAGGGAGCTGGGACTTGACGAAATAGAACAAAAACTTAAAGTGGGCTATCGAAGTGCACCCAGCCAGGTAAAAAAAGATGATTACACTGTGGGCGATTTGTTATATGATGTTTTCTTAAGCACTACTGCTTTAGAAAAGAAACGTGGGTTTTCATCTACTGAAACACCCGGCTACAGCGGCGAAAGTACAGGCGGCCAATCTGCCGGCAATTTTGGTGGTGGTAGCAGCGGTGGTGGTGGTGCATCTTCTTAAGCTTAAACAATACCTTTTACCTGCAAAAACAAGCCGTTGCCGGTATGCTGGTTTTAAATCATCTTTTTATGGTATTATTTTATGATGAAAAAATAGGAATGAGGTTCGCCCCATTTTTAACGACCACGGTAATTGCTATGATAAACAGTTCTATTGCACAGGTATCGTCTCCGCAGGGTCAGCCTGTGGTTGAAACGGCTGTACAAACAGTCGCTTCAAATACCAACCATCAACCAACCAGCTAGTATGGTACCTGCTTACAAATTCCTGTTTGACATTAACTGCAGCAAACCAAAATAAATTAGCGCCAATATGAAAAAAATGATTTTATCTACCTGTATCATTTTATTATCATTATCCATTTACTCCTGTAACAACCTTAAGGAAGAAAAATCTGCAGATATACAAAAATCCGGTACTGAAACCAGCATTGCAAAAAAAGATACCCTGGGCAACGATCCGCAATGTAGTATTCTAATTGATGGAAAAAAGTTTAACCTCCCGGCAGATAGTATCAGCACATCCTTTGCCGACCGGGATTCTTCTCTAAAAATATTCATGAAAGGATTAGATGGCGGCAGGATTATACTTGATATTCCCAACCTGTTTGAATGCCCCTGTAAAATTCCTACGGGCTACCAATCGGCTTATACAAAGATTTTTAATAGCGAAGAATATGCAATAGTACCTACCGTGGAGCTGTACGACTACCCCGTGGCTGATTTTAGTCTCAGAAACCTGGATGATGGCTTTCATAAAATACCTGTATCGGATAATGCTGCAACCATTACAGTAATGCGAAAAATCAGTGAAAATACCAATGTAAAAAAAGCAAGCTTTCTCATAAAAGGCAGCATTCATACTACGGTATTAAAAAATGCATACGAGTCTCATGCGGGCAGTAAAAACAAGGATTATAAAATAGAGGGCGATTTTGTAATTAACGCCGAAATATATTTTTAAACAATAGCTATATGATCAAAGGCTTAGTAATGTTAACTACAGCCCTGTGCTTACTTAGTACACCGGCCTGCAATTTTTTAAAACCAAACAGCTGGGAGTTAACCTATAACAACCAGGATGATTTTACCGGAAAAACCATCATAAAAATTGGCACAAAAGATTGCTACTACGAAGCCGAAACCGGCGTTAATAACGAATCGGCCAAAATAAAATGGGAAAGCACATCAGAAAAATTACAAGCCCTGTTTGATAAGGTAGCGGCTCATCAATTACAAAACGCTGTACAATCAACCGATGCAGATGCCGGCCCACGACATGAAACATTGAAACTGGTTCAAAATGGCAAGACTATTTTTTTTATCGAAAAAAATAAGCAAACAAAAGAACTGGCCAGCCATTTTCATGAAGTGGTTATTTTAATGCGCATGTTTTCAATGGAAGAACAGGGCTGGAAATTTTAGCAGGCAGTAAGGCACTACCCGATTTCTAAAACACAGACTTGTTTTTTTAAACAACACTTATAAACAATGGTTCATCTACAAAGTAAATAACAAGTAAAATATCAGAAATTATATGCACAATCATACAACCTTCTTTATGGAAAAAACTGTCATCAAAATAAAAAATGGCTGGTCGATAAACCTGCTTTACTCGATGCTTATCACCGGTGTTAGCACGGCTGTATCCTGCATGCTATTATTAGATTACAACCTCTTTTTATTCAACCAGCTTTCTTTGGCAAGCATCATTGCACTTGCTTCAGCGGGCATAGCAGCCGGTATTATTGCCCCGCTGTTTAATATCAAATCTGTAAAATTTTTACGCAATTCCTATTTTTTAAAACACAAACTCATCAGGCTATTACTGCTGAACCTGCCTTTATTTATTTTCCAGCTTTTTGCAATATTCGCTACAGTGATGATTATTGGGAACGACTAGTATATTGTAAAAATTCCTCCGATTCCAGTTTTTTATCCGCCGTTGCCGGTTTTATTGTTTTCATCGCCTATCTGTATTAATAGTTTTATGAACAGGTAAGCGTTGGCGTAAATAAAAATAATGCAACCTATATTCTATGATAAAAAATAAATTCCCCGTATTGTTTGCTTTTGCAATATGCCTGTTTGTAATCATTATGATTACTGCTGTATATAGATCTGCAAAACAAAATCCAGTAAAGGAAGATCTGCTATTTGCAATTGCTATTGGCGATAAACAATATGTGTTACCCGATGACAGTGTAAGCACCCAATATAATCAAGCGGATTCATCGCTACGCATCAGCGTTAAAGGATTGGAGCCAGGGCCATTACTCATTACCATTCCTAACCTCCATAAGGGGCCTTGCAAAATTTCCGAAGGTTATCTATCCGCAGGCAAGGGCTATACCGGTAGCCGCACTAATACGTTGAGTCCTACGGTTGAACTATACAATAACTACCAGCCGGGTGCCGGTTTTAATAACCTGAGGCGGGGCCTGAACGAAAATTCGGTTTTGGAAAATGCTATAGAAATAACGAGTGTTAATAAGGCAGATGAAAACAAGCATACCAACTGGGTGCTCTATATAATAAATGGTAAAATAAAAACTACTGTTTTTAACCATACTGCCGACCCGGTTGCAATGAGTGAAGATGAAAAATACTCTGTAAAAGGAACTTTTGCTATACTGGCAAAGGTTCAACCGTAATAATTTAACTATTCAATCCAATATGCTACTGTCTGCTTTTTAAGACCAGCTTCAAACCTATACTAAACTACTCGTTTGCATTTGCCAAAATATAAAAACTCTACGTATAAAAAGTGCCGTTTACAGTCTCCCTGCCACCGATACCAGTTTAACGATTTAATTATTTAAGAACCTCCATTTATTTTACTGTAAAGATGAAAGTTGCCACCCATATAATTATAGCATTATAAATATTGATAAATGTATTGTGGCTATTCATAATAAAAGACAACCATGAAAAAAATTTTTTTAGCACTATGTGTAGCGATGGCTTCCGGCTCATGTAAAAAAGATAAGGCTTCTGTAGCACCTGATATTTCGGGCATATATGTGGCAGGTAGTATGAAAAATGCAGCCGGTATTACATACGCCTGCTATTGGAAAAATGGCACTAAAATAAATTTAACAAACCCGTCAGCAGGGACGGGCAGCGATGCAGAGGCTTACAATATTGACTTTTTAGGAAATGATGTATATCTGGCCGGGTTTGATAAACAGCCAACAGGCAATTACCGGGCTGTATATTGGAAAAATGGTACCATTGAATACCTAACCGATGGCACCTATAATGCTGATGCAAGGGTGATAAAAATTTACGCTACCGATGTTTATGTGCTGGTAAATGAACAAAATGCTACCGGCTTAGGTATAATAAAATATTGGAAAAACGGATCACTTATCGCCGTAACAGACGGCAGCAGCAGTTGTGTTGCCAGCGATATGGCAGTTAGTGGCCCCGATATCTATATTCTCGGATATGAAAAAGTGGGAGGCAATTATATATACAAACTTTGGAAAAATGGCGTATCCTCTGTTATATCAACAAGTGGCGTTCCAAGTGCTTGTATGTATTTTCATTTAGAAGTGATAAGCAATGATGTGTATATAGCCGGTAGCGACTATGATGGAGCGGGCTTTCATAAAGCAGTGCTTTATAAAAATGGGAACCGTACGGCGATGACAGATGGTGTAAGCAGTCACGCCTATGCATGGGGTGGTATTATGTTGAACGGTACAGATGTATTTACTACCGGCAACGAATATAATGCCGGAGGTTATTCTTTGGCCACTTATTGGAAAAATGACATTAAAACAACGCTGGGTAACGGGCTTGCAAACAGTCAGGCCAAAGATGCATTTATAAAAGGACCCGATACTTATATCTTGGGTTACGAGTCATCTGCCACAGATGTAGGAACAGTATTGTATTGGAAGAATGGTGTGGAAACCAGGTTAACAAACGGCTCATTATCAGCTCAAGGTTCTTCAATCGTTGTAAAATAAATTCAAAGACAATAAATATATCGGATGGAGTCGTAATAGGCAGCATCAGAGAAAACGCACAATAAAGTAATATAACCATGAAAAAAATAACGGTTTGTTTAATAAGCGTTGTCCTGCTTTTCTCTTGCAGGAAAGATAAAAAGGAAACAGCCCCCACCGATACCATACATATTTGTGGTTCAGTAACCGACCCTGCTCTTAATATTCAGTATGCCTGTTACTGGAAAAATGGCATAGCCAAGCCGCTTACCAGTACTACCACTCAGGGTAGCAGTGCCGATGCCGTAGATATGGCGATATATAATAACGATGTGCATATAGTAGGCGTTCAGGAAGATCCCTCTACAGGCCGGGGTATCGGTAAATACTGGAAAAATGGTACAATTGCGGCCAACTTTGATGATGGCACTAACAACCTGTCTTGTGCAGCCATTGCTGTAAATGCAGGTGGAGTACATATCGCCGTAACTCAACAAAACCCTTCAGGTTCTGCTTATACACCCAAATACTGGAAAGATGGAACAATGACCACGCTGATGATAGCCGGGGCTGCCCCCAATGCATTTTTAAGTGATATAGTTGTATCTGGTAATGATGTGTATATATTAGGTATTCAGGTTGTTGGCGCAAATCGTAATTGCATACTCTGGAAAAACGGCTCCGCTACAAT
Organism: uncultured Ferruginibacter sp.; assembly: GCA_964404845.1. Lineage (GTDB taxonomy): Bacteria > Bacteroidota > Bacteroidia > Chitinophagales > Chitinophagaceae > Ferruginibacter. The sequence goes on along the minus strand of CAYOLS010000003.1, from coordinate 11,636 downwards.
TATACCGCTAACCAATACTATTAACGCAAGCGGATTTCGTATCGCTGTTTCCGGCAATGATGTTTATATCGTTACCAACGAATATCCTGTAGGCGGAAATGTAAGCAGGATCATGATGTATAAAAACAATGAAGCTCCCAAAGTAATTACCGAAACTACTGCCGCTACTGCAAAAAATGTTTTTGTAAGCAACACTGATTTATATATTGCCGGTTTTCAGTTTGATGCCAACGCCACAAACATTGCCAGTTACTGGAAAAATGGCATGAAGCTAACCCTCCAGAGCGGTACAACTACTCCCGATTGCGAGTTAACCGATATCTGTTTAAAAAATACAGATGTATTTACAAGCGGTATCACTTATGTTAACAATGTACCTACTGCCACTTATTGGAAAAATGGAGTAGCAACCCGGCTTAACAGTGGCACATTAAGCAGCGACCCAACAAAAATTATAGTGCAGTAACAAATCATAAAATGAAAAACGTAAAATTCTTTATAGTCATAGCTGCGCTTATAACTGTTATCGCAGCGGCAAAGCGTCCTTTTATTGAAAAATGGACAGTAACTACCCTGGCAGGGACGCAGGATCAAACAGGCATCATTAAAGATGGCACAGGCACAAGTGCGGCATTTTTTGGCAGCATGGGTTTTAATTCGATTGATGCTGCCGATAACTTATACATATTAGACCAGCTATACCTGCGGGTAATGGATAATGGTTCCAAAGTAACCACTTTGTTTGGTGGCGAAGCCATTGATGAAAACAATAAAACAATTACTACTCCTCCCCTCCCTGGTAAGGGTGGTATATGTACAGACGATAATGGGAATATTTATATAACCAACCATAACGACCATGTCATTTATAAAATAAGTGCCGATAAAAAAGTTACCCTGTTTGCAGGGCAGGAAGGATTCCGTAATAATATAGATGGTCCAAGACTGCAGGCAGCTTTTAAATACCCTCGAAGTATATGTAGAGATAAAATGGGAAATATGTATGTGGCCGATATTTTTTCAATCCGAAAAATAAGTGCAGATGGAACCGTTACTACGCTTGCCGGCGAAGTAGAAGGCGGCGATGGAAAATTTAAAGCCGGTGTGGGCAAGGCTGCCGTATTACTGGAAATAAGAGGAGGCATAGCCGTTGACAGTAAGGGAAACCTATACGTACCTCAAAACGGAATGGGTGGTGCTATCGCAAAAATAGCAACCAGTGGTGATGTATCCATTTTTGTTGGTGACTTGGATGCTGTACCTCCCAATATGCTTAACAATGGTACAGATGAACACAATGGTACTGGAAAGGCCGCCAGGTTTAATAGGATAAATGCCCTTTCGGTTGATAAAGACGATAACCTGATAGTAGCAGAAGAAACAAGAGTAAGAAAAGTAACGCCATCAGGTGTAGTAACCACTATTGCAGGTACCACCAATAAAGACTTTGTGGATGGCAAGCAAGCTGCATTTGGTGATATACAGGGCATAAGTATTGACAGCAGAGGAAATATACTGATTAGCGATGGGGCGTGCATACGCAAAATAAGCAGGCAGTAAAACACAAACCTATTAATAACTAAATCTCATTTTAAAATAAACCAAAATGAAAAAATATATCTCATCATTTGCCACCATCCTGATATTATCTATCACTGCGGCTTTTACTGTTGAAAAATATTCACAAACAGAATCATGGAAAGTCACTACTATAGCCGGTTGGGAAGAAGATAATAAAACCATGGATGGTACCGGACAAAAAGCACATTTTACCTGGGAAATGGGTAGTTGTGCAGTAGATGCATTTGATAACCTGTACGTAATTGATCAAATAAATTTACGCAAAGTAGATGCAGACACAAAAGTAACCAGCTTATTTGGCCTGGGGGCAATGGATGAAAATTATTACGATTTAAACTTAAAAGAACTACCCGGCAAAGATGGTGTTTGTGTGGATAAGGATGGCAATATTTATGTTGCCAGCAATAAGGATCATGCTATTTATAAGATTTATCCCGATAAAAAAGTTGAACTGTATGCCGGTTCCGAAGGCTATAAAGGAACAGATGATGGCAACAGGTTAGAAGCGGAATTTACTTATCCCCGCAGATTGTGTATAGATAATGCAGGTAACCTATACGTAACTACTGATTACTCGGTAAGAAAAATAAGTGCAGCCGGAAAAGTAACCACCATGGCTGGTAAAGCAATACAGGCAGACTTTAAAGTCGGCCTTGGCAAAGAGGCCACTTTAAGGGAAATAAAAGCGATTGCTGTAGACAGTAAAGGAAATGTATATATTCCTCAAAATAATAATAACGGAGGTGGAAGCTGCATTGCAAAAATTTCGCCGGCTGGTGTAGTAAGTGTTTTTGTGGGTGATATTAACCAAATGGAAAAAGAAGGCGTTAGCCCCGATGGTTCGGGTAAGGCTGCAAGATTTATGCGGATAAATGCACTGGCCGTTGATAAGGATGACAACCTGATCATCGGAGAAAATACAAGAGTAAGGAAAGCTACACCTGCAGGACTGGTTACTACTCTCGCAGGCAATAAAACGTCCGACTGGAGAGATGCTACAGGAACAAAAGCCATGTTTAGAAATATTGGCGGCCTATGTGTAAACAGTAAAGGAAACATATTGGTAAGCGACCAGTATTGTATCCGAAAAATGGAAAAACAATAAAATCAATCAAAACAAAAAATACTTTTATGAACCTAAAACTATTTACAGTGATAACCCTTTGCAGCTTGATGACATTATTTGGATGTGATAATAAAAAAGAAACAAACTATCCAACAGATAAAGATGGCAACCCTACCAACATAAGCCCAGAGAGCCTGGTAACGCTTGAGTTTAATGCGGAAACTATTGCAAGCCAGGTGAACAAAAGCCTGCCCGACCTGATGTATTTTGACCATCATTTTGATAGTGCAAGTAAGGGCGGTGATAACCAGGTAAACTATTATTTCAGCCGGACTAAGACAACCGCAGAACAAATGAAAGCTGAAGGTTTTGACAAAACACAACCAGAAGAAGACTGCAAAACATATAAAACTTCCACGGCCTGGTATTACGAAGAATGCAGGAAGAAAAATATCAGCATTGAATTTCACTGGAGAGATAATACAGGGAAAGAAGTGTTTAGCCATATATGTGGCAACTAGTTGTAAAAATCTTTCCTGTTTTCAGCAGGCCAGTTTAATAAGAGACCTGGTCTGCTGCAAACAGATGATTTAGCAATGTAATAACGCACGCCTGCATTATTAATTCTCTCCGTCATGAATAGCAGAAAGCACAAGGGTTTGACTAAATATATTGCGTTAATTATAAATCGAACAAGAAAGGATAATCATAAGCAAGGCTCATCCCGAAAACAAGTACGCATGAAACAATATATTCTGATCATATTTATACTAATCTCTGAAAGCATGCAAGGGCAAACTATCAGTTTTACATTTATCGACGGAATGGCAAATTGCTATTTTATCAGCGATACACAGATCGTGTATAAGCCTGTTACAAAACAACAAAGTTCTTCGGGTGAATACGATGGCGGTCCGGCAAAAACGATAAGCATCAACCAAAAAACATTTTTAAAACTATCTAAACTGGCCAATAAGATTATTGCTGATAAGAAGCTGCATGAAAAATACAGGAATATGGGCGATGGAGTAATTGAGCTTGATAAAGTCTCCGTTAACTTTAATGGAAAAAGCCCATTGTATAAAAAAATACACGATCTGCTTTTAAAGACCCTGCAATAATTAAAAAACTATTTTAAAGCCGGTGAACATTGGAGACATTCAACATATTGAATAAGGATTTTCCCGAACAGGATCTGTTGATAAATGCTAAGGGATTTATTTTATTTGAAGATTTTGAACACAAAATAAAATCAATCATTTATTTGGATAGCGCTCTACAGGAAGTGCACAATGCCATCAATGATTTTTGTACAATTGAAAACAGGGATGCACTTGGAAATGCTCTAATAAATGAATCCTATACAAAAAGTGTTACCGACATCAGGCTGCATATTGATCTCGGGTTTCATATTCCGAAGCACTTTTTGTCTTTTCTGGTAGAAACCCTGCACAATTGTGTACACACATCTATTGCCGGAAACATAAGGCTAACCGCAAACTACAGCAATATAGCTGCAAAAGAATTTAACATAGCTAAGGCAAAAACCGACAGCCGAAAAGAAGTGCAATGCACAGGAAAATTAGTGTTTCAAAGCAATAAAGAATGTTTGATTCAGTATAAAAATTTAGCATTTAGGTTAGAGAACGGTTTTTTTAAATACCCCAACACGGCAAGTCCCGATATTTTTATAATGAATTCAACCAATTTGCATTTACGGGGTCATTGTTTTGTGGCTGAAGATAATATTGCCGCTAATATGACTGAAATCACAGGAGCATTTGAGACCTCTATGTTTGCTGATATTACAATAATAATTGACGGCAAAGAACAAAAATTAAAAAAACGATAACCGAATTTTTCTACATCCGGGTGAAAGCCAGGATCAGTAAAGCAATTACCAATGAGTAGCTATTACAAAGTAGGAGGAACTTATGAAGTAGCGGGCAGCGAAGCCGAAGCAGCTAAAAAATGTTTGGAGCATTATGCCGCCGGCAAAGTACCTCTAAAATGCAAGGGGAGTTTAACTTTTGAAGATTTCAGAACTGCTAATTACCACTTTAGTAAAATAGTATATCAAAATCCCGATTCCCTATTTTTTGTAGATGCAGATAATGATACCAACCCATTGTATTTTTCTATCAATTTTAAAAATGAACACACCCTGGATTTGGATTACAATTATTTCTTTTTAAAATCGCTAACCCCACAAAATTTTTCGCTTGTTGAACAGCTGTTTGAAAAAAGCATTTTTGGCGATGTAACGTTTGAAACGGGAAGTGCTGTCACAAATCCATCCAGCTATGTAAATACCTATTCGTTTCAAAAAAACAAACCGGAAAATATTCGTGAAATAAAAATAAGGGGAGAAGCCGTTTTCGACAGCTCAACATTAGCAAAAGCAAATTATTGTTTTTTAACACTTCAGGTAGCCAACACCATCTTCTACCCGCCGGAAGAAATATATTCCAATATCCGGCTGGAAGGCAATAAAATTCATTTCAACTGTCATCGGTTTTTTAATCAATCCTACATAGAAGAAAACAGGCAGGCAATAAAGAAAGTATTGCAAACGAGTTATACCGGGCATGCCCATGTAGAGCATGAGCTTACAGAAAACACGATTTGTGTCTATATCATGAAAAAAACTTTTGGCGGTTTTGAAATGGGCAATATAGAAACATATAGGGTAAATGAAGAGCCAGAATAAGACCGGGCAATGTTTAAAGTTAGACTGCAGCCGTTTAAATTAATTTTCCAACCGTTAACTATTTATAGTTTTTAGAGAAAGCGTTCAGCATTTAAACTTGTAAATAAAAACTATGGGAGTAACAACAACAATATATTCCGTCGAGCCGGGTATGACGAAAAAGGTAGAAGAAGACAACAAGAACCTGGCTTATATCACAGGCGATTGTGAAGAAAGTGAAAAGTGGAAAGTGGAATCTTTTGATTTTGACACCGGCGTTGATACATATATCAATATATTTTTCAATGCTGGTGCAAGAGAAGCCAGAAAAATGATAGATAGCGAATACACTGATTTGGACCTGTTTGACTTTAATGGATACAACATCTGGACTGTTTCGCCAGATGGTGTAAAAACAATGCTGAAAGAACTGGAGGCATTTACCCCGGAAATGGAAGATAAAATAGTAAATGACAATTTGATTGATAATCACGAAGTAGAAGTTATGAAACTAAAAGACAGGAGAGGAACGGTATTATCTGGTGATGAAATCAGGGGTTACCTGGATTCTATTACTTCATTTAAAAAATTCTTGCAGCAGGTAAAAGAGCAACACTATTATTTAATTTTCATCGAAGGATAGTGAGTAGATACATCGCCTGCATATTCAGCTTCCTGTTTTTGATAAACACCTGTATGTCACAAAAAATAGGCTCAGAATTAAAAATAAAGGCAGGTGAAACCGTAAGCAGCGGCAGGTTGAAAATAACCTACGTTGGTATATTGAGTGAAGAAATGCGCTCCCAGAATCTTAACCTTGAAAATATTGGTTCTTTCTTTTTTGAGATAATAGACACTGACAAAATTTACAGGCGAAAAACAAATGATACTATTGTAATAAATAACTTGATTATAAAAGTTATCAAAGAAAAATCTGATAGCAGTGCCGCAACAGTAATAGTGATGAATGAAAAAATGGCAAAAAGATCTTTGGAAAGCGATATTATCAAATCAATAGAAAGCTATGAAAATGCTAAACTCGCATTTGAAAGATTAGCAGAGCTTTTGGAAGAGCCTGCACCCGATTCTATTGTGGCTAATTTATCTGTAAGTGACGAAAAAATGTATATCACTTTCTCAAATGCACACCCTAACGCTGTCTGCTTAAACGGAGTTGAGCTAACAGCTGTAATAGGGACATATTGGATAGAGCCCAACCTGCTAAAGAAAACAAATTTTCTTATGCTTTATTATAGGGGAGAAAATTATAAATACAGCTTTAGCATAGCTCCTGCCAATGAACAAAAATCGCAAGCATTTATACTGTCTAAAGTTACAGAAAAAAAGATCCGGAGGGATTACAGAAAAAAAAGAAATTGAAATTAAAACAAATACCATGGGTGTAATTACAACAGCTTATTCTGTTCCATTTGAGAAATTCTCGAAAATAAAAAGGTATAAAAAAAACATGGATTATGTATTGGGCCTGAGAACTGCCAAAGATGATAGTTGGAAATTTCAAACATACGATTTTGATAAAACGATTAGTGGTCTTTTTGAAATCTTAAAAGGTTGCGGTTATGAACATGCAGGCAATATGTTGGATATGGAGAACTTTTACTATAAAAAAAATGGCAGGTATTTCAATTATGAAGGATATGCTATTTGGTATGCAAACACTACAGATGTTGATATAATGGTAAAAGAATTAAAGAAAGCAACTTTCGAAAATTTGAAAGAACATGGCTTAGCTGCAGGAGTTACCGATTATTATGGCAAACCAATTCCAGACCAGGAGTATACACTATATGCCGGAGACATCGCCAAATGGAAAGAATTTTTGAATAAAGCCTTTGAGAAAAAAAATTATTTAATTTTTGCGGAAGCTTAAATAAATGTATTTATGGGTATGTATTTTAGATGCTATGGCTATTTGCAATTTGAAACAGAAGCCCTGGCCAAACAAAAGTTTGAATTACTTAAAACTGCAAAAGATAATCGTTACAACTATTTTCCTGCTGAACTGCAGATAAGCGGTTCTACCATTCATTTCAAAACCTTCGGCGATTTTATATCGTATACAAGCAGCGAAAACACCTGTGATTTAGTTTTTGAAGTAGCAGAACAAGCACATAACGGAGATGTAAAAATTGATGAAGGGGATGGTGAAATGTCTTTGTGGAGCTGGCGTTCATACAAGGTTAGGGCCAAAACACTTTATTACATCCATACGAATCCAAAAAAATCTTTCAGATTTAAAGGCGAGCTGGAGTTTGAAAGTGAAGACCAAGCTAAAGAAGCCTGCAAACTGCTTACAACAGATAATAAAAACTCCCTCTTCACAAAATATCCGTCCAATCAAATTGTGTTTACAGATGACAAACGAATAATCTATTTTGAAAAAAATGTTTTATACATAGATGTTCATTGTCCTGGTGATGCCAGGCAGTTTGCCAAAACAAAAAAACTCATCGGCAGCCTGCAGGCTAAAAACGGAACGGTAGACTGCGATGAAACCATTTGCTTACGATATATCCCGGTTATTGGCCATAGCTCTCTTGATTGGGTAAATGAAAATAGTGGGCACATTTTCTATCAATATTCAGGAAGCCTCTCTTTTAAAACCCGGCAAGAGGCCGAAGCTGCGCTATCAAAATTAGTAAGCAATCCCAAAACGGTGTTCTTTAATACCTCAAAAAAATCATTTCCGCTTTATACAGCAGACGAAAAATTATTTTTTCAGGACAAAGGTAATTGTCAACTCTCATCACTGAATGATACCGAAAACTTCATTAATGAAATAGCAAGTAAAGCTTTGCGTGGAAAAGTAGAAGCCGCATTCAGTATTTTTGAAAAAATGGATATATACGTTGTTAATAGAAGTGTTCCAACAAAAATTCGTGTAAGCATAAAAAACTCTGAAACTATCGCTAAAAGAAAAAATAAAGGATAGAAGCAATCATACAAAACCCTTCTAAGGCAGATGTTGCTAATTAAAAATTCTTACTAATCCACCGTTAACAAGATTAATACGACCATTGCCTGTTTATGGGTAAGTCAACATGTTCAGATGTATTTAGTTTGCTCTATATAATATTTAACTATGAAATTTCAAAAAAGAAAAATTCCAGCTCTATTTCTGTTATTAACCACTTCATTTTTTATTACCAATTGCGACAATCGTATGAAAGAAAATCCTCAACAACAAACTGAAGAAAAAAAAGAAGCGACTACTTCTATCAGCATCAGCGGCAAATGGTCAATAACAGGAGTTATAAGTAAGGATGGCAAAACAGAGAAGCCTCCTGTAGGTGTTGAAACCATCTTCATATTTAAGAATGACAGCAGCTACGATGTATCGTTTAAAAAGAATAATGTACAAGGCCCGGGTTATAGCGGCACCTACAGTATTAAGGAAGATTCTATTTTGCATACCCATTATCTAATGGCAGAAGAAAGGATGCATGACCAGGCCAAAATTATTCTCTTAGAAGACGCAACGATGCAACTAAAAGACCTGAATTCTACAGGTGATATCATGATCTTCGAAAAAGTAAAATAACTGGAATGTCTGATCGCTTTCTATCCGGCATTCACTAAAAACAGGAATGATGATGAAGAAAGGAATACTACACAGTTTGTGTTTTTCGTTGCTATCATTCAGTTGTTCGGTTAATAAGGCATCGAAATCAAACTGGCAAATAACGTATCGGCATGTGGAGTATTTTTTTGGTAGCGAATTATTACAAATTGGCACAGATTCCTGTTATTATGAAAGCCAGGCATCTATCCATAAAACCCCGCCCATACTGCGCTGGCAGGCATCAAAAAAAGAGCTGAATGAGTTATATCATTTAATTGAAAATTATGAACTGCAAAAGGGCAGCCCGCTTATGGCCGCCGTTACCGAAGAGCCTTTTGAAAATTTGGAATTATTGCAAAACGGAAAAGTTGTTTTTTCAGTAACAAAACATCATCAAACAGAAGCGTTCGTTAAAAAATTCGACGAGTTGGTAAGCAAACTAAAGTCTTTTGCACTCAAATAAATAAACGCTAACCCATTGTAACCGCCAGTTACCGGATAATGCCCACCGTTGCCAATTTCAGCATTGTAGCCTGCTGAATAGTTATCCATCTTTAATTATTAAATGATCATCGCATGAATATAACCTTAGTTCCCGGCGAACAAAAAATTGATACCTGGACTATCCTTTACGAACCGCCAGCCGGTGGCAAATACAATGGCAAACTTACCGTAACCAATAAAAGACTATTGTACGATGCAAAGTTTGATTACAGTGCAAAGGGCATTTTAGAAGAATTCATATTTGTAAAATGGGGAAGCGAAGGCTTTCTTGAAATCAGCAAAGAGGATATAACCGCTGTAGAAATAAAAAAATCTCTTTTTGCTAAAAAGTGTATCATAACACTCAAAGATGGCAGCCGCCACACTTTTAATTACGGCATGATGAATATTGATAAATGTGCCGCAGCTATTCAGTCAAAATAAAATGCTGTCAATTTTGAAGAACCGAATCCTTCTTTTTACAATCCTGATTTGTTGTATGATGGCTTGTAACAACCATAGCAAAGAATCAACTAACCTGAACGGCAAAAGCCAATCCGGTAGTGAAACAAAAAAAAAACAAACATTGAGAAAGACTGGAAACCATTACCCGGTGAGCAAAAAATTGATACCTGGACCATTTTATATGAGCCGCCCAAGGGCGGCAAGTTTAATGGTAAACTTTTGGTTAGCAATAAAAGATTGTTATATGATGCCAGGTTTGATTACAGCACCAAAGGTTTACTGGAAGAATTTGCCTTTATAAAATGGGGTAGCGAAGGTTTTTTAGAAATTAGTAAGGGAGATATTATTGCCGTAGAAACACAAAAATCGTTGCTGGCCAAAAAATGTATTATAACACTTAAAGATAGCAGCAGGCATACATTTAACTACGGAGCTTTAAATATTGATAAATGTGCCGCTGCCATTCGGTCAAAATAAAACCATACTATGAAAAAAATATTTTTATGTATAAGCGTAGCAGCCGTATTAATGGCCTGTAAAAAATACAAAACAGCAGATGAACCCACTGAAACAGTTTACAAAATAAAAACGTCAAGTGTCACAAATGCTACAGCCGCCCCTGTTTCGGTTAGTTATGAATATGATGCGCAAAACAGGCTAATAAAATATATCTGGAGTGGTGGACCACGCCGAACGGAGTATGTTCATTCAAACTCAGGCATCATCGAAAAGATATACAACTCTAGCGATATATTATCTGAAACAAAAACACATGAATTAAATAGTAGTGGATTGGTCGCAAAAACAACTTATTCTTCGTCGCCTGGCTATTATATCATGAACAGTTATAATGCCAGAAAACAATTGCTAAGCACAAAAGAATACAATGTCGGCGGTATGCTGACCTCTACCTCCGATTATTTTTACAATAACCATTCGCTCGATAGTGTGGTATGGAGAACTGCGGCCGGTGTTGTTATCGGAAGATTAGTATGTACTTATAGCAGCAATATCAATAACAGCATTGGGAACCAACATTATGGGTTAGCCGCATTTGGCCGGGGGAGTGTAAAAGCCGCAAGCAAGAAAAGCTATTATAATTATGATTACAGCACAGGTGCGCTGGTTAGTTACGAAGAGCAATCGAATAGTTATGAAACGGATGCACAAGGGCGTATCATAAAATTAACCATTTCCAATCCCGCTATAGGCGGAAGTAGCCTTTACCAATACAACTATTACTAAGCTGATCGCATCTTAAACCCTACTGAACCTAAAAAACTATCATTCCTTTGATGAGCGTTTTCCTTCTCTTATCCTGCAAGAATGATAAACCGCCGGTATCCCCAACTGAACCCAGGACGAATGCTTTAATGCATTAAAAAAAAATCATCACAAATAGCCAAAAGGCTTTTGTGAGTGATTTTATTGACGCATACCAAATCCAGGTCAATTGAAAGAAAAATATATAGGTATGCAATCCGTATGTATCCGTAAAAAAGTGAAAACAATAAACCAAATGCAGCAAAATACAATTCAAATAACGGGCATTGCCATCAATGGGGAGGGGCATGCATTACTTAGGGTTAAAAATATGGGGCTTTATATTATTGAAGGACTCCCCTACTGGCAGCACAACTGGCTCAATAAGAAAATTATAGCCATTGGAGATATTAAGCATAACCGAATCACAAATCGTTCAACCATCATACGCCCGGTACTGCAATTAATTACTACAAATGAAACAGAAAACATTCTTAATGCAGAGT
>CAYOLS010000002.1:0-46504 GCA_964404845.1 uncultured Ferruginibacter sp. | reverse complement strand
ACTTACCGTACAGGAAAGCACCGAGGGTAAAAAGAAGAAGCTCACATTTACGGCTACCAACGTAAAAAATTTCGATTACTTTGGCGATGGCGCATCTTTTCCTTACTATGCGCTCCACGTAATTGTATATGTGGCCAGCTATAAGAACAACAACGAAATAGTACCGGTGTTCAGCTCAACAGATGCACTGCATAAATGGAATGTAAATTTTTTAAACGATATCAACAGCAGCGTTGACCCTAATTTGAAAAGGATAACCGACAGCATTTGCAACGGCAAAAAAACAGATGCTGAAAAAGCGAAAGCCATTTTTTTATGGGTGCAGCATCATATCAAGTATGTAGCTTTTGAGGAAGGCCTTGAAGGGTTTATCCCAAGGCAGGCTGCGGATGTATGCGCCAAGCGCTATGGCGATTGTAAAGATATGGCGAGCATACTCACGAGCATGTTAAGGATAAGTGGCATGGATGCTTATTTCACCTGGATCGGCACCCGTGATATTCCCTACAGCTACAACGAAGTACCGTTGCCGCTTTCAGACAACCATATGATCTGCGCTGTAATGATCGATAATAAATGGGTGTTCCTTGATGCGACAGATCCGAACTGTATATTTGGTTTTCCTACCAGCGGCATACAGGACAAGGAAGGCCTTATCAGTATGAGCAAAGACAAATTTGAAATAGTAAAAGTGCCGACCGTACCTGCGGATAAGAATACGATCGTTGACAGCACATTCCTTACCATCAGCGATAAAACATTGCTGGGCCGCTCTACAGTAAATTACAATGGCTATTTCGGCAGCGAAGTATACACAAGTTTATTGTACCACAAAGGGGAGGATGAAAGGATATATGCCAAAAGGCGTTTAGGAAAAGGCAGCAACAAATTCACTTTAAAAGATTATAAGATCAGCCTTACCGATACTACCACAAGGGCGGCTAATATTTCGGGCAACTTCGAGATACCGGATTATGTAAAGCAGATCGGTGATGAGATCTATATCAATATGAATGTAGAGAAGCTGATGGGAACCGTGTACATTGATACCGTTAAAAGAAAAATGGCAGTTGAGAATGACTTCCTGTACACCATCAACCAGTCACATATATTAACAATACCAGCGGGATATATTGTTGACTATATTCCGAAAAACAAAGTAGTATCCAACGATGTGGTGCTGCTTTCCATCGAGTATAATAAAACAGGCGAAACCATTACTGCTACGCAGAAATACATCATCAAAGGATTGTACATCACGCCACAGCAATTCAGTGACTGGAACAAAGCAGTTGCCGCTATTTCTCCTGAATACAAGGAGCAGGTGGTGCTAAAGAAAAAATAACATTCAACTCTATACATCTATACAACAATGAAGCATAAACAATTTTTAATGGCCCTCGCTTTTGCCTTTACGGGCACAAGCGCTTTCAGCCAGGCAGATGAAGCCTATTACAAACAAGCGTCCTGGAGTGAAGCACCTAAACTGCACTCCATGCCTGCCAATTTTAAAGGCCAGAGTGCCGTATACCTGCTGGACAGCCGGGTGTTCCATTACAAGTTTGAAGGGAAAAATCTTTTCCAGTACAACCATATGCACAAGCTGATAAAAGTGGAAGACGATAAGGGCATTGAAATGTTCAATAAAATTTACATTCCTATTTCCCGCTATGTAGAAATATCTGATATCAAAGCAAGGGTGATCACGGCTGCGGGCAAGGTGATCAATGTACCTTCCAATAAAATAAAAGAAGAAGAGCAGGATGGCACTTTATACAAACTGTTTGCTATGGAAGGCATTGACAAAGGCTCTGAAGTAGAATACAGTTACACCATTAAAAAGAATCCTACTTTTTTCGGAAGCGAGATATTTCAATCCAAAGTAGTGCCTTACCATAAGGCAAGGCTGCTGATCATTACACCCAGGCATTTAAAATTTGATGCAAAGGGCTACAACAGTTTTTCTGTTTTAAAAGACAGTGTGATCAGCGATGAACGTTTTATTGCCGGTTATTCGGATAATATTCCTGAGCTGGATGATGAAAAATATGGATTGAGGGAACCACACCTGCAAAGAGCAGATTTTAAACTGAGCTACAATCTTTCTCAAAATGACGACGTGGAAATGTATACCTGGAAAGAACTGGCGGGCAAGATCTACAGCAATTCCGCCACGTTGAGCGATAAAGAAAAAAAGGCGGTGTCCAAATTCCTGAATGCTGCCAATATTCCTTCGGGTTCAAACGAAGCCACTACCATCAAGCTGATGGAAGATTACATGAAGAACAAGATCAATATTGATGACAAGCTGGTGAGTGAAGATGCGAGCAGCATTGAAGCGATCATCAAGAACAGCAATGCGAATAATTTTGGTGCGCTGCGTTTGTTTGTCGCCATGCTGGAAGCGAATAATATCAGGTACCAGCTGGTTTTCCCGTCTGTAAGAAGCCAGTTACCATTGGAAGAAGACCTTGCGAACTGGAACCGTATTGAAGAAACACTGGTGTATTTCCCTGGCACAGGAAAGTATATTGATCCGGCTGCTTCTGCATTGCGTTATCCTTATTTTGATCCATACTGGGCGGGCACCCGGGGTTTCTTTGTAAAAGGCACCATGATCGGGAATGTAAAAACTGCTACCGGCAAATTTGATGATATTGCCATTGAGCCTGTGCAGGAAAGCGCTCACAATATGGAAGTATACGCTAAATTAAATGCTACTGCTGATTCAATGATCATCAACAGCAAGCAGATACTGACGGGCTATGGTGCCATGGGTTATCGCCCGCTGTGGGCTTTTTTGCCAAAAGACAAACAGGAAGAAGCAGTGAAGGAAATTGTGCAAAGCATTGCCAAAAGCGAGAACATCACTAATATCAAATGCGAGAATACTTTGCTCACAGATTGCTGGGATAACAAACCTTTGGTGATCGGCGCTACCATACACACAGCAGAGCTGATGGAAAAAGCAGGCAATAAACTGCTTATTAAGATCGGTGAGTTCATCGGCGGACAGGCGGAAATGTACCAGGAGAAAGCAAGAAAATTACCTGCGGAAGTGGGCTACCCTCACATACTGGAAAGAAAGCTGAATTTTGAAATCCCTGATGGCTATACCATTAAAAATCCTGAAGCCATTGTGATGGATGTACAGCATAAAAAAGACAATGAAGTAACGCTTGGCTTTGTAAGCTCTTATAAAATAGAAAAGAATATCCTGAGCGTTTATATTTTAGAAACTTATGCTGATATTAAATACCCGCTGTCGGATTTTGAAACATTTAAAAAAGTGATCAACGCCGCAGCAGATTTTAATAAAGTGGTATTGGTGCTGGAGAAGAAAGGATAAACAAACAGACGGTATACTTTATTAAAAAAGACCTTTGGCAAAGTTTAGAACTTTGCCAAAGGTCTTTTTTATAGCAACAGTTTATTTTAAAAGATCCGTGGTTTCTACCTGGTTACTGAGCAGCCAGCCAAAAAGCTCCCACCGTTTTGCAGGATCGCCTTCTGTTCCTCCTCTCTTTTCAATATATGCTTTAACCATATCCTGCCCGTAATTATAATTGATCACATAGCTGCGGTATTTTTTAATGAAGCTGAGCGATTTTTTAGCAGCTTCGTCACTGAACAAAGCATAGTCTTTCAACCAGCGTAACGCTTCGGGTTCCGCTGTAGAATCGGTCAGTAATTTTCTTGCAGCTTCATTCCTTGCATAGTTCAGTTTTTTCTTTAAAGCCAACCCGTTAAAATAAGTTGTTGCACCGGTTGTATCTAATCCTGCCAATGGCAACAATACTTCTTTGGCAAATTGCTGCTGTTCATTGCCGGGGAAAGCTACTTCAATACCATAATTGGCGCTGCCTTCGGCGATCAGTGATTGCGGGCTGAACAGCGGATACAAAGAAATTTCCACCCAACCTTTGTCCCTGTACAAATTCTTTTCGAGCAGCATATTGTATACATGGTGGCCGGGATATCCTTCATGACAGGCAAGGTCGATGGCCCTGTCGATCATAATAGGCAGATCGGTGTTGATCTGTATCGTACTCTGGTAATTTCCCTTGTACCAGTTGTAGCCGCTCCATGGTTTATTGGTCACATATTCCAGCGTGAAGCTTTCCTGCTGTGGCAACGGGTAATGTGCAAGTGTTCTTTTGCGGGCTTCTGCAATGGCAGTTTTAAAAACGGTATCGATCTTATTTTTTGGAATTACAAATTTATCAGACAAAGCCTTGAACCTGTCCTGCAGACTGCCGGGGCCGGGCAAACTTTTATCAAGCGCTGTAATAATATCTTTATAATGCTGTTCATCATAGGCCGGGGCTGCTACGCCGAATAATTCTTTCGACTCTTCGTCGAATGGTTTGTTCTCCCCGCCTATTATTTTTATCCGGCGGCTGAATGCAGTGAGCTGGTTGTTCATCCAGGTGGCCCTGTTCTTTAATGTATCATTGGCGGCAGATGCTATGATCTTACCGAGCGCTGCCTGCAATTCGCCGCAGGTCTTTAACATGCTGTCTTTTGAAAAGGGTAACATGGTAGCAACGGCCAATGGTGGTGGTTTTAATGAATCGGGACCATAATAGGCATCTACAAAATCGGGGTCGTATTGCCCGATGCTTAGCCCGAAGCGTACATATTCCGTTGCAAGGCTATCAATATTTACGGCTGCTGTTGCTGTAGTTTCACTTTTTTGATTGCAGGCAACCAATAAAGCCATTACCAATATTGCTGCTGATAGTTTTTTCATGTTTACAAATTTGGCTTACCGCTAAACTACGCTACAATAAATGTTGCGCATTGATTTTGTGATGAATGGCTGCCTGATTGAAGCGGAAAGTGCAGCGCAGCGAAACTTGCAGCGGAAAGCAGGAACCGAAACCGGGTAAAGTGTTACTGCTGACAGCCACAAAAGAAAACCGCTCATTGAACAATGAGCGGTTTAACAATCAAAATAAAAAACAACTGGTATTTAAACTATTATTCCTGGTTTTTTTCAGCTTTTGGCGGAGCTGGTTTTAGTTTACCATTCCACACTTTTTTACCCTGCAATGCTTTTACGAGGTACATAACAGCTGCGAAGATGAAGAAGAACGGACCAAGGAAACCAAGCAAGGCAATGAACTTGGTGCCGTAGAATCTTTCCATCGGCCTTCTTAATCTTTCACTGATCACATACATACTTGGTACCATCATGAGTGTAAGGAAGAATGCGAAGATGAGACCGAAGATGATCGTCCAGCTCAGCGGCCCCCAGAACACCACGCTATCGCCACCAAAGAATATTTTTGGATTAAGGTGCTGGAAGAAGGAAACGAAATCGATATTGAAACCAACCGCCAGCGGCAACAGGCCAAGCATGGTAGCGAGGGCCGTTAACAATACCGGCACGATACGAATTTTACCTGCCTGTATAGCGGCTTCTCTTGTACGCATACCTCTTCCTCTCAGCTCATCCGTAAATTCTATCAACAGGATACCGTTCTTGATCACAATACCTGCGAGACCAACGATACCTACACCAAACATGATAGATGCAATGGTCATACCTGTTACTGCATAGCCCAGCAGCACACCAATTACAGAGAAGAATATTTCCGTTAATACAATGAATGGTTTACTCAATGAGCGGAACTGCAACACAAGGATCATAAAGATGAGACCAAGTGATATCAGCATTGCATTACCAAGGAACGCAGAAGTTTCTGCTTCCTGTTCGCCCTGGCCTGTCTGGCGGATGGTGATATCCGGCGGCAAAGTGTTCTTCGATTTAAAGTCAGCAATTTTTCCTGCGAGTTCCTGATTAGCCTTCGCTGTCATACTTTCAGGAAATACATTTGACTGCAGCTGTATGGTACGTTTCACATTTTTACGTGCTACCGCACCTGATGTGCTGGTGTAATCGATCGTGGCAATAGCGCCGATCGGTACACTCTTAACCTGCATAGTATTCATATCCATGAAAGTAATGCGCTGGTTCAGCAGGTCTGTTACATTGTTGCGCAGTTCGCTCATGTAACGCAGCTGTATCTTAAATTCATCTTCACCCTGCTTGATCTTGCTGATCTCTTTACCAAACACACCTGTACGCAATTCCATACCGATCTGTGCAGTGCTCAAACCTTCCATGGTAGCTTTTTCCCTGTCAACATTGATGGTGATCTCCGGACTGTTCAGGTCCACATCCATCCGCAGGTTCTCTACACCATCTGTTTTGTTCTGGTCAAGATAGTTGGAAAGGCTCTGTGCTACTTTGGATATCTCATCATAATCATCTCCTGATATCTCAATATTTACCGGCGGATCAGTTGGAGGACCGCCGCTTTCCTGCTCTACCACTATACTTGCACCCGGTATACCGCCCATGCTGGCCCTGATGGAATCGAGGAATGGCATGGTACTTTTGCCGTGTCGTTTTTCAAACTCCACAAATGATACCTGTATACGACCGAGGTTCGGCTGGATGCTCCTGTTGTTATCATCAGGCCTGTTGGCACTATTCGCCACATTGGTGATCACACTTTCTACAATGCTTCCCGGCTTGCCCGGATTTTCTTTTTCCAATACTTTCAGCACACGTTTTTCGAGCACCGAAGTAACACTGTCTGTTGTTTCAACCCTTGTACCTACAGGCATTTTCAAATAAACGTATACAAAGTTCGGATCACCACTAGGGAAGAAGGTTGTTTTAGTACGGCCTGACATTACGCTTGCTCCCAGTAACACTGCTGAAATAATAAACAGCAGGAAGAGAGAAGCGAATATCCAGGCTGGTCTCCATCCTTTTAATACCCAACGCAGTAATTTTTCGTAGCGGTTCATCAGCGACGGTAATACCCTGTGCTGGAAATAATGGATCACATCATTCAACACAAACCTGTTGAGGATGAACATAAGCACCATAAAGAACATGAAGTTACCCATGCCATGTGAACCGCCGAGGTGGAACACAAGACCAAAGGCTGCGAATGTCCAGAACCACCATTTTTTAAACAATAATTTTTTAGGCTCTTCATGCTCTTTTCCTTCAGGTCTCATAAAGCTTACCGCAAATACGGGGTTGAAGAAGAACGCTACGATGAGCGATGCTGCAAGTGTAAGGATGAGCATGGCCGGCAGGTAGATCATGAACTTACCAATGATACCTTTCCAGAACAGCAGCGGCACGAATGGTGCGAGCGTTGTAGCTGTACCTGCAAGCACTGGTATAAATACCTCACCTGCTGCTTCCTTCGCACTCCGGACTATGGGTACTTTACCATTGTGATAGATACGGTGCGTATTTTCAATTACCACGATGGCATCATCCACTATAATACCGAGCCCGAAGAGCAATGCAAAGAGTACGATGAAGTTCAATGTTACTGTTGTACCGATGATCATATCTGCCAGCGGCAGGAACAGGAATGCCACGAACACACTCAACGGCACACTCAGCGCCACGAAGAACGCATTGGTAACACCCATAAAGAACATGAGTACCACGAGCACGAGTATGAAACCAATGATGATGGTGTTTACCAGCTCATTAAAAGAAGTAGCGGTTGCTTTACTCTGATCACCGGTAATTACTACATCCAGGTTAGTAGGCAGGTCACCTTTTTCTTTCATATCCGCCACAATGTTTTTTACCTTAGTGGCAGCTTCAATGAGGTTTTCACCCGCACGTTTTACAATGTTGATGGTAACAACATTTTGTCCGTTCAGGCGGGCATAACTGTCTTTTTCTTTTACGGTATCTACTACTTCTGCAATATCACGCAGGTAAGCCCAGCCGCCCTGTGCGCTGCTTCGCACAATGATATTTCTCATACTGGTAGCATCCACGAATTGCCCTTTCACTTTCATGGTACGTTCCTGTGTACCTACATCTATCTGGCCACTGGTAATATCGTGGTTCTCCCTGCTTACCGCCCCTTCAATGTCGTTGAAAGTAATGCGGGCGGCCTGCATTTTATAAGGATCGGCGTTGATCTGTATTTCTCTTTCCGGTGCACCAATGATATCTGCACGGTTAATTTCCGGCAGGTTCTCAAATTCATCCTGCATATCTTCTGCATAGGATTTGAGTTTTAATCCATCGTAGTTACCGCTCACATTCACGAACATGATCGGCATTTCACTAAAGGCAAATTCCTGTGCCACGGGTTCTTCTGTAAGATCGTTGGGCAATTCACTTTTTGCACGGTCGATCGCATCAGTTACTTTCAGTTTTGCCAGGTCTGTTTTTACATCCGTATCAAACTCCACGATGATCAAACTATAGTCCTGCTGCGAGATACTATTGATCTTGTTCACTTTGGCGCCACTGATCGCTTTCAGCTCCTTTTCTATCGGTTGTGTTACCAGGTTCTCAATATCTTTTGGTGAGTTACCGGCATAAATAGTGGTAACACTGATGGTTGGCACCACGATATCAGGATACTGCTCCTTGGGCATACTGTTGAACTTGATCAACCCATAGGCAGTGATAATGATGGCCAATATATATACCGCTGTGCGATTGTCAACTGCCCAGCTGGTGACAAAGAACTCTTTAAATTTTTTCGAGATCCCTTCCAAATGTTTCTTCATAAATTCTGTTTTGCAGTTTGCAATGTTGATTCCTTATTGAACAACTGAGATCAGTTGTCCTTCGTAAATGCTTTGGTAACCTTCGGTGATCAATTGTTCACCTACTGAAAGTCCTGTTTTGATCTCTGCTGTTTCGCCAAATATTTCACCCACATTAATTTGTTTTTTCTTTGCAGTAAGTGTTCCGTTTGAATTTTTCTGCATTACAAAAACGTATTTGCCTTTTTCATCTGTCTGGATGGTATTAACAGGAATCACAATTGCATTAGGTGCACTGTAGTCCAGTATTTTTACAATAGCAGTTTGATTTGGTTTTAACGAAGCATCGTTTGGCAGCTTTGCTTCTGCTACGAAGCCGATCATTTCCGCAGCAATGGATTGCCCGATAAAAGAAAGAGACGAATTGTAGGTTTTGTTTACATCAGGCAGGCTGATCACTACCGGTGAACCCATGCGTAATTTGGTCATGTAATTTTCAGCGATGTTCGTTACCACTTTCAGGCTGCTGTTGTTCACAATTTTAATTTGTGGTTTGCCCTGTGCTGTCATACCCTGGAATATCTCGCCTACCCTTATATTCACTTCATCAGCAATACCTGTTACATCACTGTATACATTTGCAGTGTTCAGTTGTTCAACGGCGATCTGCGTTTGTTCGTTGGCTGCTTTCAACTGGCTTTCCAATGTAGCCACATTGTTTTTTGCAGTGATCAATTGCACTTCGGTACCAATGCCTTTATCCCAAAGGTTTTGCTGGCGCTGTGCGATATTTTTTGCATAAGCTAATTGTGTTTTAACACCTTCAGATTGCTGTCTTGCTGCTGCTACCTGCTGGCGTACAATAGCATCATCCAGCTTTAACAGGAGCTGGCCTTTTTTTACGGCTTGCCCCTGGCGAACCAACACAGCTTTTACCTGCGCAGGACCCATGCGTGGGGAGATGTAAGAGATGTTATCCGCATCTACTTTACCTCTCAGTTCAATATAATGTTTAAAATCCTGTGTACCTACAGGAGCAATCGCTACAAGCTTGGCAGTAGCTTTGGAAGCGCCGGTATCCAGTTTGGATATTTCACCTTCCAGTTTTTTGATCTGCTCATCCTGCGATGATTTTTGTTTCTTTAATTTTTCCAGTTCAGCTTTCTTGTCATTCAAAGCTGCGCTGCCTTCCTTCTTACTGTCGCTGCACGAAGCAAGAATGGCTATTGCTGCAAAGGCCGGTATTATATATTTTTTCATAATTGATTGTTGTTAGTTGTTGTTGTAATGATTTGGCTGTTATTCTAATTTTCCAGTTGCTTTTAAGAAATCAATTTTTGCAACAATGGCATCGTATAAGGCACTGTAATAATTATTCTGTGCTACTTTTAGTTCTGCCTGTGCAGTATATATTTCCTGGTTGTCGCCCAGCCCCTGTTCATACTTGAGCTTGGTAGTGTTATAGACTTTTTCTGCCAGCTCTACATTCTGCCGTTGGTTATCGATGGTTTGCAGAGCGCTTTTCATATTAAGTTTCGATACCGTTACTTCATTGTCGATATTCTCCTGCTGCTGCACCAGGTTATTTTTTGTTTTTTCTACTTCAAGTTTGGCTGATTGGATTTTTGAACGTCTTGCAAAACCATCAAAAATGGGAACACTTAATTTAACCCCCACCAGCGATGCAGTGAACCATGGACCATCATTAAAAAAATCGAATTTATTCCGCTGTGCATTTTTTTGATAAGAAGCAAATGCCGCTAATGTAGGAATACGGCTAAGCTGGTAACGCTTTACGTTGTATTCATTCAGCCTAAGTCCCAGGGAAAGCAATTGATATTCCTTCCTGTCACTATAATTGTATTGCTGATCCAGAATATTTGATTTTAATTCATCTTCTGTTAAGCTATCCGTTAAAATCAGTGAATCCTTTTGCGGCATATTCATTAAAAACTTCAAACCTGCATTACCAACTTTTAATTGATTCTCTGTTTTCAATTTTTCTGTACGCAGGTTATTCAATTGCACCTGTACTTTATCTACGTCCAGCCGCTCTGCAAACCCCTGTTTGTATATTTCTTTCGTATCATTCAGCAATTTTTCAAAACGGCTGATGTTTGCGTCAATGCTGGTTACCTGCTGCCTGCCTACTACCAGCTGATAGTAGAGCTTGTACACATTTGCTGTAATTTGTTCTTCTGTAACTTCTGCCTGTTTTTTTGCAAAATCAAGCACCGTTTTTCTTGCCTGCAGTCCAACAAATACCTGGCCGTCAAACAATATCTGTGATAATTCAAGACCGGCACCTGCTGTCCACGGCACACCAAACTGGGCAGCGATATTACCAAATCCTCCTGCCGGAAAAGTAATTGGATTTCCGTTCCCGTCTTTAACGCCCTGGTCAACCAAGACCTGGTACGTGGCGGGTGAAATAAAATCCGGTAGCGACTGCACCGCAATATTGGGGTTATAGGTAAGATTCACACTACCATTCAATTGTGGCAATGCCGCTGATGTTACTTCCCTGTTGGTTTGCTGCTGTATCTTGATATCGATCAGCGCATTCTTTACCGCAGTGGCGTTTTTCTTTGCATAATCCACCGCCTGCTTTGCCGAAAAAGCATTGACGGCCTGGGCCCGGCTTTGCAGCGATAATGCCAACAGCATCACAGCAGCCGCAAATCCTTTCATACCCATTGTTAGTTGTTTCTTCATAAATGTTCGTCTGTTCTTTATTAAGTTGTTGATACGGTTTTGTTTTTCTGGTCTAAATATTTCATGGCCAGCTTGTATCCTTTTAATGTCACCATGCCGAATAAAAAATTCAGGATGATCTGTTCTTCTATTTCCAACAGTGTGTATTTATTAAGGCTTCGCTGAAATTCAGGATTAAAGGGAATGAACATCGACTCTATCCTGTAGCGGCACAACACTTCGGTGTTTACATCTTCCCGGTACAGCTCTTCCCTTTTTCCCCTTACTATATTATCTGTGATACTCTGGTAAATGAACTCCACTTTATGCTTATGAAAAGTGCTGTACGCATGCGGGTGGTATTTCTGCAATTCAAATAGAACGGTTGGGTTCATTTCCGAGAACATTTCCACCATCATTTCCATGGTGAGGAATATTTCGTGGATGGCATCATTGGCTTTTTCCACGAAACCCGAGCACACACATTGATTTTCTTCGATCACTGTATCTACCACGGCCTTAACCAGTTCTTCCTTGTCCTGGTAATATTGATAGAGTGTTTTTTTGCTCATACCTACGGCTGCGGCAATATCATCCATGCTCACGGTGCGAACGCCGTATTTCATCACCAGGTCGTGGGCGGCCCCTTTTATTCTGTCTTTGGTTTCTATTTCTGCCATAATCGGGTGCAAAACTATGGAAACTTTCAACGTTGCCAAAGTTTCCATCAGTTTTTTTTGCCTTTTATACTAAATTTTTAGTGAATGGTTTTGCGGGAAGGTAAGAAACGGACGCAGTTCCGGATCTGACGATCTCCGTCTGACCCACTATAAACTGCTCATTGCCAATCAGTATCTTTGGCCCAAATTAATTGTTATGGAAAAGCCTTTTGAGTATAAAAAACTGCTCCAGTATTTTTTACAGGGCCTGCTGATAATGGCACCTATCAGTATCACTATTTATGCCATTTATTGGGTGGTAACGGGTATTGACGGGTTGATCCCTATATTTTCTTATACGGATGCCACAGGAAAAGTGCGGGTGCAGAACTACGGGCTTGGCTTTATTGCCATCATCGGCTTTTTGATAGCACTCGGTTATTTCAGCTCTTTTTTTATTACAGGCCGCATCCTCAGTTTTATGGATAAATTTTTCCAGAAAACACCCGGCCTCAAACATATCTACTCTACTACCCGTGATTTTTTTGAAGCATTTGCCGGTGATAAAAAGAAATTTACCCAAAACGTGCTGGCCAATGTAGATGATAATGATGTATGGCGGGTGGGCTTTATTACCAATGACGATATGAGCGATTTTGGACTGCAGGACCATGTAGCTGTTTATATCCCGATGGCCTATTCCGTTGCAGGTAATGTTTACATTTTACCCAAAACAAGGGTGAAACCCGTTACCCATATCAGCAGTGCACAAACGATGAAGTTTGCAGTGAGTGGCGGGGTAACATCGGTGGAGGAGGAGGATCATGGCCGGTAGACCATAGTTCATGGTCCATAGACGAGTACTATCAATGTTAGCCCTTGCGGGCAAATAATACATTTCAAATAATTTTTACCTGCTATGGATTATCAACCATTGGCTATGGACTATTGACCCTCATCTAAAAACCCTACATTTATAACATGAAGTTTATTCTCAAAAAACTTTGCCTGTTAATAATCCTGGCGCTGATCACCACGCCTTCCTTTTGCTGGGGCTTTTATGGGCACCAGCGCATTAATTATTACGCCGTTTTTTTATTGCCACCCGAAATGATGGTGCTGTACAAAAAGAATATACAGTTCCTAAGCGAGCATGCCGTAGATCCTGATAAACGCCGCTATGCGGTAAAAGACGAAGGCCCCCGGCATTTTATTGATATAGATGTATATGGCAAATATCCTTTTCCCGATCTGCCCCGCAGGTGGGACAGCGCCGTAGCAAAATTCGGCGAAGAACATGTAAGGGAAAATGGCATTGTGCCCTGGCATGTACAAACCATGCTGTACAGGCTCACCGAAGCATTCAAGGCAAAGGATTTCAGCCGCATCATGAAGAACAGTGCTGAAATTGGACATTATATTGCCGATGCACATGTACCATTGCACGCCAGCAGCAATCACAATGGCCAGCTCACCAATCAAAAGGGCATACATGGTTTCTGGGAAAGCCGTGTACCGGAATTGCTGGCAGAAAAACAGTTTGATTTTTTTATCGGTAAAGCACAATACATAAAAGACCCGGGCCAGTTCATCTGGGACAGGGTAATGGAAAGTGCGCTTGCTGCTGATAGTGTACTCGCTATTGAAAAACAACTCACCCAGCAATTTTCTGAAGACCAGAAGTATTCTTTCGAAGAAAGAAATGGTATTGTGATCCGCCAATACAGCTCTGCATTTACCATTGCATTCGACAAAGCATTAAATAATATGGTAGAACGCCGGATGCGCCAGTCTATTTTTGCCATCGCTTCCTTCTGGTACACTGCATGGGTAAATGCCGGTCAGCCCGATCTGAAAGGATTGGTAAAACAAAAATTTTCCGAGAAAGATGCAAAGGAATTTGAAGAGCTGAATATGAAATGGAATGGAGGTGGGAAGATGATCGGGAGGGAAGAATAAGGAGTCCAAAGACCATAGTTAATAGTCCATAGCAGATAAAGATTCTTTGCAGTTCATTCAATAATAGAAAGATCAAACGCACATATACATCACAATCCTAATACTCTCCTATGGACCATGGTCTATGGACTATCAACCATGAACTATTAACTTTAAACCCTAAACCTCGTAACTTTGCGCCTTAATTTTTCTCCATGAGCGCAACTACTGCAACTGTACATAATTTCAATGCCGGGCCTTCTATTTTACCCAAAACCGTGTTTGAGCAAGCCAGCGCTGCTGTGCTGAATTTTAACAATAGCGGGCTGTCTATTTTGGAATTTGGACATCGTACACCGGAGTTTATCGCAGTAATGGAAGAAGCAAGATCATTGGTAAGAGAACTGATGAACCTGGATGCCAATCATGAGGTATTGTTTTTGCACGGTGGCGCCAGTACACAGTTCATGCAGGTACCGATGAACTTACTGGATGCAAAAGATACGGCTGCTTATACTGATACAGATATCTGGGGATACAAAGCTATCAAAGAAGCAAAGCTGTTTGGTAAAGTAGATGTAGTATGCTCTTCCAAAGAAAAAAATTATGCTTTTATACCAAAAGATTTTGCCGTGCCCAACGATGCAAAATACCTGCACATCACCACCAACAATACCATTTACGGAACACAATGGCAAACCATTCCGCATTGCAGCGTACCAATGGTGGCAGATATGAGCTCCGATATTTTCAGCAGGCAGATGGATTTTAATAAGTTTGACCTGATATATGCTGGTGCACAAAAAAATATGGGCCCTGCAGGTGTAAACCTCGTAGTAGTGAATAAAAATATACTGGGCAAAATAAAACGCCCTATTCCTACCATGATGGATTACCGCAATCACATCAATGAAGGAAGCATGCTGAACACACCGCCTGTATTTGCAGTATATGTTTGTTTGCTCACATTGCGCTGGTTAAAAAGCATGGGCGGTATAGCTCCTGTTGAAAAACTCAACAACGAAAAAGCAACATTACTATATAATGCCATTGATGCGAGTGATCAGTTTATTGCTACCGCTGCAAAAGAAGACCGCAGCAAAATGAATGTTTGTTTTGTAATGAAAGACAGTAGCCGGGAAGCCGAGTTCATACAATTTGCAAAAGCCAGGGGGATCGTAGGTATCAAAGGACACAGGACCACCGGCGGATTCAGGGCAAGTATTTATAATGCGATGCCGATCAGCAGTGTGCAGGTGCTGGTGGATGCGATGAGGGAGTTTGGAAAGTAGTCCATAGCCCATGGTTGATAGGCCATAGACCAGTATTATTATTACAGAGTTTTCAAAAATTCAAAATTTAATATTGCTGCGTACGGATAAATTATACTTCAAAACTATTTTACCCCGCTATGATCGATTATTTATGAACAATTAACCCTTGTGTATCTTATAGCTCATATCTCCTACCTGATTTTCAAATTATTTTAATCTGCTATGGGCCATGGTCTATCGGCTATGGACTAAAAAAACCCTACATTTGCCGACTAACTACTTACACAAAACATGGTCACAATTTCACCGTTCCAAGCCCTGAGGCCGGAAGCACAACTGGCAAAATCGGTAGCCAGCCGTCCCTACGATGTGCTCAACAGCAAAGAAGCCAAGGTAGAAGCACAGGGCAACCCTAATTCTTTTTTACATATCACCAAAAGCGAGATCGGTTTACCTGATTCTGTTGATATTCATTCGCAGGAAGTGTACGATAAAGCCAAAGAAAATCTAACTGCTTTTATCAGCCGCAATATTTTGTTCAGGGAAAACAAACCCTGCTATTATATTTACCGCCTTACCATGGATGGCCGCAGCCAGGCCGGGCTGGTATGCGGCAGCTCAGTAGATGATTACGAAAATGGTCTTATCAAAAAACACGAATTCACCAGGCCGGAAAAAGAGCAGGATCGCATCAACCACATTAAAACAACCGGCGCACAAACAGGTAATGTTTTTTTAGCGTATAAAAATGTAGATGAGATCGATGCTGTCATCAACGGGTGGATGCAGGAAAAAAATCCGCAATACGATTTTATTGCAGACGATGGCATACAGCACAGCATCTGGATCGTAAATGACGGCGAAACAATTGAGAATATCAGCAACCTGTTCAAAACAAAAGTACCTGCCACTTATATCGCCGACGGTCATCACCGTGCGGCTTCTGCAGCCAAAGTAAGAACCGCATTAGGTGATAGTGCTACAGATAATGCCGATTTCTTTTTAACCACGCTTTTCCCGAGCAACCAGCTTGCCATTATGGATTACAACAGGGTGGTTAAAGATCTCAATGGTTTATCAGAAGCAGATCTTCTGAAAAAAGTGGAAGAAAAATTTTCTGTAGAAAAAGTAAACGAACAATTCAAACCTGCCGCAGCGCATGAGTTTGGCCTGTATATCAACAAACAATGGTACAAGCTGGCAGCCAAAGAAGGAACCTTTGATGCGAAGCACCCGATAGAAGTATTGGATGTAAGCATACTTCAAAATAATTTATTGGATCCTGTGCTGGGCATCAAAGACCAGCGTACCGACAAACGCATCGACTTTGTAGGCGGCATCCGTGGCCTGGGCGAATTGGAAAAAAGAGTGGACAGCGGTGAAATGGCTTTGGCTATCAGCCTTTACCCGGTAAGCATTGAGCAACTGTTTGCAGTAGCCGACAGCGGCGAAGTAATGCCGCCGAAGAGTACCTGGTTTGAGCCAAAACTCAGGGATGGCTTATTAACACACCTCATAGATTAAGATCATCAATCAATATTGTAAAAGGGAGCATGGCTCCCTTTTTTATTATACCAACAGGGCATTAGCTTTGCTGTAAAATAAGAGTATGTACATCAGTCACAGCAATGCGTTGGAGCAGTTAAAACAATCAGGCAATGTGTTTACTGAATTGTTCAGCCATGGAAGTCTGAATGTAGAAATATACCGCCCGGGGAAAGAAGACCTGCAACAGCCGCATACAAGAGATGAAGTATATGTGATCATTGCAGGCAAGGGACAATTTATAAATGGCGATGCAACAACAGGTTTCAGCGCCGGCGATTTTTTATTTGTCCCCGCCGGACGACCGCACCGTTTCATCAACTTTACGGATGATTTTTGCACCTGGGTTTTGTTTTATGGTCCCGAAGGCGGTGAAAAGCAAAAGAATGTATAATTATTTTTCCTGTCCGCATTTATAAAAGACCTTATTTATCTTTACGGAGATGAAAAAATTATCCTCCGCTATTTTTTATTGCCTGCTTGCCTTTGCGGGCTTCGCACAAACCCAAACTACAGCCCAGCTACAGGAGACAGCCCGCAGCTTTACGAAGCAGGGTGATTTCGCCAATGCCATATTGGTATTGAACAGGGCTAAGCAACAGGATCCTAACAGCATCCCGGTAACAAAAGATCTTGCAATGGCCTACTACTACCAGGGCGATAATCCTAAAGCATTGGAAACCATCAATACCATCATTGACAGGGATGAAATAGACGACCAGACCTACCAGATGGCGGGCATGATCTACCGCCGGGGCGATATGCAGAAAGATGCCGAAAAAATGTACAGGAAAGCATTGAAGAAATTCCCGGAAAGCGGGCCACTGTACAATGAGCTGGGTGAGCTGCTGTGGGACCAGAAGAACTTTGATGCCATCAAGCAATGGGAAAAAGGAATTGAGGCAGATCCTTCGTACAGCAAGAATTATTACAATGCCGCCAAGTATTATTACCTCACACCTGACAAAGTGTGGAGCCTGCTCTATGGTGAAATATTCATCAACATGGAGCCGCTGAGCAATAAGACACCGGAAATGAAACAGATACTGCTGAACGGTTATAAAAAATTATTTGCCGATGCCAACATAGAGAAAAGCATTACTGATAAAACACCGTTTGTACGGGCTTACGCCAAAGAGATCAATGGTCAGTCGGACATTGCAGCTTCGGGCATCAATACCGAAACGTTGACAATGATCCGCACCAGGTTCATATTGAACTGGTTTGGCAATGCTGATGACCAGAAATTTAAATACAGGCTGTTCTCTTACCAGCAGCAATTGCTGAGAGAAGGCTTGTTTGACGCTTATAACCAATGGATATTCGGCAGCGCACAAAACCTGCTGGCTTACCAGAACTGGGTAAATACCAACAGCAAGACCTATGATGAGTTCCTGAATTTTCAGAAAGGGCGGATATTTAAGATACCTGCGGGGGAGTATTACAAGTAAGTTTATTGTCTCTTCTTTTTGCTTGCCCGAAAAGAAGCAAAAAAGGCCCCCGTCATCGAATACAGCCCGATGGCGGGAAGCAGCTTTGTGGATCATTTGTGCTACTGTGGCTTCAACTTTTGTTTTTCAATGCTGAGCCGGGATAGGAAAAGCTTTTCAAATTTGGTACACCCACGCTAACAACTCTTACAGTAACAGTGGAGGAGCCCTGGCTGCTTTGGTCGCCGAAGACGAAAATGAATAAATGCGCAGCATATTTATTCATAGAAGCAGGCGAAGTCCCGATAGCTATCGGGAGAACAGTTACGCTCCCCAGCGGTAGTGGAGCGATCTGAGCCTAAAAAATACCCTGACGGTTATGATTGAAATAAAAGCATAAAAATAATTCAATGTTTAAACATCGAATTAAAAAATGCACTATTTTTGCCTTTGAAAAATAAAAAACATAATGAAAAAAATTGCATTCTTTCTATCCGCAGCGGCATTCTTAGCTGCCTGCAACAATTCAGGCAACGCTGAAAAAGCAGCAACTACCGATACACAGGCAGTAACAGCTACAGAAGGCACCCCTTACAAAGTAGATTCGAGCACTACTATTACCTGGACAGGTTTTAAACCTACAGGCAAGCATGATGGTACTTTCAAAGTAACCGAAGGAAGCCTGCTCGTAAACAACAATACTTTATCCGGCGGTAGCTTTACCATCGATATCAATTCGCTCAATAATCTTGACCTGGCGAATGACGCAAAACAAAAAGCAGGATTGGAAGGCCATTTGAAAAGTCCCGACTTTTTTAATGCAGAGAAATATCCTACTGCAAAATTCGAGATCACATCAGTTGAACCTTATGTGGCAGACAGCAGCAGCAAAACAAAAGATGCCACGCACCTGATCAAAGGAAATCTTACTTTGAAAGACAGCACAAAAAATATTGCGTTCCCTGCAAAAGTTACGGTGGATGCAAACACAGTGGCAGCATTTGCTGATTTCAATATCGACAGAACTTTGTGGGGCATGAACTACAAAGGCCCTAACAACCCGCAGGATTGGGTGATCAGCAAAGAAGTGAACATTAAGCTGGCAGTATCTGCAACAAAAAAATAATAATACTTGTTTGGTTTTAATTTGAGCCATCCCGCAGACTGCGGGATGGCTTTTTTCATTAACTTAGAAGCTGCCATTGTAAAGATCCGGTACTGTGTCTTTTAATGGACCTAATAAATAGTTTACGAAAGAACAGTTATGAACGATCAATCCCGCATATTCGATTTTTTATATTACCAGCTGAGCAAGTTTCCAAAGGCAGATATGTTGAGCGGAAAAATAAACGGCCGCTACACTCCCATCAGCACCACAGAAGTAGAGGAAAGAGCTAAGCGCCTTGGTGCAGGTCTCATGAAAATGGGGTTGCAGGGTCATGATATGAGCGTGGAGCGCCAGGATAAAATTGCCATCATCAGCAAGAACAGGCCGGAATGGCTGATCCTTGACCTGGCGGTGCAGCAAACAGGTGCGCTGCTCTGCCCCATCTACCCTACTACCAATGTGAACGAGATGGAATACATCTTCAATGATGCGGCCATTAAATATGTATTTGTAACCGGCGATGATATACTGGAAAAAGTAAACATCATCCGCCACAATGTTCCTTCCTTATTGGGTGTGTACAGCTTTGATAAAATGGAGGGTGTTGATAACTGGGAAAAGATCATGGACCTGCCGGATGCAGATGACATTCAAAAGCTGGAAAGGAACAGGGATACCATTAAAGCAGAACATTGCGCTACTATCATTTATACATCGGGTACCACAGGCAAACCAAAGGGTGTAATGCTGAACCATCACAACCTGGTGAGCAATGTGCTTAACTCAGTAGAATCATTTCCGTTTGAAGAAAAACCGAATGGAAGAGCATTGAGCTTTTTACCACTCAATCATATTTTTGAGCGGATGGTCTCTTATATCTATGTCTATACCGGCGTTTCCATTTACTATGCAGAAAGCCTGGAGACGATCGGTGATAATTTAAAAGAAGTAAAACCGACCCTGTTCACTACAGTGCCGAGGCTGTTGGAAAAAGTGTACGAAAAGATCATGAGCAAGGGGACAGAATTAACAGGTATAAAAAAGAAATTGTTTTACTGGGCAGTTGATCTTGCAAAAGATTATGATGTTACCAACAAAGGCGGTATCGGCTACCGCATGCAGCTTGCACTGGCCAATAAACTTATTTTCAGCAAATGGAGAGAAGCGTTGGGTGGAAATGTGGAGTTTATTGTAACCGGCGGTGCTGCCTGCCAGGTAAGACTGATAAGAATTTTTACAGCAGCGCAGATCCCTATTTATGAAGGTTATGGCCCTACAGAGAATAGTCCCGTTATCAGCGTGAACTGCCATTACCCGGGAGGTACAAAATTCGGAACCGTAGGTCCACCCATTAAAGGGCAGGAAGTAAAGCTGGAGCCTGATGGGGAAATATGTGTAAAAGGGCCGAGTGTAATGATGGGTTATTACAAGCTTCCGGAACTTACTGCAGAAACAGTGATCAATGGTTGGCTGCACACTGGTGATATCGGTGTTTTTGAAGACGGTAAGTTTTTAAAGATCACCGATCGCAAAAAAGAAATGTTCAAGACCAGTGGCGGCAAGTATGTAGCACCGCAGCCTATTGAAAATAAAATGAAGGAATCGCCTTTCGTAGAGCAGCTGATCATTTTGGGTGCCGATAAAAAATTCGTAGGCGCATTGATCGTTCCTTCCTTCGCCAACCTGCGTGAATGGATGGGCCAGCAGGGCATTACATTTACAACCAATGAAGCTGCCATTAAGGAGCCAAAAGTATTGGCTATGTTCAGGGACCTGATAGAATCTTTCAATAAATATTTCAACCATGTGGAGCAGATCAAAAAATTTGAATTGCTACCCAATGAATGGAGCGTTGATACAGGAGAAATGACACCGAAATTATCCCTCAAAAGAAAGATCATCATGGAGAAATACAAAGATTCCATTGATCGCATATACGCATAAAAAAACCAGTAGCATAAACTACCGGTTCTCAAGCTTGAACGAGCTTGTATAGCTGGTTTAGGGCTTCATTATCAGGTAAGAGAGATATTGGTTGCTGAATCGTTAACGCAGCAAAGCGTTTCGATGATCTCCGGGATCTTTTCAAACTCCGTTGATTTATCAATAAAACTGTTAGCACCCATGTCCTGGCAGAGATCCCTGTAATAGTCACTTGCCCGGTTGGTTACTATGATGATCTTTATCTGGGGATAATTGGACTTTACGAAACTCAGCAACTCTATGCCGTTTTTTCCCGGTAGCTGTAGGTCCAGCAAAATGACGTCCGGTAATTCAACGTTAATAAGATCTGTTGCTTCGTTAAAAGAATTGGATGTTAAAACGGGGGCTACTGAAGTCATTTCAGAAATAATTTCTGAAAGTCTTTCTACGACGATAATTGAATCATCAACAATTAATACTTTAATTTTCTTACTGCTCATATTCCCTGTTGTGATTAGTAATGCAAAAGTAGACCGATGCCGAAAAACAGCTTGTAAATCACAGTATTTAGTATATGTACAAGTTATTCTATGTACTTGTAGTACACATTCTACAAATCAATAAAGTGTTGAGGATCACAATAATTTATGCTCTACTGCATACAAAGTGAGGTCTGCATTGCTTTTCATGTTCATTTTGGTCATGATGCGGCTGCGGTAAGTGCTTACCGTGGTAACGCTTAAAAAAAGCGATTCGGCGATCTCTGAAACAGATTTGCCGGCGGCCAGCATTTTGAGTACGCTGAACTCACGGTCTGAAAGGTATTCGTGGGGAGATTTGTTGGAATCCTGGTCCAGTACAGAAGCAAGCTTTTCAGCAATGGTATCGGTAATGTATTTTTTGCCGAGTAATACCCGTTGTACTGCGTTCACCAGTTCATCAGGCGCACTGTCTTTACTCAGGTAGCCTGAAGCACCGGCCTTTAGCACACGGATAGCGTATTGCTCTTCGGGATGTATGCTAAGTATAAGTACAGGTAGCTTGGGTTGCAATTGTTTTATCTGCTGCAATGCTTCCAGCCCGCTACGGCCGGGCATGCTGAGGTCGCTAATGACCACGTCCCATTCGGCCTGCATTACTCTTTTGATAAGCTCTTCTGCATCAGGTACTTCTTCTATCTGGGCTGTAGGAAATCCTTCCAGCAATATTTGTCTTAAGCCTCGTCGTACAACTGTATGGTCATCTGCTATAAGTACACGGATCATATAATGAATTTTTTACAATTAAATATAATCATAATTTTTTGAAAGGCACTACAATAATTACGGATGTTCCCCTTTCGGGCATACTGGAAATTTCATACGTACCACCTAATAACATTGCTCTTTCTCTCATACCCATCAGCCCCAGTGTTTTTTTGTTAGCAATTTCTTCCACAATAAATCCTTTTCCATCATCAGAGATCGTCAGCCGTATTTCTGTATTGGTGATGAACAAAGAAGCTTCTACTCTTGTTGCCGCTGCATGTCGCATCACATTGGTAAGACTTTCCTGGTAGATGCGGAAAACGCCGGTAGCAAGATCGGTATCCACTGCAATGGCGGTAATATTGCTCTGGAATTTTGTATTAATGCCGCTGCGTCTTTCAAACTCCTCACTCTGCCATTCCATAGCAGCTACCAGGCCAAGGTCATCCAGGATACTCGGGCGAAGTTCTGTAGCAATACGCCTTACTGTTTTTACCGTGCCATCAATAAGCTCGATCGTTTCCGAGATCTTTCCCTGCACTTCCTTGTCTTCCGATTTTATTTTTTTGCTCAGCCAGGAGATATCCATCTTTAAGCCGGTGAGTTGCTGCCCCAACTCATCATGAATTTCCCTTGCAATGTGTGTGCGTTCTGCCTCCCTTACTGTCTCCAAATGCGATGCCAACTGGCGATAGGCTTCATGCGATTGTTGCAGGCTTTCTTCTGCAAGCATCTGCTCTGTTACATCATCTGCCAGCACCAGCCTCGCAGGCCGCCCTTCGTAAGAAATATCATGCGATATAATGTTTACATTCACCACGCTGCCATCTTTTTTTACATGCCTCCAAATGCCTGCATAGTTAATGCCTGTTTTATTTTCTGCCAGCATGGTTTTCAATTTCCCCTTGTCTTCCTCAGGCCTTATATCCATCACATTCATCCGTAAAAATTCTTCCTTTGTATAGCCGTAAAACTCTATCGCCGCATCATTCACATCCAGGAAATTTCTTTCCGGCACCGATATCATCATCATCGGCATCGGGTTCTGGTAAAAGAGCAAACGGTATTTTTCTTCTGAAAGTCTCAATGCTTCTTCTGCAATTTTCCTTGCCGTAATATCCCTTACCATCCCGAGAAAACGACCATCTACCAATAGCTTGGCACTGATCTCTACATTGATCAGGCTGCCATCTTTTCTCTTCAGCTTTCTTTCATTGATCACTACATTGCCCGATCTCAGTTCCTCCACTCTTATTGGATTGCTCTGTTCATCTCCTGGTGCCATAAGATCGTAAATAGTAAGCAGCAATAATTCATCTTTGCTGTAACCCGACATTTTTATACCATTGGAGTTCACATCAATGTATTGACCATCGGCATTGCTGATGAAAATACCATCCGATGCCTGCTCTATCAGCGTACGGTATCGTTCTTCACTATGCGCCAGTTGCTGCTGCGATTCCAGCTTTTCAGATATGTCGATCCCTACACCCATCAGGCAGGTCTCACCTTCGTACTGAATAAGCTGCCCTGTAAAATAAAAATGAGTGACCTCACCTGTTTTACTGATGAGTGAAGATTCCACGAAGTCTTGTCCTGCTACAAACACATTAGCGATCTTGGCTCCCACCAGTTCCCTGTCTACAGGGTTGATAAGGTCCAGCGGGGTAAGATATTCCAGCTCTTCTGCTGTGTATCCTGTAACCAGCTCCAGGTTCTTGTTCCAGCGATAGAATTTCCCTTCCTTGTTGTAGAGGTAGAAGACACCGGGCAGGCTGTTGATGATACTATCCGATAATTCTTTTTCGAGAATGATCCTTTCCTCGTTCATTTTTTGCTTGGTAATATCTCTCAATGCCCCCAGCAGGCGGACAGCTTTGCCTTCGTCATTGTACAATATATGGGCTTTGTCATCTACAATTATATAATGACTGTTGTTAGATAACATGAACTTAAATTCTGCTTTTATAAAAGTCTGCCCCTGTTTAAAAGAATCGTCCAACAGTTTCAATATCCTGTTCCTGTCATCAGGATGAATGCGGCTGGCAAAATCCTCCATACCAAATTCCGTATCGGCATTGGCATCAAACAATAACTGGAAAGCTTCGTTGCCCCAAATGGTCTGCCGGTGCAGGTCCCAGTCCCAGATAGAATCGTTGGTAGCTTTGGATACCAGCTCAAAACGTTCATTGGATTTTTGCAATGCCATTTTCGATTCTTCCATGATCCTGGTGGCAAAATATTTATCAGTTACATCTATCAGCGTACCGATAATAGCAGGACGGCCCTGGTATTGCGTTACCGAACCGAACACTTCCACGTATATCTGCTCCCCGTTCTTTCTTTTCCC
Source organism: uncultured Ferruginibacter sp. (assembly GCA_964404845.1). Lineage (GTDB taxonomy): Bacteria > Bacteroidota > Bacteroidia > Chitinophagales > Chitinophagaceae > Ferruginibacter. Next base: position 21,780 of record CAYOLS010000002.1, on the reverse strand, counting down.
CCTGAACTGGTAATTAAGGTTGCGGGCAGCGCCGCTGTATCTTTCCAGGAAATTGCGCATTACTTTTTCCCTGTCATCTTCATGGAAAATTTCCAGGATAGAATCCATGCTCATCAGTTCATCATTACTGTAGCCTGTAATTTCTTCGAGCCTTGGATTGGCATAAGCACATTTGGTATCCTGCATAATGTACACGCCTACCATAGATTGCTCTACCAGGTTACGGAATTTTTCCTCAGCTTCCTTCAGTGAGCTTTCTATTCGTTTTTTGTTCGTTACATCCTGTACCAGCGACATAATACCTGTTACATTTCCTTTGCTGTCTTTCAGCACCGAGTTGTACCAGTCGCAATAGATCACGTGGTTACCCTTTGTATAATTTCTCAGGTGCATGATGCCCTTATTACCCTCCAAGGAAGCGAGGCCGTCGATAGAACGCTGCACCTGCGGTATATCATCTTTGTATACCAATATATGCAAGGCATCTGTTTCGCCCAGCATCTCTTCTTCTGACCAGCCAAAAATTTCTTCGGCCTTGTGGCTCCATGTTTTTACCCTGCGGTTCACATCAAATTCAACCACCGCCATAGGCGTATTATTGATATGGTAATTCAGTTTTTCATGCGCCAGCTGCAACGCCAGCTCAGCCTGCTTGCGCTTGGTAATATCATGATAGTAAACCGAGATACCATCCTCAGAAGGATAGATCAGGTCTTCATACCATTTATCTATTTCAGAATAATACAGCTGAAGCCTTTGCGGCTCACGGGTTTGCTTGGCTGTTTGCAGTGCTTCAAAAAATGGTTCATTCATTACCTGCGGGTATTCTTCCCACACATTTTTGCCCAGCAGTTCTTCAATAGTACGCCCATGTAATTCTGCTGCCTGCTTATTGAGGTATGTATAGTTCCAGTTGTTATCAAAGGCAATAAAGGCATCGGTAATGCGGGAGAACACATTGTTAAGCTCCGCAGATTTTATTTTTACTTCTTCTTCCAGGTTTTGCTTTAGGATGGTCAGCTGTTGCTCTGCCAGTTTCCTGTGGGTAATATCTCTTATCACAGAAACGAAACCGATGGTACTGCCCGCATCATCTTTGATAGAGGAAACTGTTACTTCCACATAAAGCTGGTTGCCATTGCGGTGATAATGGATAGATTCTCCTTTCCAGTAATCCTGGCCTTGTTCCTGCAGCACGGCATTTTCCAGTTCCTTGTGCTCAGAACTTATTTTTAATATCTCAAATACATTTTTACCTACTGCTTCTTTTTCTTTGTAGCCGTAAAGATCCTCTGCATATACGTTCCAGTTGGTAATGACATCATCGGTATTGGTAGTAATGATGGGATCAGAAATGTTCCTGATAAGCGAAGCATTGAACTTGAGCTTTTGTTCAGAGTTGATGATCCTTTTAAAATCACGGTTGGTAATAAAGTAGCTGATACCGAGTATGAGCAAAAATAATATGGCCAGCAGCGAGAGTTGCAAAGTTGTTTCTCTTGCCAGGTCCTGCGTACTAGTATTGGCAGCATGCAGCAGGGCCCTGTCATTGGTCTCCAGGTCAAATACAAAACGGTTGATGCTATCCATGAGCATGATACCCGCCTTTGAATCAATGATATGCCTTATGGAATCAATACCATACCTGCGGTAAATGGCGATCATATTATCGGAGTGCCTGATCTTGGCATCAATATCCCTCAGCAGTTTTTGCTGTACTTCTTTTTCGTTGATACTGTTGGGTTTAAATTCTTTTAAAACCGTGGTATCTCTTCTTATACCTGTAATGCCTTTGTAATAAGAACCGAGATAGGTTTCATCGCCGGAAAGCACAAAACCCCTCTGCCCCGACTCTACTGATTTGATATTCACCAGTATATTCTCCAGCCTTAATAACCTGCTTAGTGAAGTTTTTACTTTATTGGTTTCAGCGTCGCTCTGATGAAGATTATTGAAGGTTGCCCATATTAAATAAGCGACACAAACCAGTGCAGCAATGAAAGCCCATTTCATGTTATTATTTAATACGTTGTTGTTCATGCGGGCTTTTATTATTTGTAAATGCTTCTTTTATGTTTTATATGCTCGCTGTTATTGGAAATTGCGCTAATTTGCGCTCACCAATTTCCTATTCATCCCTTAAAAATAGCTGATATATTTAGATTTTTTTAAGGTAAAATAAATTAACTATGATTCGCCTCCAGCAAGGATTGAGGGTTTTATTAATTGAAAGTGTACAGAAAGACAGAGATGATTTTTTTCAATTGCTGAAAGAAGGCAAAATTGACCTGGCTGATTTTACCTATGCAGAAAATTACAACCAGGCTTTACAGGAAATAAAAAACAGTCTCCCCGATATTATTTTTTCAGGTATCGCAATAGATAAGCATTCCAAAGCAGATGCCATATTGAAAGAACTGCGCTCCTCTGCAGATGTTCCCTTTATTATCTTGTCGGCTGCTGAAGATATAGAAAGTACGGCCTTACTGCATTCTATCGGTGTTGACGACGTTCTCTTTAAAACTGAGCTCAATGCGCCTGTATTAAAAAAGTGTATCCAGTATTGCATAGAGCGTCGCAAAAAAAATGTGGAGTTAAAAGAGATACTGGAACGTTTTGATCTTTTGGCAAAAGCTACCAACGACATCATATGGGATTGGGAGCTCACCAAAAAAAGGTCTTTGTGGATGGGTAATGGTTTGCAGACAAGCCTCGGTTATAACCAGCGCACCATTGTAGTAGATACTGATTTCTGGGAGAAAGGCTTGCATCCTGAAGATGTTGAGCGGGTTAGCACCAAGCTGAATAATATTTTTAAAGATGCCCGTGTAAACAAATGGGAAGATGAATATCGCTTTAAAACACAATCAGGCGAATACCGTATTTTTTACGACCGTGGCTATATCATTTACGACGAAGGCAAACCGGTAAGGATGATCGGCACCATGGAAGACATTACTTCCCGCATTTCACTGGAGAAAAAACTGGAGCAGGAAACACTGCTCAAACAAAAGCAGATAGCAGAGGCCGTGGTAACAGCACAGGAAAAAGAAAGGACAGAGATCGGCAAAGAACTGCACGACAATGTGAACCAGTTACTTAGCGCCAGCAAATTATATATTGATGCTGCTGCAAATGACATTTCCAACAACGAATTATTGCTCGGCCAGGCTTCCGGGTATATTAAAAGCGCCATAGAAGAGATCAGGTCGCTTTCCAAAGTACTTCATGCACCACTTATTTACGAGCTTGGGCTCTGCGAATCCATCAACAATCTTACAGATGACATCATGATGGTGAATGATTTACAGATCATTATAGATTACAGTCATTTTACGGAAGAGGGTTTTAATGAGAATTTTAAGCTAACCATTTACAGGATCATACAGGAACAGCTGACCAATATTTTAAAGCATGCCAAAGCTACCCAGGCAAATATTTTACTTTCAACTAACGAAAATGATATTTATCTTGAGGTAAAAGACGACGGGATAGGGTTTGATACTGGCAAAAAAAGGCAAGGTATTGGCCTGAGCAATATACAAAGCAGGGTAAGCATGTACGAAGGGAAGCTGGAAGTACAATCCGAGCCTGGCAATGGCAGTAAGATTTCTGTAACCTTTCCTATAAGCGAAACCGCTTTGTCGGTATAGCAGATGATTGATGTTGTTTACCCTTAAAGTTTGAAAACAATGAGATTTCTATTAATTGACGATCATGAAGTTGTAAGATCGGGATTAAAGCTGATCCTGTCGGACCGGTATAAACCCTGCACAATTGATGAGGCAGAGGATGGAGAATCTGCATTGATAAAATTAAAGCTGCATAGCTACGATCTTGTTATCCTCGATATTAAAATGCCGAATACGAATACATTCACCCTCATGGAATATATTCGTACCAACTACCCCGATCTGAAAGTGCTGGTGTTCTCCATGAACTCGGAGAGCATTTATGCCAAACGTTTTTTAAATGCAGGCGCCCGTGGTTTCATTAACAAGGTGGCGCCGCTGGATGAGATCATTAAAGCCATCAATACCATTCTCAGCGGAAAAAGATATATCAGCGAAACATTGCTGGAAGTGCTGGCAGAGCTGGGCGGTGATCTTAAAAGAGAAAATTCATTTGATACCTTATCGCCAAGAGAATTTGAAATCGTATCCATGCTGCTTGCAGGCGAAGGCATCAGCCAGATAGCGCAGCGGCTCAACCTGCAGGTATCTACTGTAGGAACGCACAAGGCCCGCATTTTTGAAAAATTAAAAGTGAGTAACCTGCTGGAATTAAAAGAACTGGCTAACAGCTTCAATATTTAAAAGCCCGGGCTAACATCGGGAACGAATTTCCTTCGATTCATTTTAAATTTCATAAACTGTTGTAAAAGCGTAAGCTGGTTTGCAGCCCGGTTGTAATTGTGGCCTTCGTAACCGGCTCCATAATAACGATCGTTGTTAAGGTGATCCGTAAGAAAACGCAATGCCTGCATGTAGATCATAAAGCTACCGGCATAAAAGAAATGCTGTTTTTCTTTTTCGCTCAATTCATCTCCCATTTCCTGCAGGTAACCATCTACTATAGCATCATATATTTCTTCACGTATTTTTAGGCTGCTGCTATCCTGCTCCTCTTCCGTGGCTTCGCATAAATAAGTACGCATCATATCTCCTACATCACTTATAAAATAGCCTGGCATTACTGTGTCGAGGTCTATCACGCAAACACCTTTATCATTCTTGTCAAACAATACATTGCTGATCTTTGTATCATGGTGTGTAACCCTTAAAGCAAACTGGGGATCGGTTTTAATAGTTTCAAAATAATCTACTATAGATGAATATTCTTTCAAACGGCTGATCAGCAGGGATGATTGTTCTATCCTTGTTGTATTACCATTTTCCAAAGCATCCAGGAATTGCCGGTATCGCAGGCTAATATCATGAAAAGACGGGATGGTTGTTTTAAGAATGCCGGCATCAAAATTTTTAAGGGTAGCAGTAAACTTTCCAAACTGCCTTGCAGCTTCATATGCCTGTGCTGCTGTTGATACACTACTCCTGGTATGCGAGCCTTCTATAAAAGAAAAAAGCCTGTAATAATTTCCCTGTGGATCTTTATAGATATTTTTTCCGTCCGTGGTTTTTAAGGGAGCAGTGAATGTATAACCGGGATAATGCTCTGCAAGATAGCCGGCTATAGCAGCAATATTGTGTGCAATGTCTTCCGGGCTTTTGAAAACGGCATCATTTACTTTCTGTAAAATATAGGAAGCTCCTCCATCATCTATTTTCCATGTATTGTTGATCAATCCCTGGTGAATGGGAATGATGGAGGCTTTGGTATCAATACCAAATTGTATCAATACATCTTTTGTGCCAGGTAACGATCGGCTGTTATCCATTTTAATAATCATTATTAAGTGCAAACACTGGTTTGCGGTACATCCATTGGCCTGCTGTAAAATCCGGAAACTCTACTGTTTCATTGCCCAGCTCGATCGATTTTTCGCTGAGCGGTGTGATGGCGCTCCAACTGGCTGCATCATATACATCCATTTGCGGGGCGGTTTTTCGTTTTACAGATTCTATGAACATGTGTATCACATAAAAATCCATGCCACCATGCCCGGAACCTGCAGCTTCTTTGCTCCAGCGCTGCCACAGCGGGTGATCGTATTTATCGAACCAGGTCTTGGCATCATCCCATTGATGCGGCTTGCTCTGGCCTTCTATGTGAATGCCCTTGGCCACATCCATCCACAAACCGTTGGTGCCCTGCACCCTGAAGCCGAGTGAATAAGGTCTTGGCAGGTTGGTATCATGTTGCAACAATATAGTTTCTCCATTAGCACAAGTGATAGATGTAGTAACCACATCGCCCAATTTAAAATTCACTTTTGCACTCGGGTGATCAGGTCCGCATTTTTTTACCACATGATCATGCAGGCCTCTTGCTTTTGAAGAGAAAGAGCAAAGATTCATAAAGCGGTTGCCCCTGTTGATATTGATGTACTGTGCAATAGGGCCAATGCCATGTGTTGGATAGAGGTCACCGTTCCTGTATACGGAGTGGTGCGTACGCCATCTTGCCTCACTCCATCCTTTATCATCAAACTCACAACCCTTACCATATGCATCAATACCGTTATTGAATTTTACTTCACGCAGGTCGTGCTGGTAGCCGCCTTGCAGGTGGACAAGCTCGCCAAATATATTCTGGCGCACCATGTTCAGCACCGCCATTACATCCCTGCGGTAGCAAACATTTTCCAGCATACACACATGTGCTTTATTTTTTTCTGCTGCACGTACCACTTCCCAATGATCTTCCAGTGTGATGCCCAGCATCACTTCACTTCCTACATATTTTATTCCTGCATCTATTGACCCGATAATCATTTCCTTATGCCATTCCCATGGAGTAGAAATAATGACCGTATCAATATTTTTCAGCTCCAGCATTTTTTTCCAGGCGTAGATATCGCCTGTAAATATTTGTGGCATTTTTTTCCCGCTTTTGCTGATCATTTCCTTCGACATGGTCAGCATGCGGTCATCAATATCACAGATAGCCACCAACTCCACATCCTCTCTTCTTAATAAAAGATCCAGGTGGTTTTGCCCACGCAGCCCGACACCGATGAGCACCGCTCTTACTTTAGCATCCTTGCTCTCAGCCAACAGATCTGTTGAAGGTAATACAGCCAGTGCAGCCGCAGCTATGCCGGCCTTTTGCAGAAAATCTTTTCTCTCCATAGTATATTTTTACAGGAAACAATAACAGTTAACAGCTTCAAATTACAGTGTTTACAGGAACATTCGATGTGCAACCGTCTGCACATAATTATTGATCATGTATCACCAGTTTACCATCCAGCTGTTCCTGCAAGTATTCTACAGCACTATCTTCTGAAGTCTTTTTATTGAGCAGCTTTATCATCAGCTGCATGGCTTTTTCGCCCTGCTCATGCGGGTACTGTTCCAGCGAAACCAGCGGTGGGTAAGCGGTATAAGCGGTGATGGGAAGGTTAGCGTAGCTTACAAAGACAATATCCTTGTTTACTTTTATATGTTGTTTTTCGGCATACTGCACAGCATCCATGTGTACATAATCGTTAAAAGAAATAATGGCATTGGGTGGATTTTTCAGCGCCAGTAATTTTTTCATAGCGGCCTGCGTGCTTTCTTTGGTAAGATCTGTTTTTTCTACCAGGCGCATATCCACTTTTATTTTTTTCTTCGACATGGCTTCAATGTAGCCATTCAGCCTTTCCTTGCTGGCAAGTATCTTATCAGGGCCATTGATAAATGCAATTCGTTTGTAACCCTGGTTAAAAAGCCAGTCCACCATTTCCATAGTACCCTTGTATAAATTACAGAATACTTTATTCGCTTGTGCAAAAGGAGGCACCCTGTCGAAATAAATGACAGGTATATTATAATTTTCCAGCGCTGCCAGGTGATCGTAGTTGTTGGTTTGCTTGGATAAAGAAATGATCAGCCCATCCACCCTTTGCTTTCGCATGGCGGCTACGATCTTTTTTTCCTTTTCTGCATCATCATAACTCTGCCCAAATAAAATAGTGTAATCATGTTCCAGCGCAGCGGTTTCAATTCCGCTAATAGCTTCTGAAAAAAATTCCTCTCTTATATAGGGCAACACCACACCAATGACACGGGTCTTGTTCTGCTTGAAGAAAATGGCCTGTGTATTGGGCTCATAATTAAGCTCCCTGGCCAGTTGTTTTACCTTTTCCTTGGTAGCCACGCCGATCCTCGGATGATCGTTCAACGCCCTTGACACCGTGGATACAGAAACATTGAGCCGGCGGGCAATTTCTTTTGTTGTTGGCAGTTTGGAAGTCATGGAGGTAAATTATACCTCCAATGTACTGAAATGATGAGAAAGTTTGGAATAAAATAAAGGCCGGAACATATACCAGCCCTTATTAATAAAAGTTCAATTTATTTTATACTATACCTCACCCCCAAATAAAACTCCCTTCCCCTCGTTGGTCCCCATACAGATGAAAGATCAAAATAAGGTCCGAAAGGATTATCGGCGCTAATGATCGGATTGGGCTGACGGTAATTAAAAATATTCTCACAGCCGCCATATAATTCAAGCAGTTTCAACCTGAAAGTAGCCTGTGCATTCAGCGTTACATAAGCAGTTGAATGAGATGGCCGTTGATAAGGTTGCGGGTTCATATAAGTATCCGGCAGCCGCATTTTGTCAAACCAATTGCCATTGATATCCCCCTGCCATTTATTGTTTTTAGTGCGGTAGGATATAGCCATCATCACCCTGTTCTTTGGATTAAAAGGCAGCACCATATTTTTACCATTCTTTACCTGGTACACATCAAGATAATTATAGGCCGCCCTCAATTCCAGTTGCTGGAACAATGTAACAGAAGACTCCACCTGCAAACCGTTTGATCTGGAAGGACCGGTAAAATTCTGTATGATTATTTTAGTTGCATCCACATCATAGTCCGGGAAGAACTGGTTGCTGAACACCGTACTGTAAAAGTCAGCGCTTAGCGTACCGGCAACTTTAGCAGTTGTAAACTTGTAGGTATGACTTACACCCCAGTTGAACGCTTTTTCAGGTCGCAATGTTTCTGCAAAAACAATATCCCTCGAGCTGGTCAATATCATTGCCTGCTCGCTGAACAGGTTCACCTGTCTCCATCCTGTGCCGAGTGAAGCCCTGAAAGTATGGTTGTTGCTGATGGCATATTTAATCATGCTCCTTGGCGTAAAATACCAGCCAAACTTTTGATGATGATCGGCCCTCGCACCTGCGATCAGTATCACTTTATCATCTGCCCACTTAAAAGTATTCTCTGCAAACACACCGGGTACCCTAAGTTTTGTTTCATAATCACCGGCATAAGTTCTGCCGGGTGCAGCTGCACTAAATGCAATTATTTCATCCAGCTGCTGGTAACGATAGCTTGCGCCATACTTCAGCTGATGTTTGTTTTTCCAGGTCAATTCATGCTGCAGGTTAAAGTAAGCAGCACTTTGTTTTGCCTTATAGTTTGTGATGCCGAACCAGGAGTCCTGGTTGTGAAAAGATGCAGAGCCGGCAAAAGCCAATGCGCTTTTCTCAGAGAACCTGTACATTATCTTTGTATAAGCTTCCGGTTGATCATAGCTCACTAATTGGCCATAGACATTACTGCTGCCTTTATTCCTGCTTGCTGAGAAAGCGTTTTGGCCTCCAACTCTTTTTTCATGCACAAATCTTACTCCTACCTGCAAAGAAAGCCCGCTGTCTTTTTCATTTCGGTATTTCCATTTATTGAAAGCCATATACCTTGTAAGAAGCGGCAGATCTAAAAAGCCATCATCATTTCCATCAATTCTGCCTGCGGGCTGTACCATGTGAAGGGCTAACATACTATGCCATTTATTTCCCGTTCCTACAGGTTTGCTGATATTTGCATTCACATGTTTTTCCCCGAAACTATTGATATAAGCATTCAGGTGTAATTTATCTGTATGACCAGGCTGCCGTGTTTCCAGGTTTATCTGTCCGCTGATACTTTCATAACCCTGCAAAACGGATGTGTTACCTTTGGAAACATAGATATTTTCTACAACGGTGCCAGGGTAAGTGCTTACACTATAAGTATAATTGCTTCCCTGTAACATAGGTAAACCGTCAACCAATAGTTGGTTATATACGCCGGACAAACCAAGTATTCTCAGCTCCTGCGCATTGGTAACAATATTGGTCGTGTGAGCCTGCACAGAAGCCTGCGTGCCAAAACAACCCGCAAGGTCGCAGCAGGCTGCTTTACTCAGTTCCCTTCGGCTGATCACCTCCATTTTACCTACAGAATTGGAAACAAAGCTCCGGTTACTTTGTACTACTACACCGGTCAACTGTTGCTGTTCTTTTTTCAGCGTGATGCTGACATAGGTTTTTCCTTCGGCTGAAACTGTATCTGTTTTAAAACCGGTAAAGCTGGCGACAATACGAAGATCTGTGACGTCTTTTGTATTAAGCTCGAACACACCATTTTCATTTACAACAACAGGGGTTCCTGTCCCCAACCATTGCACCGTACCTCCAGGCAATATTTCACGGCTTCCGGCTTCTTCTCCAAAAAGTTTTCCTTTAATTGTTTGGGCATGGCTTTGCCGGCCGCATAGCAGCAAAAAGATAATTATGAATATTCTCATAATTGTCCTTTTTCTTTTTTAACCTTATAAGGTGTGCTGCTTTTATCATCGCAACCCGGGGTGGTCTCGATCACTTTGATAATACCCTTTCGGTCTGTAACGCCTGCCTGGTATTGCACTGTAAAAGTTGAAGTACCATTGTTCCTTGCTGTAAAATTTACTTCAGTTATACCGTCCTGGTTCAGCAATTGCTTTTTAATGGTGGGCATATCGCCATTGCAGGTTAAGTTGGTAACTTTTAATTCTGTAGTTGCTACATTGTCGGCAGCGGCTTGTTGTGCAGAAGATCGCAGGGAGCATAACAGGATGGCTGACATAACAGCCAGTATTGAAAATATCTTTTTCATTATAGTATTCTTTTTAGATAATAGTTTTAGCATGGCACGTAATAGCCTTGCTTTAAAATAGTAATGGTAAAAAATACTTTACATGCGTGGAGGCTGCCAGAAATCAGGTGAGAATTTATTGGAATGAAATTTATTGGAAAAACCGGTTTTCAGACGGAGGTCAAATACCTGGTGATAAGAGAATTGAGGCACTGCTTCTACTGACAGAACATTGTACACGCAGCAATTTTCCCCGCCTTTGATCTTGCCTGTTGAACTCTCCTTTTGTTCGTCGTTTTCATCATTGCAGCAATGAGCAGCTTCGCAGGTTTTTTCTTCCTGGGCAGCCAATGCACGGCAAGGCGTTTGTATGCTGAAAACAACAACTGTAAAAGCGAGTAATATGAGCAGTATTTTTTTCAATATCAGTTTGATGAGCAAATATACATTTTTACAGCTTTTAGGAAAGAGCATTATTCACAACAGTTGCAGAAAATCATAGCTTTATCCTTTGGATCCTTACCGCATTCAGGATCGCCAGCAAAGCAACTCCAACGTCTGCTATCACGGCTTCCCATAAGGTTGCAACCCCACCTGCGCCCAATACCAATACAATTATTTTAACCGTCATTGCCAATATGATATTCTGCCATACAGTACTTCTTGTAAGCTTCCCAATTTTAATAGCGTCCACAATTTTCCCGGGCTGATCATTCTGTATCACTACATCTGCCGTTTCGATGGTTGCATCGCTTCCAAGTGCACCCATGGCTATACCGGCATCTGCCAAAGCAACCACGGGAGCATCATTTACACCATCACCGGCAAAAGCCAACCTGTAACCCTGGTCTTTTAAAACCTGAACTTTTTCTACCTTACCTTCCGGTAAAAGATCGCCAAATGCTTCAGCGATCCCGATCTCTTTTGCCACTTTATCTACCACACTTTGTTTATCTCCCGAAAGCATCACTGTTTTTAAGTTAAGTGCATGCATATCTTTTATAGCTTCCGCAGCACCTTCCTTGATCTCATCTGCAATTGTGATGTATCCTGCATAGGTATTGTTAATTGCAACAGTTACAATAGTATCAATAATAGTTTCAATATCCTTTGGATATGCAACACTGAATTTTTTCAGCAGTTTAATATTACCTGCCAATACATCTTTTCCATCTACACTACCCTTCAAACCATGCCCTGCTATTTCCTCAACAGCAGTAGCTTTTCCAATTGCTCCTTTTTGCTTTGCATATTCCACTACTGCATTTGCAACGGGATGGGTTGAATTGGCTTCCAATGCCGCAGTTATTTTTACCAATTCATCTTCCTGTATGCCGGCAGGGTTTACAACCTGGACCTTAAATACGCCTTTAGTAAGTGTTCCTGTTTTGTCCATTACCACTGCATTGATCCTTGTCATCACATCTAAAAAATTACCTCCTTTAAAAAGAATACCATTGCGGGATGCCAAACCGATACCACCGAAATACCCAAGTGGTATTGATACAACCAATGCACACGGACAGCTAATAACTAAAAATACCAATGCACGATAAAACCAGGTATTGAAATCATATTCGTTCATAAAAAAATAAGGGAGAAAACAAACGCATAGTGCCAGGAAGAACACGATGGGGGTATATACTTTTGCAAACCTTGATATAAACAATTGGGTCTGCGATTTACGGGCGGTAGCATCCTGCACCATTTCCAATATTCGACTCAGCTTACTGTCTTTGAAAAGCGCTGTTACTTGTATTTCTACAACCGTTGATAAATTGATCATTCCCGCCAATACAACATCCCCTCTACGTTTTGTATCAGGCTTACTTTCGCCGGTCAATGCAGCCGTGTTAAAAGAGGAAGTATCTGTCATTAAAGTCCCATCCAGTGCAACTTTTTCACCCGGCTTTACTATTATGAATTCTTTCAGCTGTACTTCTTCTGCTTTGATATCAATTGCAGCACCATCCCGTAAAACGGCTACCGTGTCGGGCCGTACATCCAATAAAGCTTTTATGCTTTTTTTGGCATTACTGACCGCTGCATCCTGGAACCACTCTCCAATACAATAAAATACCATTACAGCTACGCCCTCTGTGTAAGAGCCGATAACAAATGCACCGATGGTGGCTACACTCATTAAAAAAAATTCGTTGAATATATCGCCCCTTTTCAATTTTCTGAAAGCCATGCCAAGCACAGACCATCCTGCTAAAAAATAAGCCAGCAGGTTAATACCAAACAAATAAACATTCGCCGGTGCTGCATCAAGGGAAATATTAGCCGGATACATAGGAAATCCTTTATAGTTAAATCCATATTCCCAAACCAATAACACTGCTAAAATGGCCAATGCCAGCAGAAGATCCCAGTGGCTTTTCCAGCCCGCAGCTTCAGCGCCATGATCATGTCCATCATCATTACTATGCGTTTCGCTGGCATGGTCGTGCCCGTCATTATCATTATGCGGCATTGCAACTGCTGTTTCTTTTATTGTTTGTTCTTTATCGTTTGACATAACAGAAAAATTTTGATTTGAATTAACAAGCCTTACTCCGTTCCGGTTTAATGTTCATGTCCGCCGGAGTTATTCATTTTTGCTGATACAAAGAAGGCCCCTTTCACTACAATTTTTGCATTAGCAGGTATCGGTTTCAGTAGAGTGACCTGTGTATACCCAACCGCAGTAGTTCCTTTTGCTACGGGTATCTTTTCAAATGTTATTCCTTCTGCTGCATGGTTATTTACAGCCGCATTTTCTTTATGTTCATGACCATGTTCATCTGTTTTTGCAGTATCAGTTTTTTCATGTTCATTTTCTGCATGCGCATCCCTTACAACAAAAATATAATCCTGGCCTGCCATTGCAACAATGGCTTCTGTGGGTACAGCAGGTACAGTCGCTTTTTCCATACTGATGATCGCTGTTACATTCATTCCATCGATCAACCCGGTTTTATCTCCCTGCACCTTTGCATGCACTGTAACCGCTTTGCTTTCTCCTTCAAAAGAGGAACCGAGGGAATATATCTGGGCATCATATTCCTTACCCGGGCTATTCGTCAATGTAAAATGGATCAGCTGATTGTTTTTTAGTTTAGGCAAATCCTTTTCATATATGAACAGGTCGAGGTGAAGTTGGCTGTTATCGACTATTTCAGCAACAGTAGTAGTTACATCAATATAAGCACCCATCTCTACATTTACTTTGCTTATCACTCCGTTGATAGGACTGGTAACGGATAGCACCGAAGCTAATTTCCCATTTGATATACTGCGTGGATTAATGCCCATCAATCTTATCTGCTGCTCGTAGGTAGAACGGGCGGTACGCAATGTGCGCAATTCTGTTTCTGCAGACTGGAGATTTTTTAATGCACCGGCATTACCTGCATTTAATTCCCGCTGGCGTTTCACTTCCAGTTCAGCCATTGTAATTTTTGCATTCACACTCAGGTAGTCGCTTTGCACCTGTATAAATTCAGGATTGGCTACGGTGGCTATTACCTGGCCTTTTCGCACCGGGTTACCGGGTTGTACCATCAACGATTTTATTACACCACTGTACAAGGAATTGACGGTAGCCTTATTTTGATTGGGCACCTGCAGTATACCATTGGTTTGCAGCGAAGCGGTGAGTTCCTTGTCCTCGATCACTCCGAACTCAATACCTATGCTTTTTATTTGTGCATCAGTGAGTGTAGCAATATTGCTGTTCTCATGTTCATCCCCGTGTTCTTCCACAGCCGCTGTTTGTTCTTGTGAATCTTTGCTTCCGCAGGATATAATGGTCACTATTAGAAAACTGTGAAACAATATGATCATAAACTTTTTCATCCTCTGTAATTTATTTATTGATATAATAATTGTATTGAATAACGGATTGGTTGTAGGTATTGAGGTTATCCAAATAATTTTTTTGAATTTCAATTGCCTGCGAAAGAAACTGTGATAATTCAGCAAAGCTGATCTCACCGGCCCTATAAGCAAGCGATGAAGCCTGTATAATAGCTTCTGCCTGTCTTAACCCGCTTGTTTCATAAAATGTTAGCATGCTATTATTCCGCTCTACCTGCTTTTGCAGCTGAAATTGCTGCGTGGCCTGCAACTGGCTACTGTATTCAAATTGTTTTTGTTGCAGCGCTACTTCTGCCTGTGCAGCTTTTACTTTGTTCCTGTAGGCGCCGGCTCCAAACAAAGGGAAAGATGCTGTTACCGAAAAGCCGGTAAACGGATCAGTGGCGCCCCATAAACGCTGCGAAAAAAACCTGCCTGAGAATTCTGGCTTGTTCTCATTTTTTACAACGCCTACATCCGCAGCAGCAATGTTTATATTTTGCGACTGTAATGCCAGGAGCGGATGCATGGTACCGGTATCGGCAGTTGTTAACAGCAGTTTTTCCAGCGGATGGTTTAATGGCAGGATGGTTTGATCATTATTAAACAACTGGCCTAACAAGCGTTGCTGAATAATGATCTCCTTATCTAATTGCTGCAACATTGCCTTTGCTTCACTCATTCTTACATTAGCCGAAATGCTATCAAGTCCCCTGCTGTCGCCGGTCTTTACTTTTAGTGTAGCAGCACCTGCCAGTGACTGGTAAATGCTGTCTAAACGGGAATACAGTTTTTGCTTGTCCTGCAGGTACCAAAGCTCATAGTACACTGCCTGTACGTCCCGGCGCAACTGAACAGCAATTGCATCATTGTTAAGGTTATAGTATTTCAGTTGTTCGCTGTAAGCTGCTTTTTGAGCTTTGTACAACCCGGGCCATACAACAGCCTGCGATAAACCGATCTTTAAAATTCCTTTATTATCACCTGGTCGCAGGTCTTCGTTTTCTGCAAAAACACCTGTTTTGGAAAAGATAGAAACAGTATTTGCCTGTATAATACTTTTATTCACCTGCTCCTTATTCACCTGGTATAAGAGATTGTTTTTTGCAAGATCAACAGCTTCGCTTGCACTGATCCTGTTATTGCTTTGAGCATTCACCTGGCTGGTTGCAGCAAAACACAGCAGCAACAAAGAAGCAACAGTTACTTTCTTATTCATTTTCTTTTGGGTTGAAAAAATAATATACAGCAGCGGCAATACGATCAGTGTTAAGAATGTGGCAGATACCAGGCCACCAATAACAACGGTAGCCAATGGTTTCTGAACTTCGGCACCTGCGCCGGTTGACAATGCCATTGGTACAAAACCGAGTGCAGCAACAGCAGCGGTCATTAATACAGGCCGAAGCCTTATGCGGGTTCCCTCCAAAACTCTTTGTATGGTATCCTTCACGCCATCTTTTTCTAATTGGTTAAATGTGCTGATAAGTACGATCCCATTCAGTACCGCTACGCCAAACAAAGCAATAAAACCAACTCCTGCGGAAATACTGAAAGGCATTCCTCTCAGCAAAAGGGCAAACACGCCACCTATTGCACTCATAGGTATTGCAGTAAAGATCAGTGTAGCTTCTTTTGCAGAGCCAAAGCTGAAGAAAAGCAAGAGGAATATAAGACCAAGTGCCACAGGTACTGCAATCTGTAACCTGGAGGAAGCTTCCCGCAAATTTTCAAACGTACCGCCGTAGGTATAGTAATAGCTTTGTGGCAGCAGCTTGGCGTTGCCAAGCTTATCCTGAATTTCTTTAACGACTGTTTCAACGTCTCTTCCTTTTACGTTGAAGCCAACAACGATCCTTCTTTTACCTTCTTCCCTGCTTATCTGCGCCGGGCCTTCTTTAAAAGAAACTGTTGCCAGTTGTGATAAAGGAATTTGCCCGCCATCATTGGTAGCAACAAATAGATTACTTACATCATCAATAGAAGTACGGCTGCTGCTATCGAGCCTTACTACAAGGTCGAATTTTCTTTCATTCTCAAATACTACACCCGCAGCTTCTCCCGCAAAAGCAGTGCTGATGGTATGATTAATGTCTTCTATATTCAAACCATAGCCGGCAATTTTTGCCCTGTCGTATTGTATAGTGATCTGTGGAAGACCGGTCGTTCTTTCTACCTGCGGCTCTGTAACGCCTTTTACAGATTGCACAAGCTTTGCAACTTTAGGTGCGATGGAAGCAAGGGTATCAATATTTTCACCGAAGATCTTTATAGCTACATCCTGCCTTACACCGGTCATTAATTCATTAAACCTCATTTGTATGGGTTGGGAGGCTTCAAAGAAAACACCGGGAATAACTTCCAGCTTTTCCAGCATCATTGCAGAAAGTTGATTATAGTCTTTTGTGGTGGTCCACTCGCTGCGGGGTTTTAATACAATGATAAGATCTGAAGCTTCCGGCGGCATAGGATCCGTAGGCACTTCTGCACTACCCGTTTTGGCAACTACCATCGCCACTTCGGGAAAGGATTTTATTATTTTACTGGCCTGCATGGAGGTTTCAACACTTTGCGTTAAAGATGTTCCCTGCGGAAGTATGCAGTGAAATGCATAATCTCCTTCCTGCAATTGTGGTATGAATTCTCCGCCAAGCCTTGTAAAAAGAAAAATGCTGATGGCCATTAATACAACCGCAGCAGCCACTACTGCGTATTTGACCCTGATGGCCCAACGGATCAACGGTGCATATAAACGCTGAAAGAAATCCATCATCTTATCGGCAATATTCCTTTTATGTGAAACATTTTTAGACAAGAATAATGCGCTCATCATGGGTATGTATGTGAGCGACAATAGCAGCGCTCCGAGTATGGCAAATGAAACGGTTTGCGCCATAGGCCTGAACATTTTGCCTTCTATACCAACAAGTGTTAAAATAGGTATGTATACGATCAAAATAATGATCTCACCAAAAGCAGCACTGTTCCTTATTTTGGAAGCGGAGTCAAACACTTCTTTGTCCATTTCCTGCTGGGTAAGCCTTGCTGTATCTTTCCTTAGCCCCAAATGATGCATAGTAGCTTCTACTACTATTAATGCGCCATCTACAATTAATCCAAAGTCAATAGCACCAAGACTCATAAGATTTGCACTCACGCCAAACAAGTGCATCATGCCTAAGGCAAACAATAAGGACAATGGTATAGCAGAGGCTACTATAAGGCCGGCCCTTACATTACCTAAGAACAAAATGAGCACAAACAATACGATCAAGGCACCTTCAATGAGGTTTGTTTTAACTGTTCCTACAGCCCTGTCTACCAGCCCTGTCCTGTCTACAAAAGCTTCTATCTCTACATCTTGGGGCAACGCTTTTTTTATTGATTCCATTTTCTCTTTCACACTTCGCACCACGCTGGCGCTGTTAGCACCTTTCAGCATCATAACAATACCGCCCACTACTTCTTTTTCGCCATTATAGCTTACTGACCCATAACGGATGGCGCTGCCTTCTTTCACTTCTGCCACATCACGAATCAATACAGGAATATTATTTACTTTTTTTATTACGATACTGCGGATATCATCCATAGAACTTATCAACCCAATGCCCCTGATAAAATAAGCATTGGGTTTCTTGTCAATATAAGCGCCCCCGGTATTTTCATTGTTCTTTTCCAACGCTGTAAAAATTTCCGGTATCGTTACATTCATCGCTTTGAGCCTGTAAGGATTCACCGCTACTTCATACTGCTTGAGCATTCCTCCAAAACTGTTGACCTCGGCAACGCCGGGTGTACCGTATAATTGCCGGGCCACTATCCAGTCCTGCATGGTACGCAGGTCCATTGCAGAATATTTATTTTCGGCTCCTTTTTTTGGATGCAAAACATATTGATATATCTCTCCAAGGCCTGTACTCACAGGTGCCAGTTCAGGAGTGCCGATACCTTTAGGAATTTTTTCTGTGGCTTCTTTTAGTTTTTCATTGATGAGCTGGCGGGCAAAATAAATATCGACATCATCTTTAAAAACAACCGTTATCACCGACAATCCAAACCTTGAAATGGAACGCATTTCCTCCAGGTCAGGAAGATTGGCCAGGCTTTGCTCAATGGGATAAGTAACCAGTTGCTCTGTTTCCTGCGCAGCCAACGTAGGCGTTAATGTTATGATTTGCACCTGGTTGTTGGTAATGTCCGGCACGGCATCTACGGGCAGTTTGCTTGCGCTCCACAGTCCCCAGGCTATAAGCGCCAGTACCAGCAACCCAATAAAGAGTTTGTTCTTTATACTGAATTTTATAATTGTATTTAGCATAGTAGTATTAACTATTTGAAATATGCTGATGGCAGTGAATGATCCTGCCTGTTATTGCTACAAGCAGCAGCATTCCCACTGGTATCATGCGTACGATGTAATCAGCTGCGCCGCTAGGGTTTACAGATCTTCACAGACGTGTACACAGCGGTATGGGCTAATGATTTTTAGTCACAATCGTTTAAATAAAAATGGATTGGTTGCTGTAACAAGTGTACAAACAACAGGAATACTAAGCAGTAAACCGGGGAGGCTGCCAGATAGAATTTTGAGTAGTGCGAATATTATTATCCTGGCGGATAAAATAAGTGTTGGAACGTATACATGGTTTAGCCGTTGCTACTTTAACAGCCTGGCTGTAAAAAACAGAAACGGAGCAGCAGGAACATACACAAAAGGGCGTGCATGCTTCGTTGGAATGTTCACTATGCATGCCACCTGCTGAAACTACTACTTCAGTTCCGGCAGTGCTTTCACGGCTGTCGCTGCAAGGTACGCAGGACAGTGCCATGAGGTAAATGCCGAAAAAGAAAAATAACAATTTCATCAGGTTCAAAAATAGTGGCTTATTTAATATGTCACAACTATTCGGGCAAAAGAAATCGCCGCCTTGTTGCAAAAGTGAAAGAAAGTTGGGCAGAAGCTGGAAAGTGTGGCCTCGCCAGGAATCGAACCTGGATCTGGAGCTTCGGAAACTCTTATACTATCCATTGTACTACGAGGCCTCTTATAGATATGAACTATGAGATATGAGCGATGAACTATAAACCATACGCCTATTTTGCAAAACCCTGCACGTTTGTTCCGAAGATCTTTACGGCAATGGCGAGCAATATTACGCCGAAAAATTTTCTTACCACGATCAAACCAGAAGGGCCTAATGCTTTTTCAATCCATTTTAAGGAGTGCAAAACTAAAAAGATCACTACACAATTGATCAATATCCCTATTAAAATATTTATTTCTGTGTAGTTGGCCTTTAAAGACATTACTGTTGTCAATGTTCCCGAACCTGCAATGAGCGGGAAGGCAATGGGTACTACACTTCCGCTTTTAGGATTATTATCTGCTTTGAAAAACTCAAGCCCCAATACCATTTCAAGACCTAAAATAAAGATCACAATACTACCTGCTACCGCAAAAGATTTTACATCCAATCCTAATATGTCCAGGAACTCCTGCCCTACAAATAGAAAAACGATCATCAACCCTCCGGATACAATAGTAGCCCGGCCGGATTTTATATGCCCGCCCATTTTGGCTTTGAGTGTTACTAATACAGGGATATTCCCCAATATATCGATAATGGCAAAGAGGGTGAAAGTGGTAGTAAGTATTTGTTTTATGGAAATAGTGCTGAAGTCAAACATGGGATATCTTTTTGCAAAGATAACAGCGTTTTCAATAACTGGTTAGTGCGGACTGGTGCCGAATTGTTCTTTAAAGAGCGTTTGCCTGTTGTTCAGCTCCAGCAGGCATTGCCGGCAAAGGCAGTCATCGTATTTTTTTTCGATAAATTCTTTGGTGGCAGGAGTAAATTGTAAACCGTGACACTGGCAATTACCAATATCGCCGGGCTTGCATTCAAAGGAGCGCTTGCAGCGAGGGCAGCTCTTAGGCTCGTGTTTACAATTATCTTTTCCCATACTTCAGTTTAAAAGTACCATTGCATAATGATCACTATGCAATGGTACGTTGTTTCACAGAAAGCACATTTAGTTCTTACCTGGCAAATAACACCTTATTAGGGTTTACACCGGGTGTTGTTGCAAAACTGAATTTCTTTTTACCATCCTTATCAAAGCAGGTTACAGCACCAGCTGTTGTATAATCTTTAGCATCCATGATGTATACGTCGCCATTTTGCTCATCCACATTTATTCCATAAGGCGTTGTTATAACAGTGCCATCCGTAATAAATTCCGCTCTTATATCTGCATTGGTATCAGTATTATACACTTTTGCAGTTCCTGCACCACCATAGTTATTAAAGAAATAAGCAGTATTGCCAAATATTCTTACGTGTGAGTATTGATAAGTTGCGCCGAGTGTAGTTTTCAATGTATTAGTGGTAGAATTAATTACTGAAATACTTGCATTTGATACGCCGAACACACCATAAGCACTTACGTAGACATCACCATTAGATGCTACTTCTACTTTGTTAGGATTGTATCCAACTTTTATTTTTTTGATCTCTGCATTCGTATTAAGGTCTATCACAGAAACAGTGCTATCCACATTAGGATAATTCAGCCCGCCTGAATTTGCAACGTATAAATAATTACCATGAACAGCAATTCCTTCCGGGTCCTGCCCTACAGTGATAGCTGTCCCTAATGTGAGTGCAGTAGTATCTATTATATTTACTGTATTATCATAGGCAGTTACATATACTTTACCCCTTGCAGAAGCAGCATATCTTGGCAGTTTAAAATTAGGCGCAGCACCAAAATCAATTCTTTTTATTAATGTTCCTGTATAGGCATTTAATACCAATACCTGGCTGGAAACATTCATTACAATATAGAGCTTACCTCCATAAACAATAGCATCGTTTGAAGTGTTACCCAATGCCGTTTCTGTTGGGTTTTGCTGAATAAAATAATCTCCTGAAAATGTTGATGTACCAAGATTATAGAAGCCAAGCTTTGCATTATTTGCGCTGGAATTCCCTTCACTGATTACATAGAGGCCTTTAGCCGGCGGGGTAACAGGGTTCGGAGTAGTATCATCTTTAGAGCACGCCTGCATCAAAACCAAAGCAGGTAAAAGCCATTTAACAAGATTCTTTTTCATTGTTGTTATTTTAGTTGTGTTTTATGATTAATTAAAAGTTGCGATGACCCCAATACGATAATTAAACCCCGGCATGGGATAATATTTAATGACCTCGTATTGCCTGTTAAAAATATTATTCAGCTCTGCAGTAAAACGATAACTGTTGCGCTGTTTTATCCTGATGGTATAGCCCATTGTTATATCCTGTGTAGCCCATTCTTTCACCAGGTTCTCCGGTATCTGGTCACCCAGCCTGTAGCGATACGAAGACAACAATACATTATAGCTGAGATCAAATTGCTTGCACTCCATGCTT
>CAYOLS010000001.1:0-66159 GCA_964404845.1 uncultured Ferruginibacter sp. | reverse complement strand
ATCATCGCAGCAAAATATTGTGATCGTCACAACCGATGGCCTGCGCTGGCAGGAAGTATTTAAAGGGATGGATTCTGCGATCGCCAACAAGAAAAAATTCAACCAGGGCGATAGTAATTATATCTATAAAAATTATTGGGCGGCTACCGAAGAAGAAAGAAGGAAAAAACTCATGCCGTTTGTCTGGTCAACACTAAATGAGCAAGGTATTATTTATGGGAACCGTGCTTACAATAATAAAGTGGATGTGGCTAATCGTTATTGGTTCAGCTACCCGGGCTACAACGAAATAATGACGGGCTATCCCGATACATTGGTAAACAGCAACGGGTACAAGCCAAATCCTAATGTTACCGTACTGGAATTTTTAAACAAACAGCCTGCGCTAAAAGGCAAAGTAGCCGCATTCGGTGCCTGGAATGCGTTTGACAGGATACTGAATGAAGCAAGAAGCGGTATACCAGTGATAAATGGCTTTGATGATTGTGGTGGCAGCAATCCTACTCCAAAAGAAAAGCTCATCAACGAAATGCGCAGGAACAGCTATAAGCCATGGCACCAGGACGAATGCCTGGATGTGTTCACACATTATGCTGCTATGGAACATTTAAAAACCCGCAAACCTAAAGTGCTCTACATATCTTACGGCGAAACAGATGAGTGGGCGCATGCAGGGCAATACAAAAATTATTTAGATGCGACAAAGCAGGTGGACGCATGGATAAAAGATATCTGGACCTGGCTGCAGACCGACCCACAATACAAAGGAAAGACAACGTTGATCATTACAACCGATCATGGGCGTGGCGATATTAATAAAGATGAATGGACAGATCATGGAAGTGATGTGCCGGGTGCAAGTGAAATCTGGCTGACGGCGATCGGTCCTTCAATAAAGAAAACAGGCGAAGCAAAAAATGAGCAGCAACTGTTTCAAAAACAAGTAGCACAAACCATTGCAAGGCTGATGGGGTATACTTATAAGGCGGAACATCCTATTGCACCGGCGGTAGCGGAGATGTTTAGGTAATTGATTACACGAATTAGAATGCATATGACGCAGATTGGCCATGATTTTTCATAATGAAAAATCATAACAGATCATGACAATCAGGAAGATCTGCGTTCTAAAATCTTAATGTCTTAGCGGTTAATCTATTATTTGTTCGCTTCTGTTATTGCTCTTTCCAGCAACTCATCTTTTCCAGCTTTTAGCCCTGCGATAGTAGGTTTTATTACAATATCAGGCACTATGCCGATGCGCTGCGTTTCTATACCATCCGGGTAATAAACACCTATGCTCGTAAATAAGGTTTTATAATTGCCAGGCAACTGGAGGTAACACACATTGCCATCTGCACCGCTGGTTTGGCTGCCGATGGCAATTGAGTTGGGCGCAGTTTTTAAGGCCATTAAAGTAAACTCCGCATGACTTTGTGAATATTCATTGAAAAGCATGATGACTTTCCCTTTGTAATATTTTTTGTTCCTGCTGCCGCAGCTTGTTGTTGTGGTATATTGGAAGTCGCCGGGCAGGTCTTCGTCCGCTTTCATAAATTTTACAAATGGCGTCGATTGTGGGTTGAGATATTCCGCCAGCGTGTACAACACACCATTGGGATACCCACGCACATCAAAAATGATGGCTTTGGTATTGGCGAAAGATTGCATTACCTCTTTTACCCTTGCAAGCTGTAGCCAGCCAAGGTTGACTAAACCAATATTACCTGGTAAGATCCTAAAACTATCCGGCCCGCCATTACGGAAAGTGTAATGAAGATCACTGTAAATATACCTGCCGATATTTTTTTCTTGCAACACTCCGTCTCTTTCATAACGTATGTGTACAGAATCTGTATGACCGTTAAAAAGCATATACGACATACCTCTTATTTTTACGGCATCATTGGAGCCACTGGAATATTTCCATTTTTCTTTAATGATATCGGCAACAGGTTTATTGTTGATAGATACAATAGCATCGCCTAGTTGTATATCGTTTGCTTTTGCAAGTGTGTCATTAAAAAAAGAAGACACCACCGCTTTGTTGTCAATGATAGTAAACATAAAAGGCACCCATCTTCCGCCTATCCAGCGATTAAGGTAAGGGGTGCTTATATTGGCATGACTGTCATTAATGGTTGCTACCAGCTCTTTAAGCGCCAAGTGATAGGCCATAGTATCAGCCGGTTGATAAAATTTCGGAATGAACTCAGGTAAGACCGTTTTCCAATCCCTGCCAATGGCATATTTGTATGGAAAATAATATTGTATAACGTTCCAGTAGCGGCCCAATGCCAGTAACCTCATTTCTGCCGAAGGAAACACTGCACCCTCATAAGTCTTTTCATTGCTGAAATCAGGAATAAGCAAAGGCTTTTTTAGTTTAACGTAATAATTGTCGCCGGTATTCCTGTTGGCTTCTATCCATTTTAATTGTTTGATCACAGCAGGAGAAAAATAAGTTTCATCGCTCAGCCAGCCATTGTCGAAGTTTTTATCAACGTCGGGCTTTTGTTTGCATCCTTTGCAGGAGGGCACATTGCCAAGACTATTGATCCAGTCGGAATAAAAAGTATTTATACTTTCTTTGGTATCCAGGCTATACAGTGTTTTCGCTTTTGTCATAAAAACACTGTCCCAATCCAGCTTGCCTTTTGCAACTTCAGGATGGTAGTATTTTAAAAATCCCCAGACTTTTATAAAAGTGGCGGCTTTTGATGTTTGATCAATATTTGATTGAGCATGGGAGTTTCCAGTTATAAGAAGAAACACTAACAATAAATACTTCATAGATGTTTTAAATAGTAAGCTGATCAATATCCGGTATTGAAAGGCTTTGTTACTATAATTAACTTACCGGCGTTTCTTTTTTCAGGGAACGGGTAATGGCAATAAGTATCAACCCTGCAATTAAAAACACGGCGATCATTACTGCAATGTTAATGCTCACCCTTCCGTAACTATTCTCTGCTGCATTTAAAAACGGGTAAGGATACCAGCCGGTAACAGCGCCCCTTATCATTGAATATACCAAATATATAAATGGAAATAGCAGCCAATAAGCGCCATTGCGGTATTCCAGGTTACCTTTGGTGCGTATAAGTCCCCAATACAATAAGTACAATATAGGAACCACTACATGAAGCATCGTATCAACAAACAGGCCCCAGCCTGCAAGCGGCACTAATCCACGTAGCACAGTATTGTAAACAAGCGCCACGATAAATATGTATAGAGCAATAGCAGTTTGAACAGAAAGGCTCGTGAAAAATTTACCAATGGAAGTCTCACTTAAAAAAGCAACGCAGGTAGCAGTAACGGCTACAAGTATATTACACTGAACAGTAAAAAAGCTGAAGAAATTTATGGCACTTCCTGTCTTTAAAAAAAATTGTAGTACCAGCGAAGACCAGGCGATAACGGCCAGCAATCCCGCAAATACTTTTTGTTCATTCCATTTTTGTTGAGAAGACATAAGTGTAGCTTTTGCTTATTAAAGCTAACAGAAAAATCAAACATTACAATATTCTAATAAATGTATGGCAATGTTTCATCGGCGCAACCTGTTGTTATATCTGATATTAATTGATGCACGCTCCATAAGAGCCGCTTTGCAGGTAACTCCGGCGGAGTTTGTGTGGGCCGATATATTTCGGGCTACAGGTAGTTCGCTCCTACGGAGCTTAGGCAGGGTCAGCTTATTTGCAATTATTTTTTACATCGGAAACCTTCCCGCAGGGTTTTAAAATCGTTCCATATAGCATGCGTAAATGGCTGGGGCGATAATTCAAAGAATACCGTATATCGTTTTTCGGAAGCACATGGTCTTACATGCACCATACAATTCAATTTTATTGTTTTTAGCTGCATGTAATCCAGCATTTGAATGGTTCCGCTGTATGTTTCCCTGTCCCCTTTGGCTGTTGGCAATTTTTGAAAACTGGTTGTTGCTATGAGGTCTTTAGCGCTAAGCAAGTGTTTTGCCGTATCAATATTTACCCTCATCAGGCCGGTATAATAAGCTTTAAGGCGACTGGATAAGATCTCCGCATTCAAACGTGGGCCGTTTTCCAGCCACCACAAAAATGCATAGCTCCAATATTGCTCGCTGTCTTTTTTGCCCCAACCAGGTGCAAAGCGAATATCTTCCACCCCCTTATAAGGAATAGATGACGCAAAGCCGATAGGAATTAAAAAACGCTCAAATGTCCATTTTTCAGGGAGCGGAAAATAATAAGGTGCTTCCCACTTATGGCCGTCGAAAGGCACTTCCTGTGCCTGTGCGGAAAAAGACAAATAAAAAATAGAAATGAATAAGACGTAGTATTTACGTGCAATATTTTTCATGATGAATGATAGTTAGATCATAAACCTAATTAATATCAGCATTGAATATTTACAGCGCCATTAAATTTTGCGTAACTGCCATGTAAATTTTGTGTAACATTTATTGCGGGATAAATATTTCCCGGTAAAAAACAGCGGTCTGCCGATCTTTCGTTATTTTAAAGAATAATAAATCAATGCACATGTTCGGCATAAGCAGAAAACAGGAAAACGGTTTTGACATTATTGTGCTGGAAGACAGCGCTACAGGCACCAGCGTTGAGGTCATTCCTGCCTGCGGCGCTATCCTGCATGCATTCAATGTGCAGCATGAAGGCAATGTGCTGAACATTGTTGAACAATACGGCAGCAAAAACGAATTTGACGAAGCTGCTGAAGCGGAAGGGTTTAAAAGCTGCAAACTTTCCCCGTTTGTATGCAGGCTGACAGAAGGACGTTATCATTTTGGTGAGCAGGAATATACTATTGAAAAGTTTTACCTCGGCAAACATGCTTTGCATGGATTGCTTTATGATGCTACGTTTGATATTGTACAACTGGATGCCAATACGGAGCGGGCGTCAGCAGAATTACTATTCTTTTACAAAGGAACCGATAAAGGTTACCCATTCAAATACGATTGCAGGGTAGTGTATGAATTGCAAAACGACGCTATGCTGAGCATCACCACTGCTATCAAGAACCACGAGAGCACTGCTATCCCGGTTACCGATGGCTGGCATCCTTATTTCACATTCGGAGGTATTGTCGATGAGCTTCAGCTAAGCATCCCATGCAATGAAATGCTTGAATTTAATAGTGACCTGCTGCCTACAGGAAAGCAATTGCCTTTCACTGCTTTTAAAGAATTAAAACCGATAGGAGATACAATGATGGATAATAGTTTCCTCGTTGATTTTGAAAGTGCTTCGCCAGCAATTGTTTTAAGAGATCCGCAAAAAAAATTACAGCTGGAAGTGAGGCCCGGTAAATCATATCCCATTGCCCAACTCTATATTCCCGGCCATCGTAAAAGTATTGCTATAGAAAACCTGAGTGGCGCTCCTGATGCTTTTAACAACGAAATTGGTTTGACTGTTTTGCCTGCAGGTGGCGAAGCTGTTTTCAGAACAACGTATAGTGTGAACCGTATAAACTAAACGCCGGATTTTAAATACTCTGCGACTTCGGCCCTTCGCCTCCGGCTTATTTCAACCCTGCTTTTATCCGCCATGGTCAGTACACCATCTCCGCTCAGGTTGGTGATATGTTTTTTGTTTACCAGGTGGCTTTTGTGAATGCGGACAAAACCATGCGTGGTAAGTATCTCTTCAAACTCCTTGAGTGTTTTTGAAGTCAGCATCGGCTTCTTCTCGGTAAAGAAAAAACGGGTGTAATTGCTTTCGCCTTCCAGCCGCACGATCTGATCGGGGTTATAAAAAAATGTTCCCTCGCTGGTAGAAAGGGCCAGCTTGAAGTCTTCTTTTTTTTGTGTGCTGATATTGTGCAGGAAATTATTGTAGAGCGACTGGTTACTCATCTGCAATACTTCCTTTATCATGTATTTTTCTACCGCCATCTGTAACTCATCTGCATCAATTGGCTTCAATAAAAAATCAAGGGCAGAAAAACGGATGGCCTGTATAGCATATTCATCGTAAGCCGTGGTGAAAATAATATTGAATGGCAGGTTGGGAAAATGCTTTAAGATATCAAAACCACTCATCACAGGCATCTGTATATCTAAAAACAGGATCTGCGGCTGGTAAGTTTTAAGCAGGTGAATCCCTTCCGTGGGATCGGTAGTGGTTCGCAGGTCCTCTATCTCGGGAACATACCGTTCCAGCATCAGCTGCAGTGTTTTTACCGCAGCAGGTTCATCGTCTATGATCAGCGCTTTTATCACATTATAAAAATAAAAAATAAAAGGAGAAGCACGGGAAAATTATGCCTCATCTCCAATAAAAACCTGCAGGTTAATGCAGGTGCCCTGCACCTGGTTGTCGTTGTTGAGTATATCCGTCATTTCTGCCCGGAAGGGGTGGTTGTACTGTTGTTCCAGCAGTTTTAGTCTTTCCATGACAAGAGAAAGCCCTTTGGATTTGTGCTGGCCTGCGCTGGCGCTGTTTTGTTTCAGGCGACGGGAAGCTTCCGCACCGATGCCATTGTCTTTTACAGAGCAGAAAAGGATATCGCCATCATCTCTCAAAACAAATTCCACCCGCAACTCTTTTTCTCCCTGCCGTGGCATAAGGCCATGCCAGATAGCATTTTCCACGAAAGGCTGCAATATCATCGGCGGAATTTTTATTTCCGAAGGATCAATATCATCTGCAAGGGAAATATGGTATTCAAAACTTTCGCTGAAGCGGAGTTGTTCAAATTCAAGGTAGAGCTGCAGCATTTCAATTTCTTTTTCCAGGCTGATGAAATGCTGGTCGCAATGATTCAATACTTCCCGCTGCAACCTGCTGAACTTGGTAAGATAACGGTTGGCCTGGTCCACATCACCGGAAAGAATGTATTGCTGTACACTGTTGAGTGCATTAAAAATAAAATGTGGATTCATCTGCGCCCGCAAAGCCGTAAGCTGCGATGCGGCGAGGTTTTCTTTTAAATCAGAGAGATGCAGTTCTTTTTTTCGAACTTCTGCATCGGCTGCAATTTTTTGCAGGCGGTCTGCACAAAGCGCCGCAATGGTTTCCATTATCTGCAAATGTCTTTGCGTATAAAACCCTTTTTGCGAATGCTCGCAATCGATTACGCCGATCACTTTTCCCTGCTGGATGATAGGTACACAAATTTCAGCGGCACGTTGCTGGTCGTCAACGATATAACGTTTATCCTTGCTTGTATCATTGATGATCTCTGCATTGCCTGTCTCGGCCACATATCCAACAATGCCTGTCCCTACAGGTATTTCCAGGGGATTGAGGATCTTGTTCTCATCTGTTGTTTTTGGCCCCCAGGCTGCTTTTTGCACCAGCACATTTTTTTCGGGGTTTACGAGGTAGATCACACAATCTTCAAAACCCAGCCTGGAAATACAGTTGCGGGTAACATCCCAGAGCATGTCCTCTGAAGTGTGGTGACTGTAAATGGAATGCGTAAAATAATTGATCACCTGCTCCATTTCCAGCTGGTGACGGTAGTGTTCTGTTTTGTAAATTTCCAGTTCCTTGTTCCTTGCTTCCTGCTGTTTTAAAGAAGCCCATTTCCTGTAATAGCTGTACAGGAAAAATAACAGCAACCCGATAAGGAAAAGGGATATGGACCACCAGTAAAGCGGCTCATTTAAAATATTTAGCAGTGCGGGACGGGCTGTACAAACATTCATACACAGGATACCCGTAAAAAGGAGCCAGATCTTTTTCATTGCATATAATTGAACACTTGCTTAAAAGTAGGCTGGCCTTTTACACAATGATGGTCCTACTTAGCCAAATGTGCCTATGATTTATTAACTGGTAATATCTATACCTTAATATAGATCTTCTTTTTGTCTAATATCCACGCCAGCAGCCACATTAAGCTGATAAAGCACAGGGCGTAGAGCAGTGAACCGTTCCTTGGATCATCAAACAAAGGTTTGCAGCATTTTTCATAGAACCAGGCAAAGGGAGTGAGAAATTTTTGTTTGCCTGCATCCGTTACGCCATTGGGTATGCGGATAAGGCCCAGCAGCCGTGGCAATGCGCCGCTCAGCACAAAAATGAACAGAGGATTTTTCCCAAATACATCAAAAAAGCGGCTCCATGCGCCACGGACATTTTTGAATTCTATGAGGTAGATCATCAATGCAAGAATCAATAATGCAAGACCTGTGGTGTAAATGGTATAGCTGCTGGTCCATATTTTCTTATTGAGCGGAAAGACCATGTCCCAGCAAAAGCCGGTAAAGATGAGCACGCAGCCTGCTACAAAAAGTCCGTTCAGCATTTCATGTGTTTTTCCTTTGCTGAGAATATAGTTGCCGGCAATGTATCCCAGTATTACCTGAACAATGGCGGCGAAAGTGCTCATGAGGCCTTCGGGGTCAAATGGAATGCCTTCGCCTGTGTACATATGTTTTTCGCCAATGATAGATTTGTCTATCGCTGTACCGAACCAGCCATGCAAGCTATAAGGGTCAGCAGGATTGCCCGCAATACAGAGGAACCAGTAAGCCAGCAATAAAAAAGCACTGAATACAAAACTGCCTTTCAGCTTTAAATAATATACAATGACGGATGCAAAAAAATAACAGAGGGCGATCCTTTGCAAAACGCCAAATATCCTCAGCGTCTCCCATTTGCGGGCCACCAGCTCGCCTTCGCCATTATAGCGTACAAAAGGGAACCAGTGCAGCAGCAGGCCGATGCCGAAAATGAGCAGGGTCCTTTTTATTACTTTTTTCCAGAAAGCAGCATCGCCACCGGTTTCCAGCTTCGGCATCACAAATGCCATTGCATTGCCTACAGCAAATAAAAAGAAGGGAAACACAAGGTCAGTAGGTGTTACGCCGTGCCAGCTGGCATGTTCCAGCGGGTCGTAAATATGGCTCCAGGTGCCGGGATTGTTTACCAGTATCATGAGCGCTACAGTGGCGCCACGGAAAACATCAAGGGAATAATATCGTTGGTTCATGCAGAAAGATTGGCTGGAAATGTTTATTTGATGCTTTGAAGTTAGAACTAAATTTGAAATGTCTCTGCGACCTTTGCGAAAACCTCTGCGACCTTTGCGGTTTAGTTTTAACCGTAGCCAAACGCAAAGAGAAAATGCACGCAAAGAATGCAGAGGGTTTATCTTGTCGTACATTCGAAATAAAAAATGAAACTGCTGAAACGGATCATATTGCTGTTGTTGCTCGCCGGGTTGATCTACGGCATACGTTATGCGTGGGTATCGTTTCCCATCATGAGCGGTTTTACGGCAAAAAATATGTGCTCCTGTGTTTTTGTTGCAGGCAGGGATGCGAAGTCTGTGGAAGAGCAGGAATTGGGCAGCTTCCCATTATCACTGGCAAATTATAAAGTTGATAGTGCCGACAGATCAGTAACATCAACTGTTTTTGGAATGGCTAAAAAGAAAGCCATTTACCGGGAAGGCTTTGGCTGCACATTGGTAAATGAATTAAGCGAAGCTGAAATTAAAAAACAACCGGCACCTGTCTTTGCAAAAGCGCCTGTGCAAATGGATTCGGCGCAATGGCCGGCAGGTAATAAGGCCGCAGAATATATTCCTGCAAACATTGAATTTGCAAGGCTCGCTAAATTATGCAAACAGGAAGTGCTTAAAACAAATGCAAAAGGCCAGCAGGAAGCAAGGGCATTGCTGGTAGTGTACGACGGAAGGCTGATCAGCGAAAACTATGCACCGGGCTTTGATAAAAATTCGAAAATGCTTGGCTGGTCAATGGCAAAGAGTATTACAAGTGCGATGATCGGTTTACTGGTGCAGCAGGGCAGGCTTGATGTGCAACAACCGGCGCCTGTGCCGGAATGGGCGGATGCAAAAGATAAACGTCATGCCATTACATTGCAAAATTTATTGCAGCAAACCAGTGGTCTTGATTTTGAGGAGAATTACAATAAGAGCAGCAGTGCTACCATTATGCTGTTCAACAAAGCAGATATGGCTGCTTATACTGCTTCCCGCCCTTTGAAAGATAAACCCGGGACAAATTTTTACTACAGCAGTGGCAACAGCAATATTCTAAGCAGGATCGTAAGGCAAACGGTGGGCGATAAGAACTACCATTCTTTTATATATGATTCGCTGTTCTATAAACTGGGCATGTACAATACGATCATAGAACCGGATGCCAGTGGCACTATGGTGGGTTCCTCATATGTATTTGCTACGGCACAGGACTGGGCAAGGTTTGGATTGCTGTATTACAACAACGGTATGGTGAACGGGCAGCAATTGTTTACCAGCGATTGGGTAAAGCGAACAACAGCTCCTTCTTCGGCGGATAAATTACAACAGTACGGTTACCAGTTCTGGCTGAATGGGTTTGATAAGAAAATGCCCTCACAAAGAAAGTTTTCTGCGGCTTCTGCGGATATGTTCTATGCGGATGGGTATGCAGGACAATATGTATTTATCATCCCTTCTAAAAAATTAGTAATCGTAAGGCTGGGCTTTAAGAATTTTGATGAGAATGAATTGCTGAGGAAGATATTACAATGTGTGAGGTGAGGGTGTATGGGGAATAGTAAGTGGGGAATAGGGAGTGGCAAGTGGGAATATCCGCATCCCACTTGCCACTTACCACAAACCATTCACGCTTTTTCACTCAGCTCCAGCCACCTCATTTCCTTCTCATCCAGCTCGCTGATAATAGCACTGATGCGGTCCGATGCTTTTTGCAGTTCTGTATAATCCTGTGTAGTAGTTAATTTTTCTTCCAGCAGCCTTTTTTCTTCCTGCAACTTCGGCATGTCCTTTTCCAATTGCTCCAGCTCAAACTTTTCCTTGAAGGTTAGCTTCTTTGGAGCTTCGGGTGTCGATTGTCTTTCCTCGGTTGTCTTCTTCTCTTCCTCTTCCGGCGCACTCTTCATGATCTGTTGGTCCTGCTGCTCCAGTAAACCTTTTGCCAAAGCTTCCCGGTACTGTGTATAGTTGCCGGGGAAATCCCTGATCACTCCATTGCCTTCAAATGCAAACAAGTGGTCCACCATCCTGTCCATGAAATAACGATCGTGGCTTACAATTAAAATACAGCCCGGGAAATCCATTAAAAATTCCTCCAGTGTGCGGAGCGTTTGCAGGTCGAGGTCGTTGGTAGGTTCATCCAGCACCAAAAAGTTGGGGTTGGTGAACAACACGCTCATCAAATGCAGCCTTCTTTTTTCTCCACCACTTAGTTTGCTTAGTGGTGTGTATTGCTGCTCTGCGGAGAATCCGAATTTTTCCATGAACATGCTGGCAGATAATTTACTTCCGTCAGCCAGCGGGAAATATTCGGCCATATCTTTTACATATTCAATAGCACGTTTGTCTTCTTTGTAAACCAGCCCGTCCTGGCTGAAGTTGCCAAACACAACCGTATCACCATGATTGATCTTTCCGCTGTCTGGCAATTCCTGCTGCAAAGCAATTTTTAAAAAGGTTGATTTGCCCACGCCATTTTTTCCTACCACGCCAATACGTTCGCCTCTTTTAAATGTATAGTCAAACCCTTTCATGATCACCAGGTCGCCGAAAGATTTGTTTACTTTTTTAAGCTCCAGGATTTTTCCACCCAGCCTGGTCATTTTCATTTGCAGCGTTACTTCTGCTACGTCTTTCTGTTGCTTCACCCTTTCCTCTACTTCTGCAAAAGCATCCTGCCGGCTCTTGCTCTTGGTAGTACGGGCCTTGGGCTGCTTTCTCATCCATTCCAGCTCTTTGCGGAAAATATTTTTATCTTTCTGCAGTTCGCTCTGCTGCACTTCCTGGCGCAAGGCTTTTTGTTCTAAAAAATAATCATAGTCGCCTTTGTACACATATACTTTCTCATCGTCAATTTCAATGATCTCGTTGCACACGGCATCTAAAAAATAGCGGTCATGTGTTACCAGCAGCAGAGTGATCTTGGCGGCGCCGAGGTATTCTTCCAGCCATTCTATCATACCAACATCCAGGTGGTTGGTAGGTTCATCCATTATCAGCAGGCAATTGCCTTCATAGAGTTGCGCTTCCACGAGTGCCTGTGCCAAGGCTACTCTTTTTTTCTGCCCGCCACTCAGGTTGCCTACTTTTTCGGTGAGGTGGTGAATGTTAAGTTTACCTAATATTTGTTTCAGGTCGCTTTCAAAGCTCCAGGCATCCAGGTCATCCAGTTTGGCCATTAATTCGCCCAGGTGATCATGGTCATCAGATCCTTCTTCCAGGTAGACTTCATACTCTTTCACGGCTTTCACTACAGGATGGTCTAAACGCAGCACATTGTCCCAAATGGTTTTGTTGCCATCAAAATCGTTGTCCTGTTGCAACATCACTGTTTTAATGTCTTTATGAATCCAAACAGTACCACTGTCAGCCGTATCCATGCCGGCAATAATTTTCATTAAAGTGCTTTTACCGCTGCCATTCCGGGCAACCAGTGCTATCTTATCGCCTTCTTCTATATGAAAAGTGATGTTTTTGAAAAGGGTTCTTATACCAAATGATTTGGTGAGATTTTCTACCGAAGCGTAATGCATGGTGCAAAGATACAGGAAGCTTCAAGAGGTTGAGAAGGTTTCAGGAGTTTCAGGAACGGGTGCAGGAAAGATTGTTATTTAAGTTAAATTTGCCGGATATGTCATTACCAGTGATACATTCTACTGCTGTGATCGATGAAGGAGCCAGTATCGGCAACGATACTTTTATATGGCATTTTTGTCATGTGATGCCTGCTGCGGTTATCGGCAGCAACTGTATTCTTGGTCAGAATGTGTTTGTAGACAATAATGTGAAGATCGGCAACGGGGTAAAGGTCCAGAACAATGTATCCGTGTACAACGGGGTAACACTGGAAGATGATGTATTCATTGGTCCATCGGTAGTATTTACCAATGTGATCAATCCCCGTAGTTTTATAGAACGCAAGGATGAGTTTAAGCCAACATTGGTGCAGCAGGGTGCAACCATTGGTGCAAATGCCACTGTTATTTGCGGAATTACGATCGGCGAATATGCCATGATCGGCGCCGGGGCAGTGGTTACCAGAGATGTGCCGGCTTATGCCTTGATGACCGGCAACCCCGCCAGGCAAACAGGTTGGGTGAATAAAGAAGGAAATAAAGAGAAGGTATAAAAATAATTAACAGGATGAAAGTTGCTTTAATAACAGGTGTTACCGGGCAGGACGGAGCTTATTTAGCCGATCTTTTGTTATCAAAAGGTTATGAAGTGCATGGTATCAAAAGAAGATCGTCGCAGATCAATACACAAAGGATCGATCATATTTACCAGGATCCGCATGAAAAAAACCTGCGGTTTAAACTGCATTATGGTGACCTGACGGATTCTACCAACCTGATCCGCATCATACAGGAAGTACAACCCGACGAGATATACAACCTGGGAGCCATGAGCCATGTGCACGTGAGCTTTGACACACCGGAATATGTAGCCAATACAGATGCCATTGGCACACTGCGTTTGCTGGAGGCTGTACGCATTTTAAAGCTGGAAAAT
Source organism: uncultured Ferruginibacter sp. (assembly GCA_964404845.1). GTDB lineage: Bacteria > Bacteroidota > Bacteroidia > Chitinophagales > Chitinophagaceae > Ferruginibacter. The sequence goes on along the minus strand of CAYOLS010000001.1, from coordinate 52,677 downwards.
AAAACAAGGATTTACCAGGCCTCCACTTCGGAGCTGTATGGCAAAGTACAGGCTGTTCCGCAGTCTGAAACTACTCCTTTCTATCCACGCTCTCCTTATGCGGTAGCAAAGCAATATGCCTTCTGGATAACGGTGAACTACAGGGAAGCATATAATATTTATGCCTGCAATGGTATTTTGTTCAACCATGAAAGCCCTTTGCGTGGCGAAACTTTTGTAACAAGAAAGATCACGAGAGCCGTTGCAGAGATTGCCTTAGGCATGCAGGACAAATTGTGGCTGGGCAATTTAAATGCCCAACGGGACTGGGGGCATGCAAAGGATTATGTAGAAGCCATGTGGCTCATTTTGCAACAGGATGTGGCAGAAGATTTCGTAATAGCAACCGGTAAAACCACTACAGTAAGGGATTTTGTGAGCATGGCCTTTGCTGAAGTTGGTATTGCGCTTGAATTTAAAGGCGAAGGTGAAAATGAAACAGCAGCAGTAGTTTCCTGCAGCGATCCTGAATTCCAGATAACGACGGGTACAACAGTAGTAGCTGTTGATAAACATTATTATCGTCCGACAGAAGTAGACCTGTTGATCGGCGACCCCACTAAGGCAAAGACAAAATTAGGCTGGGAACCTAAATACGATCTGCAGTCGATGGTGAAAGAAATGGTTGCAGCAGATATTGCATTGATGAGGTTGCAGCTTGTATTAAAAGATAAAGGTTATAATAAAACCATCAGTTGATCCTATGAACTATTCAGACAAAATATACATTGCCGGGCACAAAGGAATGGTAGGCTCGGCCATTCACAGGAACCTTTTGAATAAAGGCTATAATAATTTTTTATTAAAAACATCCAAAGAAACTGATCTGCGGAACCAGCAGGCGGTTAAAGACCTGTTTGAGCAACAGCGTCCAGATTATGTTTTTTTAGCCGCAGCCAAAGTAGGAGGTATACAGGCCAATAATACTTACCGGGCAGAATTTATTTACGATAACCTGCTGATGGAAGCGAATATCATCCATGCTGCGAAAGAGTTTGGGGTTAAAAAATTACTGTTTCTTGGTAGTAGCTGCATTTATCCTAAGAATGCGCCGCAACCTTTAAAGGAAGAATACCTTCTTACAGGTACGCTTGAACCAACCAACGAGCCTTATGCCATTGCAAAGATCGCCGGCATTAAATTATGTGATGCATTCCGGTCGCAATATGGCTGTAATTTCATCAGCGCCATGCCTACCAACCTGTATGGCCCGAATGACAATTACGACCTGAACAATTCTCATGTATTGCCGGCATTGCTGCGAAAATTTCATGAGGCAAAAAAAAACAGCGATCCTACAGTAACGGTATGGGGAAGCGGAACGCCTTTAAGAGAGTTTTTACATGTGGATGATATGGCGGAAGCCTGCATCTTCCTGATGGAAAGCTATAATGAAGAGGGTTGTGTGAATGTGGGGACAGGCAAGGATCTGTCGATAAAAGACCTTGCCCTACTTATAAAAGATATCGTGGGATATGAGGGGGAGCTGGTATTTGATGCCAGTAAACCGGATGGTACACCGAGGAAGCTGATGGATGTGAGCAAGATCAATGAGATGGGATGGAGATATTCGATTGAATTAAAAGATGGCATCAGTACCGTTTATGAAGATTATAAGAGAAAAGAAAAACCCTTGCTCAATAATTAGCGGTTCAGTATCTTTTTTAAGCATCTTAACTAATTTGTTTTACTCAATTATTCGATACATTTGGTAGTTTTCAGTAAGATATTACCGCTAACCTATAAAATTTAATAATAAGATTATTTAAATGATCAACGTTACAAAACCATTTTTACCGCCTTTAGAGATTTATCAAAAATATGTGTCCGGGATATTTGAACGTAACTGGTTGACAAATAACGGTCCTTTGGTGCAGGAACTGGAAAGCAAGCTTAAGGAATACCTGGATGTAAAGCACTTATTCTTTGTCAATAACGGTACTATTGCCTTGCAAATAGCCATTAAAGTGCTGAATTTAAAAGGTGAGATCATAACTACTCCCTTTTCCTATGTTGCTACAACCAATTCAATTATCTGGGAAGGATGTACCCCCGTCTTTGCTGATATTAATGAAACAGATTTTAACATTAATGCCGATAAAATAGAAGCCCTGATAAATGATAATACAAGTGCTATCATGGCTACGCATGTTTATGGGAATCCCTGCGATGTAGAAAAGCTGGAAGCGATCTGCAAAAAACATAATATCAAACTTATTTATGATGGTGCTCATGCCTTTGGTGCTACTTACAACAATAAGCAAGTGCTAAGTTTTGGAGATGTATCTACTTGTAGTTTTCATGCTACCAAGCTATTTCATACTGCAGAAGGCGGAGCTATAATAACCAACGACGACGAAATTGCAGAACGGATAATGCTTTACCGCCAGTTTGGGCATATTGGTGATGACTATTATTCAATTGGCGTAAATGGTAAAAGTTCAGATATACATGCTGCTATGGGGTTGGCGGTTTTGCCATATGTAGGAGAGATCATTGCTAAAAGAAAAATGCTGGTTGAAGCATACACTGAACATTTAAAGCATTTGCCGCTTTCTATGCCGGAAGCCCTGCCCGGTACTGTGTGTAATTATGCTTATTACCCGGTCCTTTTTCGATCTGAGGACGTGCTATTGAAAGTAAAGGAAAATCTGGCAGAAAATAATATAAACACCAGGAGGTATTTCTTCCCATCCTTAAATGTACTGCCTTTCCTTAAAGGAGAGTCGTGCCCTGTTTCTGAAGACTATAGTGTAAGGGTATTGGCTTTGCCTTTGTATTTTGATTTGCAATTGCATGAAGTAAAAGATATTTGCGATAAGATCGAAACATTTTTAAAATAACCTGCTATGTTGATTATTGGAGCAAAGGGCTTTGCCAAAGAAGTGCTGGAAGTAATTTACCAGGCAGATCCTGGTAGTAAATTAGCTTTTTATGATGACCTGTCAACAGATCTGCCTGATAAGCTGTATGATAGGTATCCGGTGATAAGGAGTCTGGATGAAGCAAAACAATACTTCGCCGAAAATGGCAACCAATTCACCATAGGCATTGGCGGTCCGAAATCAAGAAAGAAATTGTGTGATATGTTTACGTCAATCGGTGGTGAGCTGGTTTCTACTATAAGTCCGCAGGCGCATATAGGTAGTTTTGGAAATACCATTGGCGAGGGGTGTAATATCATGACCGGTACAGTTATTACCAATAATATCTCTATAGGAAAAGCTGTTTTAATTAACCTAAATTGCACAGTTGGCCATGATTGCATAATAGAGGAGTTTGTAGAGATGTCGCCCGGCGTGCATGTTTCCGGCAATTGTAAAATTGGTGCTTTTGTGAACATAGGCACCAATGCTACTATTCTGCCAAAAGTTACTATTGGAAAAAATTCCATCATTGCGGCAGGTTCGGTGGTTACGAAAGATGTTCCTGAAAATGTGATGGTTGCTGGGGTGCCGGCAATAGTTAAAAAAGAATTAGCGGCTGACCAGTAAAAGAAAAAGATTATGGAGGAAAACACCCAGCTTATCGTGCTTTTTTGCCGGGCAAAGGAAATGAATGGTATTAATTTGCTAGGAAATACGCTGGCAGAACTTGCCCCGGAAAAATTTATTATTGAAAAATCGCTACGCTCCCTTTTAAAATTTATAAGAAAGAACAGGCGCAGGATAAAGGCCATTTATGCTCTTTCGGATCCCGATTTTATACTGGCAATTTTTGCTGCAAGGTATGCCCAGTTACAATGTCCCATATTACTTGGCATATACCACCCGCAACAATGGCTTACTGCATTAGATTATAATTACTCCAGTGTAAGAGCAACACTTTTTAGTAAACTATTGAGAAATACGCCGGGGTTGAATATGATCTCCAGTTCCCGAACAGCTATTCAAAGTTGTAAAAAAATATTTCCTGAAATTAAAGGTGAGATTAATCTTATTGCCGGTCCTTGTATTGTAAATCTCCCCGAAAATGCAGTTTTTACAAAACAACGGGATTTTTCTAAACCATTTTCAATCGTTACTATTGGGCGTTTTGTAGATTTTAAGCTGGAAAGTATACTGGCTATGATCGATACTGTTGATGCACTAAATGAAGAAGGCCTGCAGGTACAGTATGATATATATGGAGAAGGCCCCAGCCACAGTAAATTGATCGATTATCTCCGGCAAAAAAAACATGCTGATGAGATTGCTGTAAAAGAAGCATTTGACTTCCGGCACTTTTATGATGTTATAAAATCGTATGACATGTTTTTCGGAATGGGAAGTGCTGTTATACAGGCAGCAATTGCAGGCATCCCTCCCCTCATTGCAATACAGGGAGAACGTAGCCCTCATTCTTATGGCTTCTTCAATGAGTTTGATCATGAAATCAATCCTATGTTCGGAGACCCTTCTGATGGAGTTCCGGTTAAAAGCCTTTCGGAGTATATAAAAAAAATAATAGCGCTTGATAATAATGCTTACAATAAGCTTATAGAACAGAATATTTCAGCAGCACATGCTTATAGCCCCGATGCAACCATTAAAAAAATCATCGAATGCGTAAATAAAGCTGTAGTTCTTACAAAAGTAAGAGTAAGTTTATGGGATATAATTATGATAAGGCTACAGATCTACTATTCAAGGTTGTTGGGTAAGCCTGCTATTCATACCTGATTATCTGGTAGTGTTTTGGCTGCGGGCTTATATTTCCAAAGCATAAACATAAGTATCCATAAAAATGGCTCTGCCGGCACTTTATATCGAACCAGTGAACCAAAATTAAAAGTAGTGAGCCCGATGAGTATCCCAAGGATGATGATGTAAAACAGCATTACCCTGGAAAGAAAGCTCTCTTTTAGTATTGCAGTAAAATACCTTCCTTTTTTTACAAAAGCCATAATTGTTAGTACAAGCATAACTGAGGATTCCAGTGCATTTAGTAATACCATTACATTTTTGGCTTCCCATATGTGTGGCCGGAAGTATGTAGTGTATAGGGCAATGGGTGTTTTTAACAGTAGCCCTGTAAAGCTGGTGGGAATTTCTCCTATCTCAAAAGACGAAGTGCTGGCGCCATCATTGTATATTTCCTGGAAAAAATTGGCATCCTGTGCAAACGACGTAATTAGCGGGTCAATAAAGCTGCTGGCGAGATAAAAACTCAGTATTACCAGTCCTATGATCATCAATACACTGATTTTGCCTATCAGGGATTTAATATACAGCCTGTATAATAATGTAAAAGAGTATGCAAGGCCAATGCCTAATGAAATTGCATATACTATATAGGATTTTACAATGTATAGGAAAATAATATTAATTACCAACCATATTACATCTGCTAAGCTTCCTTTTTTATTGAATAAATTGTAAACATGCTCTGCACAAAATCCCAGTATTGCATAGCACAAGGTCTCTTTAAAAATAGGAGAAGAATAAAATAGCATCGTTGGTATAAACAGAATGCTTAGGGTAATAATTTTTTTATGTTTGGGGTATATTTTTAAAAAAGTAAGGTATAACTTAAAAACGCCTACCGTTGAAAAGGCAGCAAAACCAAAGCTTATCAATAAATATTTTCCCAGTGCCAGCGGATATAAGAGAACCGAAACCCTTGTTAAAAAAAAATTATTCTCCATTGAGCTGCCTGTTTGCAGGATAAGATTATTATCAAGATTTATAAGGCTCCTGTAAGAAGAAACAGGTGTAAAAATATATTTGATATTAGAAAAATCCCTGTCAATAAGCTGTACCAGGTTCTTGGCTTCGGAATAAACAAATACTGAATCGCCTAACTTCCATACATATATAAGCAGTAAAGAATGGATGGCAACAAAAAAAACTTTCAGGTAAAAGAAAACGAGGAGGAGTTTTTTTTGACCGGGAGATAATGATTTAAATATGTAATTCTTTAAAATAAAAGCAAACAGGAATGCATACACTAATAATATAAAGAAGTCTGTAAAACTGATTAGATCTGCCAGGGTTTCCTGCATTCGCAATTATTTAAAATCAAATTTATTAAATACATAGCTAATAAACCGGTATAATTTACTGTATGGCTTTATTTTGTTACTGCATATTATTTTATATTAATTCTAAGGCAATTACATTTGCGTAAATTTATTACATGCAAACAAATAACAAGATTCTTTTTGTCATCAACTCATTGAATTTTGGCGGAGCGGAAAGAGTAATGTCCCAGTTAATAAATAGTTTGCAGGGGGATTTTGAAATTCACCTGGCGTTGTATCACCAGATCTTTGATTATAAAATACCTGTTTCGGTAAAAATAATTGACCTTGCAGAAGATGAAAAAAATGGAAATGCAAAGATCTTTTTAAGATTACCATTAATAGCCTACAAATTAAAAAAGTATTGCAGGAAACATAATATAGGAACTGTTGTTACATTTCTGAACCGGGCATGTTATATAGCAGCTCTTATGAAAAGCTGGTGGAATTACAAAGGAAGAGTAGTGATGTGTGAAAGGTCTTACCAAAGCAATATCCTCAATGTTATTGGCGGAGGAACAGAAGTATATAAAAAGATATCAAAAAAATTTATCAGCTTCTCCTATCAGAAAGCGGATCTTGTGTTAACCAATTCAATGTTATCAAAGCTTGATCTTATCAATAATTTTGGCATCACAACTCCTATAGAAGTTATATACAATCCCATCGATTTACAGGATATCGAGGAGAAATCAAGGGAAGTGCCCCAGTATATATTTGATAAGGATTCTTATTATTTTATTTCAGTAGGAAATTTCAGGCCGGAAAAAAGATATGATATACTCCTTAAAGCAATAGGTATTTTAAAACAATACCCAATAAAATTAATACTCATCGGGGGCGGTAAACTTGAGCCTGAATTTAAAAAGATAGCAGAAGAGAATGGTATAACCGATAAGGTTATTTTTACCGGTTTTGATAACAACCCATACAAATATATAAGCAGGGCAAATTGCTTTGTACTAAGCTCTTATACCGAAGGCTTTCCGAATGTACTATTGGAAGCGCTGGCTTGTAGAAAAGCTGTTATTTCTACAGATTGTAAATCCGGCCCACGTGAACTTCTTGCGCCTGAAACAAATGTTGAAGAAGAAATAAAAACCGGCTTTGAGGTTATGAAGTATGGCGTCCTTACTGCTGTTAATGACGCTGAATCGATGGCAAAAGCGATGTTGGATTTATACAATGACAAAACTTTACAGGAATCATTGTCTTCAGTAGCTTTTGAACGAGCGGCTATGTTCGACAAAACACATATAAGCAAACTTTACGGGGACGCATTCGTCGGTAAATAGTATTCAGCTAAAAACGTCGCCTGTTCAGAAACCCATCAACCATTGATAATTTATGCTGTGAAACAAATGTATGCGTACGATGAATTTTTTTATTCCAGTTTGGTTCAATAGTTGAAACTATTTTTTCCTCATATTCCTTTTCGTTCAGAATAATTATTTCATTGATATTTATTTTCTTTCCATAGACTTCAGAGCAATCTTGCGCAGGCCTGTATGCTTTACCATCCTGATAAAATAATGGCCCGGCGGGCCTTGCATTTTTTACATCGCTTACAATAGGATTCTTATCATGAGGGATCCAGTTTTTCGTAAACAATGTATCTGAATAAAATAAAAATAATTCATCATGGCAGGAATCTCCTTCATATTGTTTCATACATGAAAAAAGCCATAGTTTGCCATCTTTCATTTCAATTGTTGTATCACAGGCATATACATTGTCCATAAGGTTCATTACAAACTCCCACTTGTCGGGGAATAAAGTGCATTTGTATAGCTCTATCGATTTGTTTTGTTCTGTCTCCGGGATCATGTAATATTCGCCTTCATACTCAAAAGTAAAAGGATAAGATAAATGATAAGGTTTATCCAGTACTTTTTGAGGAGCCTGGTAAGAGCCATCTTCGCTCATTTCGATAACAGAAATATGCCCTTTACTGGTTTTATAAACGTATTCCTCAATAAAAATATAGTAACGGTTATCCCGGTATATTATAAAAGGATCTGCCCAGAATAAGCTTTTATCAGGAATCATTTTTTTATACTTGAATAATGAGGTGGATGGGTGAGCCTCTTTATTCAAGGAGTACAACAATATCCATTGTTCAAAATTGAACATTCGCCATATTGCATAATATCCCAGGGAAAATATTTTAGAGCTTATGAGGCGAAAGAATTCAAAATTGCCGGGTTTTTTAAACAGCCTGTTAGAATAAAATTCAATACCGCTGTTTTTCTCTTTAACTTCTTCAAAAAATTTATCGGCTCCAACTTTATTTAGACGGCTCAGCATACGGGGTAAGAATGATGCTGTCTTCCAATAAAACTTATTTAAATTCTGGTTGATAAAGTACCGATGTGTATTGGCCCACGACCTGTACAACACTTTACCGTTATCAAGGTCCTCAGTGAGTATCTGGAGCACTGAGCCAGTTTCTTTCCATCTCAATAGTGATTCCCATACGCCTGCCGGACCACCTTTGTTAACCCTGTTGTCTCCATGGTGATATGACCACACACCATACCGGGCAATGGTTAAAATTTTACCACTCAAAATTCTAAAACCAAGTCTCACCAGTACATCAACATCATAGCCAGCTATTTTTTGAATGTCTGACTCTTCAAATATATCTATGTATTTTTTTTGGATAGGCTTTACATTCAGAACAGGTGTTTGTGCAATACTCTGCAGCTCAGAAATATCTTTAAACTCAAACGCATTGTGAGCAGGCTTGGAAATTTTATTTTCAATAGCTATATATGACTGGTAAAGCAGGTTCTTTTTTTGTTCAATTATTTTCTGAAAATTGGATTTATTTTTTAATTCAGTATTGTCATTTTTGATAACCAGTACAATTTCCGCATCACGGCTGTTTATTATTTCCTCCACCATTCTATAAACCCACATAGGTTGCATGTAGCTATCCAGCAGAATCCCCGCTCTAATCATATTAATAATTTCTTTTAATTAAAATAAAATTGAAAATCCCGCTGGCCTGAAATAAAAAATTTTCGGTGAGCGACTCATCTAAATGATATCTCTTCTAATCAAACAATAGCGTCAAATATACTGCTAATTTATTATTGCATAAAATATAGCAAAGGCTCCTGTCGCTCTTTTTTCGTTATATAAGGCACTGATAAGCCTCTGGCAGAGGAAGCAGTTTATTTATCAAATTCCTTTCTGTATTTTTGTTACTTATGCAAACCATTCTTATTACAGGCGGCGCCGGCTTTATTGGCTCCCATCTTACGAGGTTATTTGTAAACAAATACCCCCACTATAAAATTGTCAACCTGGATGCACTGACTTATGCGGGCAATCTTAACAACCTGAGCGATATAGAGGATAAACCTAATTATCATTTTGTAAAAGGCGATATTACCGATGCAGATATTGTTCAGCAACTTTTTACCGAGCATGATTTCACCGGTGTATTGCATTGTGCAGCCGAAAGCCACGTGGATAGGTCTATCACAGACCCACTGGCATTTGTAAGAACCAATGTAATGGGCACAGCCACATTGTTGCAGGCTGCCAAAGAGCAGTGGAAGGGAAATTACGACAACAAAATATTTTACCATATTTCTACAGATGAAGTTTATGGGTCTTTAGGTGAAGAAGGTTTCTTTTACGAAACAACAGCCTATGACCCACGCAGCCCATACTCGGCTTCAAAGGCTTCCAGCGACCATTTTGTAAGAGCTTTTTACCATACGTATCACTTGCCGGTTAAAATATCCAACTGTAGCAATAACTATGGTCCCTATCATTTTCCCGAGAAATTGATTCCGCTCAGCATTAATAATATTATTAACAACAAGCCACTCCCGATTTATGGTAAGGGTGAAAATGTGCGTGACTGGTTGTTTGTAGAAGATCATGCAAGGGCCATTGATACCATTTTCCATTTTGGAAAAATTGGAGAAACCTACAACATAGGCGGACACAACGAGTGGGCCAATATTGATCTTATAAAAGAGCTATGCAGGCAGATGGATAGCAAGCTGAACAGGAAGGCTGGTAGTTCTGAAAAACTCATCACATTTGTAAAAGACAGGGCAGGCCACGATATGCGTTATGCAATAGACGCCAGCAAACTAAAAAATGAATTAGGTTGGGTGCCTTCATTGCAGTTTAAGGAAGGCCTTTCCAAAACCATCGACTGGTACCTGGCAAATACAGGTTGGTTAAACGATGTCGTAAACGGGCACTACAAAGATTATTACGAAGAACAGTATCATAAAAGATAACGAATGAAAGGAATTATTCTTGCCGGGGGATCAGGCACAAGGCTTTATCCTATTACAATGGGTATCAGCAAGCAGTTGATGCCAATTTATGATAAGCCTATGATCTATTACCCGCTTAGTACCCTAATGCTGGCTGGTGTCAAAGATATACTCGTGATAACCACACCCGAAGACCAGTCGCAGTTTCAGCGCTTACTGGGTAATGGAAACAAGTGGGGTTGCAATATTCAATATGCTAAACAGGAAGTACCAAATGGTTTGGCACAGGCATTTGTAATAGGGGAAGATTTTATTGGTGATGATAGTGTGGCGCTGGTACTTGGCGATAACATTTTTTACGGTAGCGGTTTCAGTAAACTACTGCAGCAAAGCGCAAATCCTGGTGGAGCTGTTATTTTTGCTTACCCCGTTAGCGACCCCGAAAGATATGGTGTGGTAGAATTTGATGATAAATTTACGGCTTTAAGCCTCGAGGAAAAGCCGGAGAAACCTAAAAGTAATTACGCTGTACCAGGCTTATATTTTTATGATAATTCTGTAGTTAAAATTGCCAAAGAATTAAAGCCGAGTGTAAGAGGTGAATACGAAATTACTGACGTAAACAAAGTATACCTGCAAAATAAAACACTGCATGTAGGCGTGTTGGATCGTGGATTTGCTTGGCTCGATACCGGCACATTCGACTCTTTGAGCGATGCCAGCGAGTATGTACGGGTAATTGAAAAGAGACAGGGTTTAAAAATTGGTTGCCCGGAAGAAATAGCCTGGAGAATGGGTTTTATTCAAAAAGAACAATTGCTGGAACTAGCCACAGGTCTCAAAAAAAGTGGTTATGGTGAATACCTTTTACGTGTAGCCAATTCATAGCCTTCCTGAGCCCGTTACTAAAACAAGTGGATGTTTAAAAATATTATATGGGAATACATTGGAAAATTTGGTAACTACCTGGTTACTTTCCTTATTTCCATTGTGCTTACCCGACTGCTGCAACCTGAAGAGTTTGGTATTATGGCATTGGTAATGGTGGTTGTTTCACTGGCTGCCATCTTTATGGAGCTTGGCTTTAACAGGGCCATTATCCAGCAGCAGCATATTTCATCTTTACAGCTATCAACGGTTTTTTATATAAATGCAGCGGCAGCATTTGTATTAATGATGATCTGTTTTTTTATCGCCGGGCCATTGGCAGATTTTTATGATCAGCCGCTTATAAAGCCCGTATTCAGGGTTATATCCATCAGCTTTTTGCTCAACGGGCTCAACCTGGTACCATCTTCGCTTATTTACAAACAGCTGAAACTTAAAGCCAATAGTATTATCCTTGTACTGGCTTCTGTATTATCTGGTATTATAGGCATTGTAATGGCTTACAATAATTACGGTATATGGGCCCTGGTTGCGCAGACATTAATATCCTCTGCACTTATTTTATTATTGAATATCTGGTATGTGCGCTGGTGGCCAACCCGGGAGTTTGACTTTGCATCCATAAAACCATTATGGCAGTATGGTAGCCGAATATTTGCTTCAGGCCTTCTTGATCGTATTTATTCACGACTCGACTCATTTATTATCGGGAAAATATATCATACAGATACACTGGGTTACTATTACAGGGCGCAAAGCATGGAAGGGTTTGTAAGAACTTTTTCTGCAGGCAGCATTATGAGCTCATTGTTTCCTTATATAGCCAAACACCAGCACAACCTGGCCTATTTAAAAGAAATATATAATCGTTATCTCAATGTGATCACATTTGTGTCGGCAGGCCTTTGCGGAGTGTTGTTTCTTTTATCAAAAGACCTTTTCATAATATTATTTACCGAAAGGTGGAACGAAGCTGCCGTTCTTTTCCAGCTAATGATGCTTGCCGGCATTGTATGGCCTGTAAGTAGTTTAATGGTGAATATGATTTCGGGTGTTGGCAATTCAAAAAGCTTTTTGCGGCTGGAAGTTTATAAAAAACTGGTAATGTTACCGGCCTACCTGTTTGGTTTTTTATTGGGGCTTAAGGGTTTTATTATTACTTACGTAGTAGCTTCTTATGTATGTCTTTTGCTGAACATGGTATTTGTCAGCAAGGATATAAAGGTTAATTTTATGTGGCAGGTAAAAATAATGATGCCTTACATACTACTGGGAACTATGGCAGCAGCCATTACCTGGGGCGTTGTTCATTTTATAGACCCTGAACGGCATTTTTTACGGGCTACAATTATTACCATCCTTTTCTCGTTATTGTACATTACCGGAGCATATATGCTCAAATTGAAAGGAATAGAGTTGCTGAATAAGATGCTGGAAAAACTACGCAGTTTTCTGACTAAAGGATAATAAAGAAATAAATATACATGCCAGACATCAGCATTTGTATGATCACTTATAATCATGAAGCCTTTATTAGTAAGGCCATTGAAGGAGTGTTGATGCAAAAGACTGCTTTCTCCTATGAATTGGTAATAGGAGAAGATGGAAGTACAGACAATACCAGGAAAATTTGCGAAATCTACCAGGCAAAATACCCGGATAAGATCAAATTGCTTCCCTTTACAGGAAATAAAGGCATGTCGGGCAATTATATTGCTACATTAAAGGCCTGTACAGGGAAGTTTATAGCATTATGTGAAGGAGATGACTACTGGACCGATCCGGCTAAACTGGAGAAACAGGCAAAATTCCTTTTCGAAAATCCCGGTTACAACCTCTGCTTTCATGATGTTTACAACGAACTGAACGGGAAAAAAACAAAGTCATCTATATGGGATGCCCCGGAAACATCCGATCTTGATCACCTGCTTTCAAACAGGGGGTATATAAAAACACTGTCTGTAATGTTTCGCAATGCCGATGGTATTATTGATTTTATCCGGAGTGCAAAAGATTCTCCCTTTCTTGATTTAATCACTTATGTGGTGGTTACCGGTTCCGGACGCATCCGGTTTTTCAAAGAAAAAATGGCGGTGTATCGTATTCACCAGGGCGGCGTATGGTCTGGTACATCTGGCAAGCAAATCGCAGAAAAAACAGTAGCAGGGTACAAAATATTATACAAATTATTGCCACCGGAAAAGCAACAGTTATTAAAATCCCGCTACATGATGGCAATCGAAGATCACTTATTGGCCAACGCCGGTGATGGTCCTGCAGATATTGCGGTCTTTAAGAATGACGTCATTGAAATAGAAGACCACGTTTTTTTATTCTTACAAAACAGCTGCCGGGAAAGAAAGAAAGTATCCTTTTATGCTACAAGCGTTCCCCTGGGTACAATGGCAAAGGCCATTATAAAAAAAATAAAACAAAAGCTGTTTTAACGAATTCATGAAAACAATTCTACACATAATTTATAGTCTCGGTCGTGGCGGAGCAGAAACGATGCTGGTGGGTGCTTTGCCACATCTTAAAGAGTATAAAAATGTAGTAGTTATATTTTCGCCTGTTAATCATTTTGAGCAGGAGCTACAATGCAACGAACTCATTTGTCTTCATACAAGATCGCTGCTAACCTTACCGCTATCAGTAATAAAGCTGAAAAAAATTATTAAGGACATTAAGCCCGATCTTATCCACTCCCATCTTCCGCAAAGTAATTTTGCAGCTAGGTTGGCTGCACCCCCTTCTGTTCCATTGGTGACGACTATACACACAGCTATTTCTGCAGCGGTAGATTATAAAAAATGGTACATCAAATGGCTGGATAGGTATACTTACAATTCCAGGCGATCAACCATCATAGGTGTCTCTCAGCAGGCGCTTAATGATTATTTTTCTGTATTGAACATAAAGCCTGGTAAAGCAACTGTTATCTATACTTATGCCAATGTATCTCCTTCGGTTACAACTATTGAGCAAAAGCCTGCCGGTAAAATTGCTTTGATAACAGTAGGCTCTTTAAGGAAGAATAAAAATTTCCACTACCTTATTGAAGCTTTTGGTTACCTGAAGAATGAAAATATTTTTGTTGATATATATGGAAACGGGGATGAATATGATAATTTGAAAAGCCAGATCGAAAATGCAGGTGTCAAAGTTGATCTTAAAGGCCAGGTAAATAATATTCCGGCACTAATGGGAGGGTATGATATATTTACCATGCCTTCAAAGTTTGAAGGATTTTCTGTGAGCGTACTGGAAGCCATGGCACAAAAACGTCCATTGTTGTTAAGTGATATCCCATCCTTCAGGGAACAGTGCCTGGATGCTGCTGTATATTTTGACTTGCAGAATCCCAAAGATTTTGCTGATAAGTTAAAAGCAATGATTGCCGACAGGCAACAAATGGACAAGTTAGGTTTAATGGGATATAACCGTATGATTCATAACTTTACACCTGAACATTATTTAAAAAAGCTGAAAGAGGTTTACGAGGCTGAAATGAAACAGCCCTAAGAGAATTAATAAACAGTATATGTATGTGCGGTATAGCAGGATTAATAGATTTTAAGAAAAATTCTTCAGAAGATATTTTAAGCAAATGTACCAATGAAATGGCGCATAGAGGTCCCGACGGAAGCGGGACAAAACTAATGGAAACAGATAGTTGCCAGGTAGGATTGGGGCATCGCCGTTTATCCATCATTGATCTTAGCAATGCGGCGGGACAGCCTATGGAATACAAGGGCAACTGGATCGTATTTAACGGTGAAATTTACAACTATAATGAAATAAAAGATGAACTCGTACGATCGGGTCACCAGTTTGTAACTCATTCCGATACAGAAGTGATCCTGCATGCCTGGCAGGAATGGGGCGCCGGCATGCTGCAAAAATTCATTGGCATGTTTGCCTTTGTTATTTACGATACCAATAAGAACAAAGTGTTTTGCTGCCGTGACAGGGCTGGCGTAAAACCTTTTAATTACTACTGGAAAGATGGGCTCTTTTTATTTGGTTCTGAATTAAAAAGCCTGATGAAGCATCCGGCTTTTAAGAAAAATATTAACATGGATGCCCTAGCTGCATATATGCAGTTCGGGTATGTGCCCACGCCTCATTGTATATTTCAGGATACACATAAACTAAAGCCCGGTCATTACCTTGAACTGGATATTAAAACACGATCCATTACAACTCAGCAATACTGGAATGTGTACGATGCGTACAATAAACCTACGCTGGATATCAGTTATGAAGAAGCTGTGACTGAAACAGAAAAATTACTCGTAAGCGCATTTCAGTACCGTATGGTGAGTGATGTGCCGGTAGGCGTATTTTTGAGTGGGGGCTACGATAGTTCCTGTGTAACGGCCATTCTGCAAAAAAACAATACGGAAAAGATAAAGACCTTTACGATCGGTGTGCCTGATGCTGGTTTGAATGAAGCGCCTTATGCAAAAGAAATTGCAGCATATCTGGACACCGATCATACAGAGTATTATTGTACACAAAAAGAAGCAATCGAGATCGTCCCCGATCTTCCTTATTATTACGATGAGCCCTTTGCCGATAGTAGTGCTATCCCCACAACCCTTGTAAGCAGGGTAGCCCGGGAAAAAGTAACCGTAGCATTATCTGCAGATGCCGGCGATGAAATATTTGCAGGTTACAACCGCTATGATTATGTGATGAAGTATGGCAAAAGAATGCAGCAAATACCGGGCGGACTGAGAAAATTAGCAGCGGCAGCAATGGAAAAGGTCCCGGCAAAGAGTATTCCTATATTCAACAAAAAATACCTGTTTAGCAGCCGCTACGAAAAAATAAAATCATTCCTAAAAAATCCTTCTGAGAAAAATATACTGGTAAGTCTTACAAAGCATATGTCCGATAATGATATTGCTATGCTTTTCAAAGAAAAAACAGGGAAGATCATTACAGGGCTCGACAGCGATGAATTACAAAAACCTTATTTCTCTATACTGGATTATATAATGGCAGTGGATTATCAAACCTACCTGCTGGACGATATCCTGCAAAAAGTGGACAGGGCGGGCATGAGTGTGAGCCTTGAAGGAAGGGAACCTTTTCTCGACCAGCGCATTATTGAATGGGCTGCACAGTTACCCATGGAATACAAATACAACAAAGGGCAAAAGAAAATTATTTTAAAAGAGATCGTACACAAGTACATCCCTAAAGAAATAATGGATCGCCCCAAAATGGGCTTTGGTATACCAATCGACAAATGGCTGCTGGATGAGCTGAAGCCTTTTGTGGATGAGTTTTTTGATGATGCCTATATTGAAAAACAAGGTATCTTCAATAATAACGAGGTGCAGCGTCTTCGCAATTCTTTTTATAAGGGAAGAGTAGAAAGGGCAGAAAAAATATGGTTTATCCTGATGTTTCAATTGTGGTACCAGCGCTGGATGAAATAATGAACAAACCCCACGTATTATTTATTTCTTACGATGGCATGACCGACCCTCTTGGCCAGAGCCAGGTAATACCATATTTGCAAGGACTTGTTGCAAATGGGTTTGCTATTACTTTACTGAGTTGTGAAAAACCAGAAGTATATGAAGCCGGGAAAGAAAATATTCGGGCAATTCTGAAAGAAAGCAATATCAGCTGGCGGCCCATTATGTACACAAAGAAACCGCCGGTATTGTCAACACTCTATGATATTTACCAGCTAAAAAAAGCAGCAAAAAAAATATACCGGGAGACCAATTTTCGTATGGTACATACCCGGCCGGGAATTCCTTCGATGGTTGGGCTGTGGCTCAAAAAAAAATACGGAGTTGCTTTCCTGAATGACATAAGGGAATTTTATGCAGATAGCAGGGTAGATGGCGGTATGTGGAATCAATCCTCTTTTTTGTACAGGAATATTTATAAATACTTCAAGAAGCAGGAAATGCAGGAGCTGAAGGAAAGCGATGGCATCGTATGCCTGACGCATGCAGCAGAAAAGATCATTAAAGAATGGCCGGCTTATAACAAACAAACACCATTGGAAGTAATACCCTGCAGCGCCGATCTTGAACTGTTTGATCCTGCTGCTATCGATAAAAAAAAGAAAGCAACCTATGTACAGCAATTAGGAATCAAAGAAGATGATTTTATCATAAGTTATTTGGGCTCGATCGGTGGCTGGTACCTAACTGCGGAAATGCTGCGCTTTTGTAAGTTGCTGTCGGATCAAATTCCTGCAGCCCGCTTTTTGTTTATTTCCCCCCATCGCCATGAACAAATACTGGCAGCGGCTGCTACCTATAATATCACCGCCGAAAAGATCATTACTGTAAAAGCTTCCCGTAAAGAAGTGCCGGTGCTGGCTTCCTTCAGTAGTTATTCTTTGTTTTTTATTAAACCCTGTTTTTCAAAATTATCTTCTTCGCCTACCAAGCATGGTGAGCTGATGGCTTTAGGTATACCGGTAATAACAAACGGTGGTGTGGGGGATATGCAGGACATCGTCAGAGGCAATAATGCCGGTTTTATAACAGATGATTTTTCTGATGAATCATTTAATAAGATAATTGCAGAGATAAAAAATGGAACACTGTTTTCGAAGGAAAAAATTAGGGAAGCCGCCGGTAAGATATATTCACTTGGCAATGCAATAGAGGCTTATACCAGGATATACAATGCAATATTAGGCAGCAATTGAGGCCCCGGCTGCAATTGTCTCCTTTCTCTTCCTGTCAAAATAAAGAATAAAGAACAGGGAGATCACATAAAAAGGCATACAGGGAATTTTGTACCGCACCAAGGTTCCGAAATTTAAAGTGGTAGCACCTACGAAAAGTGCAAATATCATCGAAAACATAAAGCAATACAATACGATCGGTTTTTTGAAGATCGTAAAAATAAATTGCTTTATCCCGACCTTTCTCAATACATATAGTGTGAATAATAATAGGGCAAGACTTTCGAATGATGAAAGTAAGGTAGATACATTTCTTGATTCCCATAAAAACGGGCGGAAGAATGTAGCTACAATGGCTGCCGGGGCCACCTTTGCCAGGCTTCCAAGCGATCCGTCAAATTCAACACCCAGTGAAAAATAAGAGCCTTCCATTTTTTCCTGTTGCCTGGTATAGTTTTTCTGGTAACCCACAATACCCTCTGTGATATCTTCGCCGGCATAATCTACCACTGCATTTTGCATAGATGAGCTGATAAAGGAGAAGCCAATGATACTACCTATCAAAAAACCTCCCACCAGGATTATTTTCCCAAATGTATTCTTAACAAGCTGTGCATTTACCAACAAAAGAAAAATTACCAGGGCCGGCAGGTAAGCCACCAATATGTAAATTTTGATAATGGTAAAAGCATAAATAGTCAATAATACGATCAGGGCATTTTTGATGAACCCTTTTTTCAGAACAACCAATTCATACATGGAATAGGTAAACCATCCAAGACAGGCGATCGATATAGGATCTTTCATAATACCCGAACTCCAGAAAGTGAAAGTGGGTAAATAAAGAATGGCAATTGCAAATTGCTTTTCAAGTTCGGGGTACTGCGTAACAAAGAACTGGAACAGTTTCCATATACCCGAAAAAGCAATCATAGCAAATATGAGATTGATGACCATGTATTTCCCAAAAGCAAAAAAACAAAAGATGGCCGTAAGGCGTATTACCATGAAATTACTGTCATCCCTGAAATAGCCATATTGATTGGGATTGGCAAGCATTCCGGAATCAATATCCGTTCCCGATCCAAACAGCAGGGAAAGGTTGTCGGAATCCGTCAGCACTTTTTTATAAAGATTGTATCCTTCGGGGTAATATAGTGTGGTAGTGTCGCCTTTAGAAATGTATAATACAAATATGGCAAAAGCAAAAGAGGAAATCACCTTTAACCAGAATGCATTCCTGTGATGCCGCCTGAGAGAAGCGCTCTTGATCTTTTTCCTGGAAAGAGAAAAAATAAAAGAGAAAATAAAAGTGTAAATAAAGAATGCAATAAAGTCAAATATGCTCATTGATGCTCACAGGTTTTAATAAACCAAGGACTTGTTCAACACAAATTAATTAATATTTCAATGATTTTGTTTAGATTATTTTATTTTGCAATAACTAAAAAATAAATAGTGGCGCATAAATTCCTAATCATCGGTGCCGGACTCTCTGGTACTGTACTTGCCAACAGGCTTTCCAATGAACTTGACTGTACAATTGATATCTGGGACGAAAGAGACCATGTCGCAGGCAACTGCCATACACAAAGAGATGAAAAAACAGGCATCATGGTGCACGAGTATGGCCCGCATATTTTTAATACCGACAAAAAAGAAATATGGGATTTTGTGAACAGCTTCATGGAATTTAAACCCTATGTTCACCGTGTAAAAGCGATGAGCAGTGGTAAAGTGTACTCGCTACCGGTGAACCTCCACACTATTAACCAGTTCTTCAACAAAACACTTACACCGGAAGAAGCAAAGGAATTTTTGGAAACAAAGGCGGATAAAACCATTGAAGATCCGCAGAATTTTGAGGAGCAGGCCATGCGCTTTATTGGCAAAGACCTGTACAAAGCCTTCTTCTACGGCTATACAAAAAAACAATGGGGCTGCGAACCAACAGAACTGCCTGCTTCTATTCTAAAAAGAATTCCTGTACGTTTTAATTACGACGATAATTACCATAACAATATTTACACCGGCATTCCGGTAGAAGGATATACAGGTCTCATCGAAAAATTTATTGATAACAAAAAGATTACTGTTACCCTGAATAAAAAATTCAGCGGTAGCGACGATACCAGCAGCTATGATCATGTTTTTTATACCGGTCCTATTGATGCATGGTTTAACTACAGGTACGGAAGGCTTGGCTATCGCACCGTTACTTTTGAAACCATTTATGGCAAGGGTGATATGCAGGGCGTAACCCAAATGAATTATTGTGACGCTGATGTGGAGCACACCCGCATTACTGAGCACAAGCATTTTACTTATTGGGAAAAGCACGCTGATACTATCTGTTTCAAAGAATTCAGCAAGGAAACAACAGAAGAGGATATTCCTTATTATCCCAAAAGATTGCAGCAGGATAAAACACTTTTAATGCAATACCGCAATGATGCAGAGCAGCTGGAAAAAACATCTTTCCTTGGCAGGCTGGCCACTTACCGCTACATGGATATGCATCATGTGATCGGCGAAGCATTGGACTATGCTAAAACTTTTATAGCAGCCTTGCAATCGGGTACAAAAGCCCCGATATTCCCCAATGACGAAAGTTGAGCACTCATCTTTAACATATTATGAATTGTGTGATCCGGGCATTGCCCTGATTTTTTGTGTATTCCGTGCAATATTTTTGGCCATGCTGCGTTGTAGTAATATCCAATTTCTTGAATTAGTTGAAAAACCAGGCTACTGTCGTGAGATGATCAACTCACCTTATTTTGAATGACCTGTTTCTTCCAGGCAGTAAAAATTGCAGGATCTGTGCGCTTCAGCTAAGCCAAATTCTTCGATCATGCAACACAACAATTCTCCCCAAAAGCTCATCAGGATAACTACTGTTCCCATGGCATTGCGTTACCTGCTACCGGGACAAATGAATTATATGAGCAACAACGGCTACGAAGTAGTGATGATAAGTGCCGATGGAAGGGAGCTGCCGGATGTGTTGGAACAAGAGCGATGCAGGCATATTGTAGTGCCCATGACAAGGAAGATCACGCCCATACAGGATCTGAAATGTCTCTGGCAATTAATAAAAATATTCCGCAGGGAAAAACCTGATATTGTGCATTCTCACACACCAAAAGCCGGCCTACTCGGGATGCTGGCAGCAAGGATCACCGGGGTAAAAACAAGGATACACACAGTAGCCGGTCTGCCAATGATGGTTGAAACAGGCTTTAAATTCAGGCTGCTGCAAACAATAGAAAAAATTACTTATAGTGCTGCCAACCATGTATGGCCCAACAGCCAGTCGCTGTTTGATTATATCAAAAAACAAAAACTTACTTCTGCTGCAAAGCTTAACATGATCGGCAACGGCTCTACGAATGGGATCAATACCAACCGTTTTAACGCCGAAGCACTTGATCCTGTTAAAATGGAGCAAATCAAAACGCAGATCAATTACAATGCAGGCAATACTTACCTGCTGAGTATCGGCCGCTTGGTAAAAGACAAGGGAATTGTAGAAACAGTGAATGTATTTACCAATCTGCAGGCTACTAATGATGCATTAAGATTAATACTGGTAGGGGATTTTGAAGAATCACTTGATCCATTGCCGGCCGATACTGTCAACAAGATCAGGAACAACGCATCTATTATACATATTCCATGGTCCAATGACGTGGAGTACTATATGAGCCTTGCCCATAACTTCATCTTTGCATCGCACAGGGAAGGTTTCCCTAATGTACTATTGCAGGCTGGCGCTATGCAATTGCCGGTTATCTGCAGCCATATTACTGGTAATATAGATATCATCCAGCAAAATAAAACCGGGCTTACCTTCTCTACCGGTAATCAAATGCAGTTGCAAAACCTTATCCAGTACGCCATCAGCCACAGGCAGGTAGTACAGGACATGGCCAAAACGCTGAAAGAGAAAGTGATCTGCGAATACCAGCGCAATTATATCTGGCAAAAAATTCACGAGCAATATGCAATAATAGCTGTTTCTCAACGTTCTACAGAAACACTGCTGCAACATTTCGGAAATGTTGCCGTGGCAATGTGGAAACAACCGGTTGTCGTATGGGATTATTTCGTTTTAAGTTTGCAAATACGCAGGCTTTCAAAAAGATCCTCTTAATCGGTCCAAGTCCAATCATCCAACAAAAACCCAAACTTCCATGGAAAAGGTCATCGCCGTTGTGGTTACCTATAACCGCCAGCAGTTACTATCAGAATGCATTGATGCATTACGTGCTCAAACCCGCAGGCCGGATGCCATTTTGGTTGTGAATAATGGAAGTACAGATAATACAGAGGCCTGGCTCTCTACTCAAAAAGACCTTCAATTTATTTCCCAAAATAATACAGGATCAGCAGGTGGATTTTATGCCGCTATTCAATTTGCATTTAAGAACGGGTATACCTGGACATGGTGCATGGATGATGACGGCTACCCTGCGCAAAATGCCTTGGAAGAATTATTGAAAGCAGATGACGGTAATGTCAGCCTGCTCAACTGTGCAGTGCTGGATAAAGAAGATAAAAAAAGTTTTGTCTGGAAAACAGGTTCCTACAAAGAACATTCAGAAGTAAAGGAAAACAGGATAGAAGGTGTATCACATCCGTTTAACGGAACGCTGCTGCATCGCAAACTGATTGAAAGGGTTGGCCTGCCAAAAGAAAAACTCTTTTTATGGGGTGACGAAACAGAATATTTATACCGCATTACCAAAATAAATAATATCCCTGCGTATACTATTGCCAGCAGTATTCATTACCACCCGGCAACAAGGTTTACCATAAAAGGCGATTGGGAACATGCCAGCAACTGGAAAATGTATTACTATGTACGCAATCGTTTCCCGGTGCTGAATGCAAAACTCAATAGCAAAGTGCTCGGCCTGCTGGCTTATGCCTGGTTCCTTATGGCATTTGCAGGAGTAATTGTGCTGTTCCAGAAAACAAATAAGCTGCGCAAGCTCGGCTTTATGTTCGTATCATTTAAAGATGCGCTGGCCGGTAATTTTGATATTACACCTTCCATGGTACTTACCCGCTTAAAGAACAGCATGCAATACAGCAACCCGGTAAAAGGATTTATTAAGGGTGCTTTTGGAAGCTACCAATTTCAACCTCTTTCATAGTATCTTATTTCATATGCTTATAAACTGGCGTCTTTTAAAGATGCTAGTTTTGTTTTATGCCAAACAGGTTTTGCACGATACAGCAAGATAGTGCCTCAGTTTGAATTTTTAATGTAAAAGAGATGTCAGCCTGAGCTTGTCGAAGGAGGGTTTATTCATGACCTAATACCGGAGACTGACAATATTTTCAAATAAAGACACTAACTGCAACAATCGGATTTGTATAGCAAGTAATATGACATTAGTTTTGCAGCTCATTACAAATGAATAACGGTTTGCAGCAGAAAAAAAAACTCATTCGTATTACAACTGTCCCCAGCGCTTTAGCTTACCCATTGCATGGACAACCCACTTATATGAATAATAATGGTTTCGATGTGATAATGATAAGTGCCGGAGGTAAAGAAACTGCCATACTACAGCAGCAGGAAAACTGCCCTCATATAATTGTACCAATGACCAGGAAGATCACACCCTTCCGGGATCTGTGGGCATTGATCATACTCACCAAGATATTTTTACAACAACGTCCTGATATTGTTCATACAGAAACACCCAAGGCTGGCTTATTAGGAATGCTTGCTGCCAGGCTTTGTTGGGTTAAATGCAGGATTCATACAGTAGCAGGATTGCCCCTGATGGTGGAAAAAGGTTTTAAATTAAAACTGCTGTCTTTTATCGAAAAGTTAACCTATGCTGCCGCTAATCATGTATGGCCTAACAGTCCATCTTTAAAAGAGTATATTTTACAGCACAGGTTATGTCCGGCAAAAAAAATACACATCATAGGAGAAGGGTCTTCAAACGGTGTAGATATAAACAGGTTCAATAAAGAAAATATCAATGAAGCTGAACTAAACGAGTTAAAAAATTCTATAAATTATGATCAGCAGTTCACGTACTTGTTATTTGTGGGTCGTATGGTATTTGACAAGGGTATTGTAGAACTTGTAAATGTTTTTCAAAAGTTATACAAAAAAAATAAATCCCTTAGGTTGATATTAGCCGGCCCTTTTGAGCGTTCACTCGATCCGCTTCCGGCCCATATTGAACAGGCCATATCCGGCCATCCTGCCATCATTCATATATCATGGACAGACAAAGTTGAACACCTGATGGCAATAGCCGATTATTTCGTATTTCCATCACACAGAGAAGGCTTTCCAAATGTATTGCTTGAATCAGCCGTGATGAAGCTGCCTGTCATCTGCAGTAATATTCCGGGCAATATGGATATAGTGGTGCATGGAAAAACAGGCCTGGTATTTACCTGTTCGGATGAGAAGAGCCTGCAGCATGAGCTTAACCGTGCGCTCGAAAACAAACACGGCGGTTTACAAATGAGTGAACAACTCTACCAATTTGTTTACAATACATTTCCCCGTGAGAAGTTTTGGAAAGCCATGCTGCAGGAATATAATAAGCTGGCTCGCTGATGGTTTGAAAAACTTTATTTTTTCTCCAGTTTTTTTAAGGGATTACCGATATACACACCCGGTTCAGTAATATCTTTTACTACTACCCCTCCCATACCAATGGTAACATTGCTGCATATGGAAACTCCCTGACGGATAGATGAGTTGGTACCCAGGTAAACGCACTCTCCAAATTTACAGATACCACTTACGTTTACCCCGGGGGTAGTGGTACAAAAATCTCCTATTTCACAATCGTGCCCGATAGTGGTATGCAGGTTTAAATGAACGTGTTTGCCAATTGCTACATTACAGGTAATGATCGTTCCTGCTGTTATCACACTTCCTTCACCGATAGTTACCCACTTTGATATGACAGCGCTTGGATGTATAACGGAAATATATGTTGTATCTGCCGGGAGGCTTTCCACTACTTTTTTTCTCAGCATCGGCTCGCCAATTCCCACCACTACATTATATAAAGCAGCATCAAAAGAAGATTGAGGGATAACATCAATGCCCATCACAGTTTTTTCTTTGTAGTCTTCATCGCCTACCATAAAGCAGGCTGTCTTTGCCATCTCCTCATCACTAATTTTCATACTGTCAATTAAACAACACAGTACTTCCCGTGCAAAACCGCCCGCACCTACTATGCATATTCTCTTATTGTCTGTACTCATGACCTTACCAATATTTTTAATAATTAATAGTATTTTCTTACCACCGTAAATAGAACGGATGAAGATAATAAAGAAAAATAAAACGAACGTTAAATGCGTTAAATTTTAGAACCTGAAAGATGGTTAAAAGTTTTCTTTAAGTAACTAGGCATTAACATGACTGGCAGCGCAATATTTTTCATCCAGCAGCGTTAAATAATTATATGAGCAGTAGGTTTTAATAGCTTGCTGCAAAATATCCTAAAAACCAATATTATGATACTGATCGGTTATTCGGGTCATTCCTATGTAATTAATGGGATCCTGCACGCTTTGGGCATTAAAACCACTGGTTATTGCGATTCTGAAGAAAAACAATCGAATCCTCTTTCTCTTAAATATTTTGGAAAAGAATTATCTGAAACAGGCATCAGGGCCCTTACCCAGCAGGATTTTTTTATTGCCACTGGTAATAATACCATCCGTAGAAATATCTTCAACAATCTTGCCATAAGGAATTTGCTTCCTATCAATGCAATTCATCCGTCTTCTACGATTGATCATACTGTAACTATTGCTTCGCATGGCGTTATGGTAGCCCCCAATGTAACCATTAATGCATTTGCAAAGATCGGTACAGGTGCCATCTGCAATACCTATTGTGTAATTGAACATGAATGTGAGATCGGCGATTTTGCCCATGTTGCCCCTGGAGCCGTATTATGTGGAAATGTAAAAGTTGGGGAGAATAGTTTTATAGGTGCTAAATCTGTGGTAAAAGAAGGTATAAGGATCGGCAAAAATGTGATCGTAGGCGCCGGTTCAGTCGTTGTAAAAGATATTCCTGATAATGTAAAAGTCGTAGGTAATCCTGCGAGGATCCTGGAACCGGCAAAAATCACTCATTTAAAGACAGCTTGATTTCTATCCTAGTTTAGTATATTTGCCCCGCAAAGAAATTTACAAATTTTATGAAAGTACTGGTTACGGGGGGCGCAGGCTATATCGGCTCTGTATTGGTTCGCCAATTATTAGATAAGGGTTATAAAGTAAGAGCTTTCGATAGTTTAAAATTTGGTGGCGACGCATTATATGATGTAATGCTTCACCCCAATTTTGAATTTATGAAAGGCGATATCAGGAATGCAGCAGAAGTATCAAAAGCCCTCGAAGGCATTGATGCCATAGCACACCTGGCAGCTATTGTAGGCGACCCTGCCTGCAAAAAATTCAGCGATGAAGCCAATGAAACCAATTGGGATGGCAGTGTAGCATTATTTGAAGCAGCAGAAAAAGCCGGCGTAAAACGTTTTGTGTTTGCCAGCACCTGCAGCAACTACGGCAAAATGCCTGACCCTGATTCCTTTGTAGTAGAAACATCGGAACTCAATCCTGTATCATTATACGCAGAGCTGAAAGTGAAATTTGAAAAATACTTGCTGGAAGACAGGAAAGATGCCAGTATGTGTTCAACCGCTTTGCGCTTTAGTACTGTATATGGTTTTTCTCCACGCATCCGTTTCGATCTTACCGTAAATGAATTTACCCGCAATGCAACTATCAATGGCGAGCAGGAAATATGGGGAGCGCAGTTCTGGCGTCCGTACTGCCACGTAGATGACCTGGCAAGAGCCGTGGTACTCGTGCTGGAAAGCGACGAATCAAAAGTGCGTGCCAATGTTTTCAATGTTGGAACAACAGAAGAGAACTACAACAAAGGAATGATCATTGAGGAAGTTTGCAAAGTGGTGCCCAACACCAAGGTAAACTACGTGGAAATGAACGAAGACCCCAGGGATTACAGAGTGAACTTCGATAAGATCAAAAACGAACTCGGCTTCACCATCACCAAAAAAGTACCGGATGGTGTTAAAGAGATCTATACCCTTTTGAGCACTGGTATCGTTACCGATTCCTTCTCTCAAAAATTCAGGAATATTTAATGGTTTAATAATTTATACCGGATTGCTCCAGCTTTAGGCCGGAGCAATTTTTTTTTATAGGTTTGCATATCTTATTTAAAATAACAGCGTTTATCGTTATATAACTAACTCTTTATGCTTTTACTCTCTGGCCCGAACATGGGCGGCAATGAGCTCAAATATGTTACAGAATGTATTGAAACCGGTTGGGTGAGCAGCGTAGGTGCTTATGTGGACCAGTTTGAAAAAATGAGTGCCGAATTTGCCGGGACAAAATATGCTGTAGCAACCAGCAGTGGTACCACGGCTTTACATATCTGCCTTATTTTAATGGGTGTTGACCGGAATGATTATGTCATTACCCCAAACATTACTTTTATTGCTACCTGCAATTCCATAAAATATACCGGTGCCGACCCGATACTGATCGATGCTGATGAAAAGAACTGGCAGATGGACCTTGATCTGCTCCAGGAATTCCTGGAAAATGAAACAGAACAAAAAAACGGCGCCTGCCATTATAAAAAAGACGGCAGGAGAATCCCCGTGATCATGCCCGTGCATGTACTCGGCAATATCTGCGATATGGATCGCTTGCTGGCATTGGCCAAACAACACAACCTTATCGTAATTGAAGACAGCACAGAAGCGCTCGGTTCTTATTACAAAGGCAAACACGCCGGCAGTTTTGGATTGATGGGCACTTTCAGCTACAACGGCAATAAAATAATCACTACCGGCGGCGGCGGAATGATCGTTACCAATGACGAAACCCTTGCCAAAAAAGCAAAGCACCTTACCACGCAGGCCAAGAGCGATCCGTTTGAATACATACACGACGAAATTGGGTACAATTACAGGCTCGTGAATGTAGCTGCAGCCATGGGTGTAGCGCAGATGGAACAGCTACCGGGTTTTATAGCAAGGAAAAAAGAGATCATTACATTTTACAAAAATGCTTTGCAGGGCGTAGGCGATATTAGCTTCCAGGAAGTAAGCGCAGATGTAAATCCCAACTGGTGGTTGCCAACCATTGAAACTGCCAAACAAAGAGAAGTGCTCAAAGCGCTGAACGATGATAAAATGCAGAGCCGTCCTTTCTGGGTGCCCATGAACCAGCTAAGGATGTTCAAAGACAATATTTTTTACAACAAGACCAACAGGTCTGACTATATTTACCAGCGTTGCCTGAGCATCCCTTGCAGCACCAATATTACTGACGCAGACCTTCAAAGGGTTGCGGATAAAATAAAAAGCTGCTTCTGATGATCCAAGCCGTCTATGTAAACACACCATCTACTATGTATAAGTCGATCAAAAGACTACTCGATATTCTTATTGCGGGTATAGCCCTTATCATTCTATCACCCATACTCATACCTGTTGTTATCATTCTGTTGTTTACAGGAGAAAGGGAAGTATTTTATTTCCAGAAAAGGATCGGTTATCTCAATAAGACCTTCGACATCTATAAGTTTGCGACCATGCTCAAGAACAGCCCTAATATCGGGACTGGTGAGATCACTTTAAGAAATGACCCCAGGGTTACTTCTTTCGGGAAATTCCTGCGCATGAGCAAGATCAATGAACTGCCGCAGATCATCAATGTATTAAAAGGAGATATGAGCATTGTAGGTCCAAGACCACTCATGCAGGTAAGCTTTGATGTGTACAATGAAGAAGTAAAGCAAAAAATATACTTATCAAAACCCGGCATCACCGGTATTGGTTCGGTGGTATTCAGGGATGAGGAAAAAATTGTGTCGGATGCTGCTGATCCTAAAGAAGCTTATACAAATATCATTTATCCTTATAAGGGACAACTTGAGCTCTGGTACCTGGAAAATGCTTCCATTCTCACCGACTTTAAGATCATTTTCCTCACCGGCTGGTCCATCCTTTTTCCTAACCACACACTTACCACAAAGCTGTTTAAGAATTTACCGCCACGTTCTTTTTGATATTTAGCCGGTAGAAAGGCGGGGGCAAAGTTGTTTTCATCTATTGAAAACGCTCCTCCTTTCTCTTTATCCTCTCTGCTGATTATTTTGTTAATATTTTTAATTCTACTCAACCTTTTTTAAGTTCATTTGTAATAATCAAATTACATGAACTCATTCACCATAAAAGACCTGTCAAACCTTTCCGGCATCAAAGCCCACACCCTGCGCATCTGGGAACAACGTTACAGTTTTCTCAAGCCCGGCCGCAGCTTCACCAATATCCGCTACTACAGCAACGAAGAGTTAAGAACTATTCTCAATATCGCCCTGCTCAATAAATACGGTTTTAAAATATCCCATATCGATAAAATGAGTGCTGCGGAAATGAATGAAAAAATACTGCTGCTCCACCAGGCAGAAGCCCAGCAGGAAAAGATCATTAACGACCTCGTCAATCACATGATCAGCATGGATATGGATGCCTTCTCTGAGTCACTTAATAAATACATCCAGTCCAAAGGCCTGGAAAAAATGATCATGAACCTGATCTTTCCTTTCCTGGAAAAAACAGGCATACTCTGGCTCACCAACCATATCAACCCGGCACAGGAGCATCTGGTATCCAATATGCTGCGGCAAAAATTAATTGCAGGTATCGAAAATTGTAAACCTGCAACCAGGTCAGCCAAAAAAGTATTGCTCTTTCTTCCTGAAGGAGAATACCATGAGCTCGGCCTGCTCTTCATTTATTTTTTATTGAAAAGAAAAGGGGTTGCCGTCATCTATATGGGAGCCAATCTGCCTCTCGAAGACCTCGGCTATGCTGTAGAGCACAAAAGGCCTGATTATATTTATTGTCACCTTACCAGCCTGGCGCCTAATTTCAGGTTCGACAGGTTCCTGTTCAACCTGGAGCAGCAATTCAAGCCCATTCCCATCATTATTTCGGGGAAGATAACCCACAGTTACGAGAAAAAAATAAAGCCGCCCATTCATTTCAAGCGCACACTGGCCGAATCAATGGCTTTTGTTGAAAGTTTATAAAAACTTTCCCCGGCAATATTCCACAGTAATAATTTTGGCAAAAGCTTTGTTTAATTTTGAGGTATTACAAATTAAACAAAATGAGTGGAAAAGAGTTCAATGGATTATTGCTGAACAATACGGATTACCTCAGGCCATTCGCCCTCACGCTCACCCGTGACCATGATTCGGCAAAAGATCTTTTACAGGAAACGCTTTTAAAAGCCTTGATCAATAAAGAAAAATATCATGTAGGCACCAATATAAAAGCTTGGTTATATACCATCATGCGCAACATTTTTATTAATAATTACCGACGCACAAAAAAATACAATATTGTAAAAGATGATACCGTCAATGAATTGTTATTGATCAATTATCAGTCTGTTGCATCTAACAGGGCAGAGCACAATATTGCATTAAAAGATATACAGGAAAATATCCATCGGCTGCCTGTTGTTTTCAAAGATCCGTTCCTGCTGTATTTTGAAGGATACAAATACAATGAGATCGCAAATATTTACAGGGAACCATTGGGAACTGTAAAAAGCAGGATACATTTTGCCCGTAAATTATTAAAGCAGCAAACAAGCAGGGTTTAGGTGATACAATATATTTTTTCAAAAAGGTCAGCCTGCTTGTCTCAATAATCTTATTTTAGGCGGGTGAAAAAACTAATTGTGATAGGAAGTGGTTTTGCCGGTATCTCGGCAGCCTCTTTTATGTCAAAAGCAGGCTGGGAGGTAACCGTGCTCGAAAAGCATGAAATGGCAGGAGGCAGGGCAAGAAAACTGGAGACTGTAGGATTTACCTTCGATATGGGGCCAAGCTGGTACTGGATGCCTGATGTATTTGAAAAGTATTTTAATTCATTTGGCAAAAAGGTAGCAGACTATTATCAATTGAAACGGCTTGATCCTTCTTACAGGGTCTACTGGCAAGGCGAATACAAGGATATTCCTGCGGGATATGAAGAGTTGAAAATGCTTTTTGAATCTATAGAAAAAGGGGCGGCGAAAAAGCTTGACCAGTTTTTAAAAGAAGCTGCTTACAAATACGAAGTAGGTATCAACAAGCTGGTGCAAAAA
The DNA here is from genome assembly GCA_964404845.1 of uncultured Ferruginibacter sp. Lineage (GTDB taxonomy): Bacteria > Bacteroidota > Bacteroidia > Chitinophagales > Chitinophagaceae > Ferruginibacter. The sequence continues at coordinate 21,620 of CAYOLS010000001.1, read as the reverse complement.
CCAGGAAGATCATTGACAGAATTTATAGATGCTGACCTGGCCAAAGGTCTATTGAAGCTTGATGTGTTTACTTCTATGAAAAACCATGTGAGCAGGTTCTTTAAAGATGAAAGGTTAAGGCAGCTGATGGAATTTCCTGTACTGTTCCTCGGGGCCATGCCAGAAAAAATCCCGGCATTGTACAGCCTGATGAACTATGCAGATATTAAGCTCGGCACCTGGTACCCGCAGGGCGGCATGCACGAAGTAGTAAAAGCCATGCAGCAGCTGGCAGAAGAGCTGGGAGTAAAATTTGAATTCAACCAGGATGTACAGCAACTGGAAGTTGATAATGGTAAAGTGAAAAAAGTTATTACCCAAACAGGGGAATTTGAAGCTGATGTGGTAATCGGCGCAGCCGATTACCATTTCATAGAAGACCGGTTATTACCTGCGCAAAACCGGAGCTATAACGAAATGTATTGGAACAACAGGGTAATGGCGCCATCCTGTTTGATCTATTACATTGGTCTCAATAAAAAGCTCAAAAACGTATTGCATCACAACCTGTTTTTTGATACCGATTTTGAGCAGCATGGCAGGGAGATATACAAAACAAAGGAATGGCCCGCCGATCCATTGTTTTACGTATGCGCCGCTTCCGTAACCGATCATACGGTAGCGCCCGCTGGGCATGAGAATTTATTTTTCCTGGTGCCGGTTGCGGCGGGGTTGAAAGATGATACGGAAGAATTACGGGATGCTTATCTTCTGAAACTAATAGATCGTTTTGAAGAAAAGACCGGCGAACAGATCCGCCACTCCATTGTTTTCAGAAGATCCTATTCTGTATCAGATTTCGTAAATGATTACAATGCTTTCAAAGGCAATGCTTATGGTTTGGCCAATACATTGACCCAAACCGCTATCTTAAAGCCGTCGCTGAAAAGCAAAAAAGTAAAAAATTTGTATTACACCGGTCAGCTCACAGTGCCCGGGCCTGGTGTGCCGCCATCATTAATTAGCGGCGAAGTAGTGGCAAGAGAAATAATAAAAGAATTTAAGCCTTAATTTAGCACATTCATGATGCATCTCTTTCATACGGTAAGCCAGGAGTGCAGTAAGCTCACCACGCAGAGGTACAGCACTTCTTTCAGCAGCGCAATATTGTTGCTGCATACATCTTTGCGTGCGCCCATTTACAATATTTATGGCTTTGTGCGGTTTGCCGATGAGATCGTAGATACTTTTCATGACTTTGATAAGGAAGCCCTGCTGAACGATTTTAAAATGCAGACCTACGCAGCTATTGAAGCCGGCATCAGTCTCAACCCGATCCTGAACAGCTTTCAAAAAACGGTGAACGAATACAATATAGACCTGGAGCTGATAGAAGCATTTTTTTACAGCATGGAGCTTGATCTCAACAAATCCAAATACGATCTTAAGGGCTACCAGGAATATATTTACGGCAGTGCAGAAACAGTGGGCCTGATGTGTCTCTATGTTTTCTGTGAAGGTGATAAAGACAATTTTGAAAAACTGAAGCCCGCCGCACAGGCATTGGGTGCCGCTTTTCAAAAGATCAATTTTTTAAGGGACATCAAGGCTGATTATGAAGGACTCAACCGCACTTATTTTCCCGGTGTTGACTTCAGAAACTTTACACCTGCCATGAAGCAGCAGATCGAGGAAGATATTGCGAGGGATTTTGCACAAGCACACCAGGGCATTATGCAATTGCCGGTGAAAGCAAAATTCGGGGTATACGTAGCTTATAAATATTACTTATCTCTATTCAAAAAAATAAAAAAAGCGAAACCTGCTTTGTTGCTCAACAACAGGGTGCGCATTCCTAATTATTCAAAAGCTTTGATATTCATGCGGGCCGGTTTAAGAAGCCAGCTGAATATTTTTTAAACCAGAAGATTTGTCACAGGTAATTTTAGTTAACGAAGCCGATGAACCCATAGGCACTATGGATAAAATGCAGGCCCATAGAGAAGGGCTGTTGCACAGGGCTTTCAGCATTTTTATTTTTAACAGCAAGGGCGAAATGCTGCTCCAGCAAAGAGCCTACGATAAATACCATAGCGGCGGTTTGTGGACCAATGCCTGCTGCAGTCATCCATTGCCCGGCGAAGACACTGCCAATGCTGCATTGCGCAGGTTGCAGGAAGAAATGGGCTTTGATACCAATCTTCAAAAAGCATTCAGCTTTACTTATAAAACAGCTTTCGACAATGGCCTTACCGAGCATGAGGTAGATCATGTGTTCACCGGCATTTACGAAGGAAACATACAACCCAATCCCGAAGAGGTAAGCAATTACGCTTATTACCCCATGGATGCCATACGCCACTCTTTAGACAAAGAACCACATTTATACACATCATGGTTTAAAATTGCTTTTCCAGCGCTGGAAACCTATCTTGCAGCAACAGGAGTTTAATTATGACCAATAAACGATCAGCTATTATTATCGGCAGCGGTGTGGCCGGTATGGCAGTAGCTATAAGGCTCGCAATACAAGGGTTGGATGTACAGGTGTACGAACGCAATGCCGGCCCTGGTGGTAAACTATCCATGTTTGAAAAAGATGGTTTCCGTTTTGATGCAGGCCCTTCTTTATTTACGCAACCCGCTCATATAGAAGAATTATTTGCTGATGCAGGAGAGCCCATTGAAGAGTACCTGCAATATGATCCCGTAGACATTGCCTGTAAATATTTTTTCGAGAATGGTAAAAGCATCAATGCCTTCACCGATAACAAACTGTTTGAAGAAGAGCTGCAGGAAAAAGCAAGTGAACCAGCCGGCAACCTGCGTCAATACTTATCAGCCTCGCAAAAACTATATGACAATGTAGGCAGTGTTTTCCTGGATCATTCTTTGCACAAGCGTTCTACATGGTTTCATAAAAGGATATTCAAAGCACTCGGTGCTGTAAGGCTTCCTTACCTGTTCAACAGCCTGGACAAATACAATAGCAGTCGTTTTAAAACAGCAGAAGCAAGGCAGATATTCAACCGCTTTGCTACTTATAACGGAAGCAATCCTTATAAAGCGCCTGCCATGCTGAGTTTGATCCCACACCTGGAGCTGAACCGTGGTGTCTATTATTCCCGTGGCGGTATGATCAGCATCAGCAATGCGCTTTACCAGCTGGCATTAAAAAAGGGAGTGCAGTTTTATTTTAATACACCCGCAGAGCGCATCATTCATACCGAAGGTATTGCTAAAGGAATAGTAGTGAACAATGAAAATATCTATGCAGATGTAGTGGTAAGCAATGCTGATATGTATTTCACCTGGAAGCAGCTCATCAACCGGGTTGACAAAGCGGCTAAAATGTTGCGCCAGGAACGCAGCAGCAGCGCCCTTATATTTTACTGGGGCATGGGCAAACAATTCAGCGAATTGGAACTACACAATATTTTCTTCAGTAAAAATTATCCTGCGGAGTTTCATACTATTTTCAACAGGAAGCAAGTATACCCCGATCCTACGGTGTACATCAATATTACTTCCAAGGAAGAAGCCTCACATGCGCCTGCCGGCAAAGAGAACTGGTTTGTTATGATCAATGTTCCGGCCAATAACGGGCAAAACTGGGACCAGTTAAAGCAGCAGGCAAGGAAATTCATCATAGAAAAGCTTAATCGTTTATTGGGAACAGATATAGAATCATTCATAGAATCAGAAACCATTACCGACCCGGTTGCCATTGAAGCGCAAACCGGTAGTTATATGGGTTCGCTGTATGGCAGCAGTTCGAATACAAGGATGGCTGCTTTTAAACGCCCGCCCAATTTTGCCCCCGGCATTAAGAACCTGTATTGCTGTGGCGGTACTGTTCATCCCGGTGGTGGTATTCCTCTTTGTTTAAAGAGTGCCGCTATCACAGCCGATCTTATTAAGAAGGACCTTTCCAAAAAATCAAGGCATCTGCATTGAAACAACTGTCCAGATACGAGGTAGCAACCGGCATCGCAATCCTTTTTCACGCAGTGGGATTGACCGGTATGCTGTTTTTTCCCGGCAGTGATTTTGTAAAAACAACGCCCATTCATTTATTGCTCATGGCAGCATTGCTGTTGTATACGCAGCGGCCGTTCAATTTTTATACAGTATTGTTTTTTCTTGTATGTGTTGTTACCGGCATTGTTGTAGAGATCATCGGCACATCTACCGGTTATCTTTTTGGTGAGTACCGGTATGGAACGGTGCTTGGCCCCGGCATTAAAAATGTCCCCTATATCATCGGTATCAACTGGTTCATTATCATTTATTGCTGCGGGGTAGCCGTACATACTTTACTAAACAGGCTTTCCGATAGGCTAAGCGAAAAAATGGAGCGGCCGGTAAAACAAATAAAGGCCTTAAGCATTATAATCGACGGGGCTACGCTCGCTGTTGTATTTGATTGGTTAATAGAGCCTGTGGCCATAAAGCTCAATTATTGGACCTGGCTGGGCAATGGGCAAATACCATTATTCAATTATATCTCCTGGTTTGTGATAAGCATGCTGCTATTACTCGTCTTTCACCTGCTTCCCATTCAAAAGCAAAACAAATTCGCCATAAATTTGTTATTGATACAAGCCATGTTTTTTTTATTGCTCAGAACTTTTTTATGAACTGGATCTTTTTTTTGCTCATCGTTTTAGGCACTTTCTTTTTAATGGAAGGTATTACCTGGCTTACGCACCGCTATGTAATGCACGGCTTTTTATGGTACCTGCACAAAGATCATCACCAGCCTGCGCCCGGCTTCTTCGAAAAGAACGACGCATTTTTCCTGATATTCGCCATACCCAGCTGGCTCTGCATTATGCTCGGTCTGCAAAGCAAAACCTATTGGGCAGCTGCCATCGGCTTTGGTATTGCGCTGTATGGCCTCGCTTATTTTATTGTGCACGAAGTGATCATTCACCAGCGTTTCAAATGGTTCACCCGCAGCAATAATACTTATGTAAAAACGATCCGCTGGGCGCATAAAATGCACCACAAACATTTAGGCAAAGAACATGGAGAAAGTTTCGGCATGTTATGGGTCGCAAAAAAATACTGGGATAAAGTGAAGGCTGATAAAAAACTACAGGAAAAACAAGTACCATCAGCTTGAACGTACATTATACATATTGCATTATACTGGCGGCTTCTCTTGCAGGGCCATTGGCATTGAGCTTCGACAAAAAAGTAGCTTTTTATGCCAAATGGAAATACCTGTTTCCCGCCATGTTATTGCCTGCGGTCTTCTATATCATCTGGGACAGTTATTTCACAGAATGGGGGATATGGTCTTTTAGCCCGGATCATATTACCGGTATCAAATACTGGGGCCTTCCTGTTGAAGAGATACTTTTCTTTTTTGTAGTGCCTTATTGCTGCGTATTTATTTATGAATGTATCCGTTGCTATTTCCCCCGCATCCGCAATGAAAAATGGTCGCTTGGCTTCCTGGCGGTTTTATTCGTTGTACTGCTTGTAACGGGAATTATTTTTTACCAGCGAAGCTATACCTCCTACACATTTATATTATTATCCGTCTGTCTCCTGTTTTTCTTTTTGTTCAGGAAATACTTTCCGCAGTTCAATACAGCTGTTTTCCTGGTGGCTTATGCGGTTATACTTGTACCATTTTTAATTGTGAATGGCTTTCTCACTGCCATTCCCGTGGTGCTGTATAATGATGCCGAAAATCTTGGAATCCGCATCCATACCATTCCCCTGGAAGATGTTTTTTATGGTATGCTCCTGATTTTCCTGGACATTATCATCTATGAAACCCTTCGGAGGAGCAGGTAAGTGCCCTAAAATCTTTGCTTTCCACCGCTTATAATATTAGCTTGCTGTGCTAACTTTACATATAATACTTTTATGCATGCGCATTTTTATCTTATCAGCCTTTTTTAGCATATCAACCCTTGCAGCCACCGCACAGGAAAAGTGGAACCTGAAAACGATCGTTGAGTACGCCATGAAAAATAACATTGGTGTTAAACAAAACGAAGTACAGGCAAAAATTGCTGCGCTTACTTTAAAGCAAAGCCAGTTAAGCCAGTATCCTTCTGCCAGTTTCAGCGGAAGTGCCGGGCTCAATTTTGGTAGTAGTCAGGATCCTGTAAGCTTTAGTCGTATCAACCAAAGGTCCTTGAACAGTACTTTTAATTTACAAAGCAGCGCAGATATCTTTAATTTTTACAGTAAACGAAATACCATTGCGGCCAACGAGTGGGAACTGAAAGCGGCCATAGCCAATGTTGGAAAGTTGCAGAATGATATAGCACTTAGCGCAGCCAATGCCTACCTGCAGGTGTTGCTGGCACTGGAGCAGGAAAAGATCACTAAGGTGCAGGTAGCTCAAACCACGGCACAATTGAATAACACTAAAAAGCAGGTAGAGGCAGGAACACTGCCGGAACTGAACCTCGTTCAGCTTGAAGCTCAACTGGCAATGGACAGCGTTAATTATATCAATGCAAAAGGTGGAGTGGTTCAAAACATCCTCAACCTGAAAAGTTTTATGAGCATTGATGCTGCAGCACCATTTGAAGTAGATGTTCCGCCTGTTGAGACTATTCCGCTGGAGCCTATCTCTGACCTTCAACCAGATTATGTATTTAATCAGGCAGTGACCAACCAGCCACAACAATTAGTTAACGAGTATCGCCTGAAAGCTGCCGAAAAAAGTACAGCTGCTGCAAAAGGGTTCATGTATCCTACCATATCGTTGTTCGGTGGTTTGGGAAGTAGTTTCCTGGTGACCAAATTTCCCCGTTACAAACAGGTAGTCGGTGCTCCGCAAACAACACCTTCTTTCGTAACCATCGGTACTTCTCAATACTTTGTGCAGGTGCCCGAAATATCAGCAGTAAGAGATGGTTATACAAAATCGGGTCCGGTGTTCAGCCAGATATCAGACAACTTCGGGCAGACAATCGGGTTAAGCTTAAGCGTTCCTATCTTCAATGGCGGCTCGCTTCGCACCAATTATGAAAAAAGCAAACTGAATATTGCCACGCTGCAATTGCAGAAAGAATCTGATAACCTCAAATTAAAACAGGATATCTATTCCGCATACAACGCAGCCATGGTTGCCATGGAAAAATTCAACGCTTCCAAAAAAGCAGTGAGCTCTTCGCAGCAAACCTATGACTACGCCAACAAACGTTTTGAAGTGGGCATGCTCAATACCTTTGACCTCATCACCACGCAAAATAATTTGCTGAAGGCAAAACTGGACTATACCATTAACCAGTTTGACTATGTGTTTAAAATGAAAGTGCTGGAATTTTACAAAGGGCTTGGCCTCAAATTATAATTGATTCAATAATTACCCGAATAAAGAACAACATGAATAAAAAAACTAAATGGTTGCTGATCGGTCTCGCAGTACTACTGCTATTGGTAGTAGTGATGGCAAAAATGGGCGCATTCGGTAAAGCAGAAGGCCTTAAAGTAACTGCCGAAAAAGCGGAGAACCGCACCATTATTGAATTGGTAAACGCCAGCGGTAAAGTATATCCTGAAGTGGAAGTAAAAGTAAGTCCCGATATCAGCGGTGAGATCACAGAACTCACAGTAGCCGAAGGCGATACCGTAAAGAAAGGCCAGTTGCTTGCACGTATTTATGCAGATATATATAATATCCAGCGTAACCAGGCGGCAAGCGGCGTAGCGCAAAGCCAGGCACAGGTATCTAATTCGCAGGCAGCACTCGCAGCTCTGAAAGCACAGGAAGAGCAGGCGAAGAAAACATACGATATGCAGAAAAAGCTGTTCGATAGCAAAGTGATCAGCCAAAGTGAATTCAATATTGCCGATGCCAATTACAAAGCTGCGCAGGCCAATTACAATGCAGCCGTGCAGGGCATCAGGGGCGGCCAGGCGGGTGTACAATCTGCGGTAGCCAACCTCGAAAAAGCCAATAAAGATCTCAGCCGTACTGCTATTGTTGCCCCCATGGATGGCGTGGTGAGCTTACTCAATGTAAAGAAAGGCGAGAGCGTGGCAGGTAACAGTTTTAACGTTGGTACAGAAATTCTGCGCATTGCAGATATGGATAAGATCGAGATAAGGGTAGATGTAGGAGAGAATGATATTCCGAAAGTAAAGTTGGGTGACAGTGCCTTGGTAACTGTTGATGCTTATAACGACAGGAAATTCAAAGGAATCGTTACACAGATCGCCAGCAGCAACAATGGTGCAGCTACTTCCAGCGCTCTGGCAAGCGCTACCAACGATGTAACACAATACAAAGTGTACATCAGGATATTGAAACAAAGTTATATGGACCTGCTAGGCAAGGGCAGCTTCCCTTTCCGCCCGGGTATGAGCGCCAATGCTGATATACAAACACGCAGGCAGGTAAATGTACTGAGCGTACCGATCAATGCTGTTACAACAAGAGAAAAGGGTGACAGCAGCGCTGCTCCTGTCGCAGGCAAGAAAAAAGATGATGCAGAGATAAAGGCAAACGAATCTTCTACCAGCGATATGGACGACCTGGAAGTAGTGGTGTTTGTAAAAGATTCGGCAGACAAAGTGGAGAAAATAAAAGTAACAACAGGTATACAGGATATTAATTATATAGAAATAACCAGTGGCCTTAAGCCCGGCATGATGGTAATATCAGGCCCTTACGATGCAGTAAGCAAAACACTCAAAAAAGGCACCAAGGTAAAAGTCGTAGATAAAAAAGACCTCTTTAACCAAAAATAACAACCATTTACATATTATTTTTCCTGGTATCAAAATTTTAAAAGCACCTTCGTGGTGCTTTTTTAAAACTCACTAATGAAACGACCTTTATTACTGGCTGTAATAGTATTGCTTTGCAATAGCGCCATGGCCCAGCAGCTTCAGCTGAACATCTCTATGAAAAATGAGACCAAAAGCAAAACACTTTTGGGAACCGCCGTATTGTACAGCCTGCCTGACAGCACCGTTATTATTACAAAAAATATAAGCGATCAGCAAAGCTTTGCCATAAATGCCAATAAGGATTATTTATTGAAGATCACTGCTACAGGTACGCAGGAAATATGGCAGGAAATCAACGTTAAGGACAGCAGCCGCAACTTTACGTTGACATGGCGCACCAAAACCACAGACCTCGGCGCTGTGACCATTGTTTCCCGCAAGCAAATGATAAAGCAGGAAGATGATAAGACCATTATAGATGCAGAGCCTTTGGCCAACAGCAGCAGCAATGCATATGAAGTGCTTGAAAAAACACCGGGTGCAATTGTGGACCAGGATGGGAATGCATACCTCAACAGTACCACACCTGCTGTTATCCAGATCAACGGCAGGGAAGTAAAGCTGAGTGCTGCCGACCTCGCCAGTTTATTAAAAAGCCTGCCAGCCAGCAGTATTGTAAAAATTGAAATACTCAGAACGCCTTCTGCAAAAGAAGATGCGGCCAGCAGCGGCGGTATCATCAACATTGTTTTAAAGAAAGGTGTAAAGCTCGGCACCAGCGGAAGCGTGAATGCAGGTTATTTCCAGGGCAAGCTTAATACAAAATTCGGCGGCTTTAATTTGAACAGGAGCGTAAACAAGATCAACACTTCGCTTTCTTACAACTATACCAACCGTAACAATTTTGAAGAATTGAGCAGTAATAGAATATCCAATGTGGATACGCTGTTTGTGCAGAAAGCCTATACCCGCTACCCGGGCGCTAATCATTTTATAAATTTTGGTGTGGATGCGGAACTGAATGAAAAACTCACGATTGGCTACGACATGCGTTTTTCCAACAACCACAACAGGAGCAATGCCGACAATGATGTAGATATTATTGATATGGTCTCCAATTCCACCATCAGGAAAAATGAATCTCTCATTAAAAACAGGGGAAGGTCTAATTACATCAGCAATGATATTTATGCCAAATGGAAACTGGATAGCTTGGGCAGCAATTGGGAAACCGAAGTGAGCTTTGATTTTTTCAGGAATAAAAATGACCAATCTTACCTGAATCAATACCTATTACCTTCTGCCGCATCCCTGAGTGGTAACGGTGATATCGATAGTAGGAAAAATATCATTACTGTAGAATCGGATCTTGTGTGGAAACTGCCTAAAAAATATACCATTGAAACTGGCGGTAAATTCAACAGCAGCAATAGCCGCAACAGTTCTTTTTATTATGCTGACAATGGAAGTGGCAGTAAGCTGGACAGCTTCCAGAGCAACCGGTTCCGCTATAGGGAACAAATTGGTTCACTGTACCTGCAGGCTTCCAAAACTTTTGCAGGCTTTACCGTTAAGCCGGGCCTGAGAATGGAATACACCAATATTTCCGGCACACAGTTATTCCCGTTTGATACTTCGCTTGCCATTAAGCGCACAGATTTCTTCCCGTACATTTATTTGAGACGGAACCTGTTTAAGATGATGAACTTTATGCTCACCGGTAATTTAGTATATCGCAAAAGCATCAGCAGGCCTTATTATGAGGCGCTGAATCCTTACCCGAAATTTGTGGACCAGTATCTTTTCGAGATCGGCAACCCCAACCTGAAACCACAATTCACCACCACCTACGAGTTTAATATACAGGCAGATGATTTTCCTGTAGTGTCGATAGGAATAAATGATATGAAAGACATTTTTACCAATGTTACTTACCAACGGGATTCGATTGTATACCGCACATTTGATAATCTTGGCCGCAATAAAGAAACTTATGTAAGATTGACCGGCGGTATTCCTCCCGGCGGCAAATACATTTTTTATGCTGGGGCACAATACAACCATAGTAACTATGAAGGTTTGTATGCAGGAAGACCACTGGCTTACAAAAGAGGCACCTGGACATTCTTTACCTACCACAATTTTAAGCCGAACAAGTTCTGGGCCTTTACGCTCAATGGTTTTATGCGCCTGAAAGGATTGCAGAATTTTTACGAAATAGATCCTGTCGGCCAGTTGAATCTTTCTGTGAACCGTGCATTGCTCAACAGGAAAATGAACATTGTACTTTCTTTTAATGATATGTTCTATACCAACAAGTACACATTCAAAATTGATCAGCCTACCATCAGCGCTAATGGACAGCGATTCAATGATACAAGAAGAGTAGGCTTAACGGTACGATACAATTTTGGTATAAAACCAAAAGAAGACAAAAACGAAACTTTTGGAGCACCGACGGAAGGAGGTAATAATTAGTAATTATTAATGACTGATTATTGATTATTACTTGAAGAGTTTTTCTGCAATCGCTACACTTTCGGGCTTGCCTACATCTACCAGCTTATCGCCGCTGTGGTCGAATCCATAAATGGGATATTCGGCTGCAAGGCTCAGGTAAGTGTCCACCAATGAAAATTTCCCACGCTGGCGAATATGATCGAACACCGATTGTTCAAATACCACTACGCAACTGTAAGCCATTGGCATCATACCTGCTTTGTGGATAGAAATTCTTTCTTCACCGGTGTTGTTATTGATCCAGCCACAGAGGCGGTTGGTTTCATCAAACAAAAAATTGCGGGAGCTGTTGCGGTTGCTCACGCCAAAACTGATCAGCCCCTGCTTGTCTTTGTGAAATTGCAGCAATTTATTAATGTCAAGATTCGTCAGGAAATCTGCATTGAGTGTAATGAACGGCTCATTGTCTTCCAGCAAATGCCTTGCTTTCCATAAGCCGCCACCGGTTTCCAGTACTTCATCTGTTTCATCGCTGATCATGATATTGCTGCCCCAGCCATTATTGTTGTTGACCGCATCAATTACCTGGTCTGCAAAATGATGAACATTCACCACCACATCCGTAATACTATACTCCTGTAAATATTCAATATTCCGTTGCAGCAACGACTTGCCATTCACCAATGCCAGTGCTTTGGGGTGTTTATCGGTCCATGGTTTAAATCTGGTTCCTAAACCAGCTGCAAAAATCATTGCCTTCATAATCGGTATTAAATTCTTAGTTTATATTTTTTAACGCAAAGGTGGGCGCAAAGTTCGCAAAGGTCTCATAGTTCATCACTCATCGTTTCCTTACCTAACCCAATTAGCCTGATTCGTATGCGTAAGCGCCGTCTTCACCTTAAACTTATTTTTCAAATGTCTTGCCAACGCTTCAGCCGCATAAGTGCTCCTGTGCTGGCCGCCGGTGCAACCAAAGTTTACAACAAGTGATGCAAAGCCTCTTTCAATATAATCGCTTACAGAAATATCAACGATATCAAAAACACTGTTCAGGAACACAGACATTTTGGTACGTTGCTCTAAAAAATCTTTTACAGGCTTATCCAGCCCTGATAGTTTTTTATAATCATCAAAGCGACCGGGATTTAGAATACCCCGCATGTCAAATACAAAGCCACCGCCATTTTCGCTTGGGTCAACAGGTATACCTTTTTTATAAGAGAAACTGTTGATGGTAACTACCAGCGGTGTTTCCGCCGTTGCCTGTATGGGTGTGAACTGCTGTATCACTTCATCGCTGATACAAATATTCAGCACATTCATGAAAGTAGGGACAGATATGCCTACGCTGTGGTGCTGTAAAAACCATTTGATGTTTTTTAATGCCTGCGGTATGCTTGTAAGGAACTGCGCTTTGCGTTCAAACAAACCACGGAAACCATAAGCGCCCAATACCTGCAATAAACGGATGAGCACATAGCCGTGGTACTGGCTACGGAAAACATCCCGGTTCAGTTTTTTGCCAACAATGGATTCAAAAGAGTTCATGTATTCTTCCAGTAAACCTTCCTTCCATTCCTGGCTAAGGTTGGCCCGGGCCTGCCACAGCAACGAAGCAACATCATACTGTGGCGCACCGTTCATACCACCCTGGTAATCGATGAAATGAACATCTTCGTTTTCATCTACCATAATATTCCTGCTCTGGAAATCACGGAACATAAAATATTTGTGCTCTGTATGCGACAGGTAGTTGCTTAATGCTTCAAAATCATCTATCAGCTTTTGCTTGTCGTAAGGCCTTGCAAGCGCATCTAAAAAATAATATTTAAAATACAGTAGGTCGGCCATGATCGCCTGTTTGCCAAATTCGGAATTGGTGAGGCATTTCCTGTAATCTACCAGCTCGTGCCCTTTGACCTGCAGCTCGGCAAGTTTGCCCAGGCTTTTTTTATACAGGCCATAGATATGATCATTGAAACCCTCTTCTTCCAGTTTGTCCAGCAGGCAAATATTCCCAAAATCTTCCTGTATATAAATACTCTTGTCGTCGCTCACATAAAAAATAGTAGCAATGCTAAGGTCTTTTTTGTTGAACTGCTGTGAGAAATAAATAAAAGTCTCATTCTCTTTTATATTCGGTCCGTAAGTGGCGATATAGGTTTTACTGTCGGTATTGATGCGAAAATACAACCTGTCGCTGCCCGCTTGTGGCAATTTATCAATGGATAGGATCGGGCCGGTATTGTGTTTGCTGAAAACTTCGTTTATCTTATCTGTGAGTACTTGCATAGCAGTAAAAGTAAAGCATTTTGCGTATCATTTGAGTAGTGCCGCTGTTTGAAATTTTATACAAATAATGTCAGGCTGAGCTTGTCGAAGCCATTCTTAAATATTGCACAAACCCGGCTTCGACAAGCTCAGCCTGACGGTCTTTTTTAAACAGGGATACCCTTATCTTTTTTATCATATAAATATGCTTTTTTTCATCATAGATTTGCAGGAAAACCGGCGCATGTATCGCAACACATTTTTTTTCCTGTTTATTGCAATCGTATTGTCTTCCTGTTCTTCTTCACAAAAGGCTACTGCTACCGCTAATAGTAATGGCATCGGCAGGCTGAAACTTTTAGATGAATATGTGATCAAAAGAAACCTGGTGTTTGACAGTACCGTTATTGGAGGTTTGTCGGGCATTGATTACGATGCAAAAAATGATCGTTATTTTATTATCAGCGACGAAAGGTCTTATTCAACACCTGCACGTTTTTATACGGCATCTATCAGCATCACGAAAAAAAGGATCAGTAAAGTACAGTTTCAATCTGTGCATACATTAAAGCAACCCGGCGGAGCCGTATTTCCTTCCTTTTCTGAAAATGCACAGCGCACGCCTGATCCTGAATCGATCCGTTACAATCCCAATACCAACCGGTTGATTTGGACAAGTGAGGGCGACCGGGAAGTACGCAGGGGAAAAATGATCTATCAAAATCCCTATGTATATGAAATGGACCTGGAAGGTAATTTCAAAGACAGCTTTTTTATTCCTGCCAACCTGCACATGTACAAGGAAGAAAAAGGAGCGAGGGAGAATGGTGTATTAGAAGGAAGCAGCTACGCTGATGACTATAAATATTTATATGTAAGCATGGAGCAGCCTTTATTTGAAGATGGTCCCGTACCAACGTTCAACTACTCGGGCGCACCGGTGCGTTTTACAAAATATGATGCAGCTACAAAAAAGCCGCTGGCCCAATATGCCTATCAATTGGATGCAGTTGCAAAAAAGCCTAATCCTTCTACCGGCTTTTCCATTAATGGCGTATCAGAGATTCTGTATGCAGGCAACAACCAGTTCCTGGTAATGGAACGATCTTTTTCTACCGGTACATTTAAGAATACGATTAAAATCTACCTCGCTGATTTTTCTACAGCAACAGATGTGAGTGATCTTTCAGGATTACACCTTAATAAAACCTATCGTCCGGCGCTTAAAAAATTATTGCTGAACATGGATGATATCGATCGCTATGTCGATAACGTGGAAGGCATTACATTCGGGCCGGTATTGCACAACGGCCATCGTTCTTTAATATTGATCGCAGATAATAATTTCAGCAAGTACGAAAAGTCGCAGGTGTTCCTGCTGGAAATTATTCCCTAAGCTGTAACCGGGAACTGGAGCGCAAATACAGCGCCTTCATTTATTTTGCTATGCACGGAAATGGAACCTTTGTGCAGCAGCATGATCTGCCTGCACAAGCTTAACCCGATACCACTGCCTGTTTTTTTAGTACTGAAGAAAGGAATGAATATTTTATCTAACAGGTCCTGCTCAATACCCATGCCATTGTCCGCCACCTGCAGCCATATTTTTTGCTGCTTCTGCTCTGCGGTCAGGATAATTTTTTTGATACCTTTCTTATTCTTCACTGCTTCAATGGCATTCACCAATAAATTTATGAGCACCTGTTCTACAAAATGAATATCTGCCATCAGCACCAGGCCGGTATTTTTAAGAATGATCTCCGCATCAATATCTTTTTGCGTCAATGTAGGCTGCATCAGCTGTAACAGGTTTTCAAAGAGGTCGATCACGGGCACCGGTTCTAAATTCAGCTGTGTTACTTTATTCAGGTTGCGGTAAGTAGCGGTGAATTTCAATAAGCCTTCGCTGCGGGTCTTGATGGTATCTATTCCCAATTCAATATCTTCCATCACGCCTGCAGTGGCAAAATGTATTTTTTCTGCGGCCAGTCTTTTCTTAAGCGTATCCGCTAAAGAAGAAATAGGCGCTACAGAATTCATGATCTCATGCGTCATTACGCTCAATAATTTCTGCCATGCCTTCGCTTCTGTTTCATCCACTACTTCATCCACATTTTTAATAGCTACCAGGTTATAATTAATACCATCGGTAATAAAAGAAGTGGAAGTAACCAGCAGCTTGGTAGGCACTTGTTCTACATCGATCGATATTACTTTTCGTTCACCTGTTTTTAAAGTAATGATCTCTTCAAACAACATTTCATTTCGCTTCTCTAAAAAATATACCGACCTGAATTGCGGCAGCTTAATAATGTTTTTTAAAGATTCATTCATCCAGGTAATTTCTCCTGTATCAGGCCTGTAAGAGATCACACCCGTATCTATCAGCTCCAGCATTTTTTGCAGGTAAATGAACTGTGCTTCCTTTTCAATGCTCAGCTCTTTTAAAACGGTATTGATCGTATTGAAACTGCTGTTCAATGTATGATCCGTTTTATCTGCCGGGCTCGTGCTGTAATTTTTAGAGAAATCCCTGTAAAAAACTGCTTCTGCAAATTCGCTTACCTGCCGGTAGGGCTTGAGCAATTGCGCATATAAAAAATTAAAATAGAAAACAGCGATCACCATGCTTGTTATGCCCAATATCTTTAAATGATAGGCAAAGCAAAATGCTGCTGCGCACAACAGCAGGAACAATAACAAAAGCCTGAAGAACCAGATGAGCTTGTATTTTTTTATGCGCATAAATTACATATCGTATTTGCTAAGCCT
The DNA here is from genome assembly GCA_964404845.1 of uncultured Ferruginibacter sp. Taxonomy (GTDB): domain Bacteria; phylum Bacteroidota; class Bacteroidia; order Chitinophagales; family Chitinophagaceae; genus Ferruginibacter. The sequence goes on along the minus strand of CAYOLS010000001.1, from coordinate 5,426 downwards.
GCGGTACAGGGCCGTACGGGTAAGTCCCAGCTCTTTTGCAGCACGGGTTATATTGCCATTGTGTTTTTCTACCACCCGCTGTATCGTATTTTTTTCCATCAATGTCAGGTTGGTATCAAAACTGTCATCCGGCTTGCTTTCCAGTGCAGAAAAAATAATATCATCTTCTGTAAGCATATCCGTTTCCACCATGATGACAGCCCGCTCAATGGCATACTGCAACTCTCTTACATTACCGGGAAAATGATAAGCCGACAATTTCTGTTTTGCTTTTTTATCTATCTGTATCGCCCCTTTGGAATATTTACGGGAGTAGATATCGGTAAAATATTCTGCCAGCAGAATAATGTCATCGCCCCTTTGTCTCAATGGCGGTATGGTGATTTCCACGGTATTGATGCGGTAAATAAGATCTTTCCTGAACCTTGATTCATCTGCCAGCTGTTGAAAAGGGATATTGGTAGCGCATACCAGCCTTATGTCAACAGGCCTGGCTTCATGCGAACCCAGCTTGGTCACCTGCCTGTTCTGCAATACTGTCAATAGTTTTGCCTGCTGTTGTAAAGAAATATTGCCGATCTCATCCAGGAACAAAGTGCCTTCATTGGCTGCTTCAAAGCGACCAGCCCTGTCTTCCCTTGCATCGGTAAAGGCGCCTTTTTTATAGCCGAACAATTCGCTTTCAAACAAGGATTCAGTGAGCGAGCCTACATCTACTTTTACAAAAGCTTTTTTATTTCTTGCGGAGAACTGGTGAATGGCTTTGGCAATACCATCCTTACCGGTACCATTTTCTCCGAGTATTAAAATATTTGCATCGGTAGGCGCCAGTTTCTTTATTTTTAAAAATACATCCTGCATGGCAGGCGATTTCCCAACAAGGCCTTCAATACCATTGCTGTCATTCCAGCTCCCGGGATTATTACTCTTTTCTTTTTCCTTGAGCGTTGTCTTTAAAGTTTCTATCAGGCGTTCATTGTGCCAGGGTTTTACCACAAAATCCACAGCGCCTTCTTTTAAGGAACGTACGGCCAGGTCAATGTCGCCATAAGCCGTTATCATGATGACAGGAAGATCGGGTTGCTTTTTTTTAATTTCCTTCAGCCAGTAAAATCCTTCATTGCCGGTATTGATGGCACTTTTATAATTCATGTCCAGCAGTATGATATCAACTGCATGGCGGGAAAGAATAGAATGGATCTGTTCAGGATTTTTTTCTACCAATACTTCTTTTACTTCTGTTTTCAGCAGCAGCCTTACCGCCGTGAGCACATCGGTATCATCATCAATAATTAATATACATGCATCTTTTAATTGCATAAGGTTAATTCTGTACCGCAATGTTACAATAAAGCAGGTTTAGGAAAATGATTTTAATGGGCTGTTAACTAATATTTTCCGGATAAGGAAAATATAGATCTGTATCACTGGAATGATTGTCCGCTATCGTACATAAACTGTATCAAAACCGGACAGTTTTCAAAATGAAAAAAATCTAATTATGTGATTTTCAATTGATTACTGCTTTGGCACCATTGTTCCAATTAAACCTGTGAAATAAAAATAACAATGGACAGAGTTATTGAAAAAAAGAAATGGAGTAAAAAAAGGATCATGACCATCGCAGGCGTAGTTGGCCTGTTGATATTGATCGGCGGAAGCTTTTATCTCACCTCGGGCAAAAGTAAATTAAATGTAGATACCGAACGTATCACCATCGGCGAAGTAAAGCAAGGCGTGTTCCAGGAAAATATACCGGTAAACGGAATTGTGCTGCCGCTAAATACGATCTACCTCGATGCACTGGAAGGTGGAAGGGTAGAAGAAAAATATGTAGAAGATGGTGCCATGATGAAAAAAGGCCAGCCCATTTTAAGATTGTCGAATACTGACCTGCAGTTGAGCCTTGTTAACCAGGAAACGCAAGTGTACAACCTGCTTACACAAATGCAGATCGCAAAAAACAATGCACAGCAAAATACCATTACCAATTTAAACCAGCAGGCGGATATAGACAACCAGTTGACAGAAGCAGAACGTTTATACAAGCTGAATAAAAAACTGTATTCAGAAAAAGCAATAGGCTCACAGGAATTCAAACAAAGTGAGAATGCCTACAACTACCAGCTGGCAAAGAAAAAATTATCGAACGATATCATCAGCCAGGATAAGGTTTCTACCAAGCAAAACCTGGCACAGGCCTCCCAGTCTTACCAGGGTTCACAAAATGCGCTGAATGTAATGAGGCAGAAAGTAGGTGATCTTGTTGTAAGGGCACCGGTAGACGGACAGCTCACATCGCTGGATGCAGAGATCGGGCAGAGCAAGAATAAAGGCGAAAGACTTGGACAAATAGATGTAATGAGCGGCTTTAAAGTGCGTGTGGATGTGGATGAACACTACATTTCCCGCATTTACAACGGCCTCAGGGGCAGCTTTACTTTCGCTAACAAAGAGTACAAACTGGAGATCAAAAAAGTATATACGCAGGTGAACGGCGGAAAATTCCAGGTAGATATGGAGTTTGTAGGAGATGTGCCACAAGGTATCCGTCGTGGACAAACCTTGCAGATCGTTTTAGCGCTGAGCGATGAAAGACAAGCGCTGTTGTTACCCAAAGGCGGCTTCTACCAGCAGACAGGCGGCAACTGGATATTCAAAGTAAAAGAGAACGGCTCTGCCGCATATAAAGTAGATATACAGCTGGGTAATCAAAACAAAGATTACTACGAAGTGGTGAATGGTTTGCAGCCGGGCGATAAAGTGGTTATCAGCAGCTATGAGAATTATGGGAAGATGGAGGAGCTGGTGTTGAAGAAATAGCCCATAGATCATGGTTGATAGTCCATAGACGATCGTTATGGTTGAAGCGTAAAAAAATATTCGAAATAAATTCTGGTCCATGGACTATTGTCTATGGTCTATGGGCCAAAAAAGTATAGTCATGAAAATCAAAAAAATCATTTTACCATTTCTCTTAATGCTGGCAGTGCAGGCAACATACGCACAGCCGAGGGTGATCAGGGCCAATTCAACAAAGGTGAATATCCGTGACGGAAAGGAATACAGGGAAAACGCCTGGACCATTTCTCCACAGATCGTTCCGGATGTATATACCACTTCTTCAAAAGGTGAGAAGGTTACGTTTTACACGGACATTGATTCTATTACCATAAAAATCACGCCGCAAACAAAATTCGATTTTGTTATCCTGCTTAACGATAGTATTAAAGCACAAACACAGATCAGGTACCAGTCAGGCTACCTTGATAAGCTGAAGGGCGCTTCAAAATTCAATACAGCAGATAACAGGTATATTCCAACATTTACTTACCAGGATAAAAATGATCCACGACTGGTGACTTTAAGAAAAGAGCTAAAGCTGGATTCTATTGCAGGTACTGGCAGTGAAGAGCTGAAGATCATTAACCTCCTGCACTGGATACATAACCTGGTGCCGCACGACGGACAACATGATAACCCTGTTGTGAAAAATGCGATCAGCATGATCAACGAGTGCAAGCGGGATGTACGAGGACTTAACTGCCGTGGATTAGCTACTGTTTTGAATGAATGTTATCTCTCTTTAGGCATTAAATCGAGGTTCCTTACCTGCATGCCAAAAGATTCTGTATTTGATGATTGCCATGTGATCAACATGGTGTACCTGGAAGGAAAGAAAAAATGGATATGGATCGATCCGACCCAAAATGCGTATGTAATGGACGAAAAAGGAGCGTTGCTCAGCCCGGCGGAAGTAAGGGAAAGACTGATCAATAATAAAACGGTAATATTAAATCCTGATGCCAACTGGAACAATAAGGTAGTCGCAACCAAAGAAGATTACCTGTACAGCTATATGGCCAAAAATCTTTATCGTTTTCAATGCCCGCTGGTAAGCGAATACGATACGGAGACCTGGACAGCAGGTAAGAACATCACTTATGTTGAATTGCTGCCGCTGGATGCTTACCAGCAATCGCCGCAGCTGGCTACACGTAAACTTGGAAAAAACAAAGACGTACAATTCACCGAATACAAAACCAACAACCCCGATATATTCTGGCAGACTCCATAAACAGCAGCCGGTATAAAATTTTAAAAAAGCTCAATTGACTATTATGATAAAAATTGAAAATCTCGAAAAAATTTATCGCACAGAAGAAGTAGAAACCCTTGTATTGAACAAGCTCTCCTTTGATGTAAAGGAAGGTGAATTTGTAGCAGTGATGGGCCCTTCAGGTTGTGGTAAATCAACACTTCTTAACATCCTCGGCCTGCTGGATGACATGGACGGCGGAAAATTTCTGTTCAACAACATCGAAGTAAGCGATTACAACGAACGTAAAAGGGCCGACCTGCGCAAACACAATATCGGGTTTGTGTTCCAGAGCTTTAACCTCATTGATGAACTGACGGTGTTTGAAAATGTAGAACTGCCATTGATCTACACAAAAGTAAGCGCATCCGAAAGAAAAGAAAGAGTGGAAGAAGTGCTGAAGCAAATGCAGATCATGCACCGCCGCAACCACTATCCTCAGCAATTATCGGGTGGTCAGCAGCAGCGTGTGGCAGTAGCCAGGGCTGTGATCAACAGGCCGAAACTGATACTGGCGGATGAGCCTACGGGTAACCTGGACAGCAACAACGGTAATGATGTAATGCAATTGCTGACAGAGTTGAACCAGGCAGGTACCACAATCATAATGGTAACACACAGTGAGCACGACGCAAGGTATAGTCATCGTATTATAAGAATGTTGGATGGTAAAGTAGTAACGGAGAACATCCTGGTGTAAAAGCCCTTTAAAGTATAGCCACTTCTTTTTTTAATAAAGTATAGCCATGTTTTATTTAAAAAGACCGGGCCCAGGATACCATCCGACATTCTCTTTTCCTATTATCAATCATTAATAGCTTAAAGTCCGGGTAACATGATAAAGAACTATTTTAAGATCGCCCTTCGCAACATGCTTAAAAATAAAGCATTTGCAGCCATTAATATTTTTGGGCTGGCAGTAGGCTTTACCTGCTGTCTTCTCATAAGCGCATTCCTGATCGATGAGTTGAGCTTTGACAAATTTAAAGGCTCTGAAAATATTTACAGGGTAGAGCTAAATATAGAAAACAAAGATTTTTATTCAGCCGCAGATGTAGCTGTTGGAAGAGGAATGAAAGATGCTTACCCAGAAATAACAGCATTTGCAAGGCTCGCACAATGGAAGAATATTTTTGTAAAGAATGGTAATACGCAGTTCAAAGAAAATGCAGTTGCGTATGTCGATTCAAATTTTCTTACCCTATTCTCTATCCCTTTTGTTAAAGGGAATGCTGCCACTGCTTTAACAGAACCCAATAGCGTAGTGCTTTCCGAAGATGCCGCAAAAAGATATTTCGGAACAACGGATGCATTGGGAAAAGGCTTG